>JBAOIA010000011.1:337353-674706 GCA_037045145.1 Bacteroidia bacterium
TTTTGAAGAGGCAGTTGAAAAAAACGAAAGATTGATGGTTGTAAAAAACAATTACTACTGGCATGAATCAGACAATGCCAATGCCTTTATTGCCAATGGTGATGAAATTAAACTGATTCGTTTAAAAAAGCAGGAAGAATATTTTGGATTTCGTTTTGTAAATGCTACTATAGAATTATCTGATGATAAGTCAACAAGACTTGAGGTAAAACTGTTGCTTGATACCTTGAGCAGTGAGTCGCCTGCATTGACTTATGATGAGTATAAAAAATTATTCGATGAAGTAAGAAATCATTATCGCAAGGCAGATGGTAAGGTAAACATGCGTAAACTCAGGGAAGATCCTTATCTCAATGCATTGCAGGTAAAATATGCCTATGCTATTACAGGGCACAAAGCACAGGGTGGGCAATGGGAAACAGTGTTTATTGATCCGGGTTTTATGGCAGAAGAAATGTATGGTGTTGATTATATGCGCTGGCTCTACACTGCCATTACACGTGCTCGCAAAAAAGTTTTTCTGATTAATGTACCTGATCGTTTCTTTGTTCAATAATCTACAGGCATCACTTCGGTAATGGGATTAATAAAGTAAATGCTTTTGGAACGACAATCAATACAACTATAATTTTTGCGGAGTTTTTCTTTTTTGATAAAAGTACGACCGGTTCTGATTTTAAACTTAACGCCAAAGTTTATTTCTTCCAGGGTAGTCCATTTATCTTCTTCTCTGTCGTAGTTGCGTAATGCCCTCAGCAGGTCGTGGTCCGAGCAGCTTGTGGCAGATGGATTTGTCATATAATTATTCAATGCAACAACAACATCAGTTGGAAAAATATTCTCTTGTAATATTGGTAGCATCAGTTTGCGATACTCTTCTTTCCAGTCTTTTCCATGTGGAGTGATAATTTGTTTTTTACGTTTCCACTGGTTTAGATGTGCTACTTCATGAATGAATGTGATGAGAAAGGCATAAGGATTAAGGTCGTGATTGATAGAAATACGGTGACCAAATCCCCTTTGTGGCGGACGGTAATCACCATATTTACTATTTCGGCTTCTTGTAATTTTAAGATTTATCTGATGTTCTTCAATCCACTGTACACAATATTTAATTGCTTTATGGGGAACATATTTCTTTAATGCTTCTTCTATAAATTCCAGTGTAACTTTTGCCATAATTTATTTCGGTCGAAAAATAATAAATTAACTCAGAAATTGAAATGCGGCAAAACTTGATACCCATGCTAAAGCACTCATATACACAAACTGAATGATTGGCCATTTCCAGGTTCCTGTTTCACGTTTTACTACTGCAAGTGTACTCATACATTGCATGGCAAAAGCATAAAATAACATCAGAGAAATTCCAACTGCCAAGGTATAAAGTGGCGTTCCATCTGCTCTTTTTTCTGCACTCATTTTTTCTCTAATCGGCAGATTTTCACCTTCGCTTCCTACACTATAAATGGTTGACATGGTTCCGACAAACACTTCGCGTGCTGCAAATGATGTCACCAAAGCTATCCCTATTTTCCAGTCGAAGCCCAACGGCTTAATTACAGGTTCAATAATTTTTCCTGTCCATCCTGCATAGGAATGTTCCAGTTTTTGCGCCTGCAATTGATTCAGTTCGTCCTGTGTTGTTTCGGGAAGTTCTGCTTTAGCTTCGTATAGTTTTTCAGTTTCGGCATATTCTTTTCCAGGTCCTCGTGATGATAAAAACCAAAGTATAATCGAAATAGCAATGATGATTTTTCCGGCATCGAATAAAAATATTTTTACTTTATCGAAAATCACGAAGAAAATATTTTTCCATCGTGGCAAACGGTAAACCGGTAATTCCATGATAAAAAAATCACGCTGCTTAGCCTTAACAAACATTTTAAACAACCATGCAGAAAATATGGCTGCAACAAATCCGATCAGATACATGAGCATCATTACCAATCCCTGAGAATTAATAAACCCAAAAACATAATAACGAGGAATAACCAACGAGATGAGTAACGTATAAACAGGAAGTCGTGCAGAACAACTCATCAATGGTGTTACCATAATTGTTACTATACGTTCTTTCCAGCTTTGAATGGTTCGTGTGGCAAGAATGGCAGGAACGGCACATGCTACACCACTCATCAATGGAATTACTGACCTGCCATTTAATCCAAATGGTCTCAGCAACTTATCCATAATAAAACTGACTCTTGCCATATATCCGGTGTCTTCAAGAATGGTAATGAATAAAAACAATAAGGCAATTTGTGGTACAAATATGATGATGCCACCAAGGCCGGCAAGAATACCGTTTACAATAAGATCATTCAACACACCTTTTGGAAGTATTTCGCTTATTTTTTGAGAAAAATCGGCAAAAGTTCCGTCAATAAAATCCATCGGAAACTGTGCCACGTTGAATATAAACTGAAAGATTACAAAAAGTATAGCTAAGAAAATTCCATATCCCCATATTCTGTGTGTAACCAAATTGTCAACGGTTCGTGTCAGTGATTTTTGCACTGAGGCCGGTTCGCTGACACAACTTTTAAGAAGAACAGAAATAGTTTTGTAACGCTCAAGTGTTTCCGTTGCCTGCATTGCTTTTTGGCTAAACTGATGCTGCTGTAAAAGTGTATCCAGTTTTTGCTTTCCGTCTTGCCCTACAAAACTCAAATCAACTTTATCGTAATTACCTGCAAGAAGATACGCAGTGTAATCACTTTTTACCGGAAATGCTTGTTTGATTTCCTGAATCAATTCAGGTGCCAGTGTTGTTGCCGGCATAATATCGTTTTCGGGAATTGGAATAGTGTGGAGAACCGCTTTCTTGATTTCTTCTATACCGGTTTTCTGACGTACAATTGCCGGAATTACTTTGATGCCTAATGCCTGTTCCAGTTTTTTAATATCGGGCAGCAACCCTTTGTGAACAGCTAAGTCCATCATGTTAAGCACCAAAACAACAGGAATCTTCAGGTCAATTATCTGAGAGCATAAGAACAAACTGCGTTTTAGGTTAGATGCATCAGCAATAACAATAATCCTGTCGGGAAAAGATGGGTCTTGTGGGTCGGTTAGTACTTTATATGGAATTTGTTCATCAAGTGTTTTAGGGTATAAGCTATAAATACCGGGCAAATCTGTTAGTTCAACTTTATAATCAACACCTTCAAACGCATTGCGTAAGCTAAAGTAGCCCACATGTTTTTCTACTGTCACACCCGGAAAGTTGGCTACCTTTTGATTGAGACCCGTCAATACATTAAACAATGTGCTTTTACCACTATTAGGGTTACCAACCAATGCCACTTTTAGAATAACTTCACCCACTTAAATTCTCCTTCTATTTATAATGTACTCACCCATACAGTTTCTGCCTCATTTTTTCTTAAACTAAGCTGATAGCCTGCAACTTTAATTGCAATCGGATCGCCCAAAGGAGCCGTTCGTTCCATCAGTACAGTTTCACCGGGAATACAACCCATTTCCATCAGCTTAAGTTTTATCTCTTCATCACTGAAATTCTGAATAACTCCCGCCTCACCCGGCTTTAATTCGCTTAACTTTTTTTCCAATCCGGCACTATTAAATTTTATGATGCGAAAATAGGTAACCGCAAGCACATTACGGTCACTCAGTTGGTGGTGATTTTTGTAAGAAAATATTGATAACCTCGTTTAAAACTTTTCAATTGTCAACAATGCTTAGAAAATTAACTTTGCACCTTTGTAAAGGTTGGGTTTCATTCTGCAAATTATAGTTTATGCGTAATTTATTCCTGTTTTTAAGCCGGAATTACATTTTCATATTTTTTATACTGCTTGAGGCAGTTTGCTTCTTCCTTATTGCACAAAACAACTCTTATCAGAATGCAGCAACACTTAACTCAACCAATAAAGTTGTGTCATCTGTTTATTCCACTATAAGTTCTGTAACCGATTATTTGAATCTGGCTGAAAACAACAGAAGGCTTGCCGAAGAAAATGCCTACTTGCGCACTCAGCTTCCTTCATCTTATTTCGATACCACAGTTGTAAGAAATCATAAAGTGGACACCCTTCACAATCTTGAATATTCCTACATTGAGGCTAAAATCATTAACAACAGCACAAACAGGCGCAACAATTATATGACTCTTAACAAGGGTTCCGATGCCGGTATTGCACCCGAAATGGGTGTCATTACAGGTCATGGGATTATTGGCATCGTTAAGAATGTATCTGCACATTACAGCACGGTTACCTCATTTCTTCACACACAAAGCAAGGTAAGTGTGCGCTTTAAAAACAACAACTACAATGGTTCAATGGTTTGGGATAGCGATAATTCTCCAACAGAGGCTACAGTGATTGACATTCCGCGACATGTGCCCTTTAAAGTTGGCGACACCCTGGTAACTACAACATTTTCGCCCTACTACCCTGAAGGTATTATGGTAGGTACAGTAAAATCATTTGATATTGATGCAGGAAGTAACTCCTTTAGAATTATACTAAAACTAAGTACAAGTTTTAATGATGTATCGTATGTGTATGTGGTGAACAACTTGCTGAAAAATGAACGTAAACAATTAGAAGAGAAACAAAAAGATGCTGTCCGAGATAATTAAATCTGTCTTACGTTTTATTCTGTTGATATTGTTGCAGGTTGTACTGCTTAACAAAATCCGCTTTGCCGGATATATCAATCCTTTTGTGTACCCGCTTTTTTTATTACTGCTTCCCGTTCGTATTCCAAAAACACTGCTGCTTATTCTTGCTTTTATTACGGGTATATGTGTTGATATTTTCTCTGATACTTTGGGTATGCATGCAGCAGCATCGGTGTTTCTTGGTTTTATGCGTCCCTACATCATTAAACTTCTTGCCCCTCGTGATGGCTATGACTCAGATGCAGTAATATCATTAAAACAAATGGGCATTCTGTGGATGGTGTATTATTTATTTATCAGTATTTTTCTGCATCATCTGTTTTTGTTTTATACAGAAGTGTTCCGTTTTAACGATTTCGGAGCAACATTCCTCAGAGTATGTTTATCTACCGTTACATCTGTGGTAATAATTTTTATCATTTTGTTGTTATTCGACAAAACAAAAGTGCAACGCAAATAATTCAAGATTTTGAAAACCTCGCATAGCACACAACGCCTCATTTTAGTAATTAACATTGCATTGGTGGCTATTGTTTATATCGGGCGTTTGTTCTATTTACAGGTTATTGAAGATAAATATAAGTTGTCGGCCGATGAAAACGTACTACGCAGAATAATTGACTACCCTTCGAGAGGTTTGGTTTATGACAGAAACGGAAAACTACTGGTGTTTAATCAGACTGTCTATGACTTAATGATTACACCCCGTGAAGTCAAAGAAATGGACACTGTTGAATTTTGTTCTATCATAAAAATCAGTATTGAAGATTTCAGGAAGAAATTTCAAAAAGCAAAAAATTATTCTCCTTATCGTTCGTCAATTTTTGAAAAACAAATTTCAGCAGAAACATACGGAACACTTCAGGAAAAGCTTTTTAAATACAAAGGCTTCAGTGTTCAACCACGTACCATCAGAAAATATCCTTACAACACAGCAGCACACTTATTGGGGTATCTTGGTGAGGTAGATGAAAATGTGACTGCTAAAAACAACTATTATCAAATGGGCGACTATATTGGTATCAGTGGAATTGAGCAGAGCTATGAAAAAGAATTACGAGGCAGACGCGGTACCCGATATATGATGGTTGATAATTTTAATCGTGAAAAAGGACGTTTTAAAGAAGGGAAATATGATACCCTTGCAATATCCGGTGAAAATTTAAAACTATCGCTGGATGCAGAATTACAAGAGTACGCAGAGTTATTATTTCAGAATAAACGAGGCAGTGCCGTTGCTATTGACCCTTCAACCGGTGAAATTCTTGCAATGGTTAACAGCCCTACATACAATCCTAATCTGATGGTTGGCAGAGAACGCTCGCGCAACTATGGCCGTTTATTAAAAGATGAGGATAAGCCCCTTTTTAATCGTGCCATGATGGCCTACTATCCTCCCGGTTCAACATTTAAAATTATCAACTCACTCATTGGTTTGCAAGAGAAGGTAATCACCCCGGAAACTTATTTCAGTTGTGCAGGTGGCTATAGGGTTGGAAATATTTTTGTTCACTGTCACCCGCACAGCTCTCCTCTTGATTTACGCACTGCAGTTGCCGTTTCGTGTAACACTTATTATTGCCAGACTTTTCGTGGGGTGATTGACAATAGAAAATACAACAGAACAGAAGATGCTTTTGATATCTGGCGCAATTACGTTCTTAGCTTTGGCATAGGTAAAAAAATTGATGTAGATATGCCGCATGAGTTGCGAGGTAACGTACCCACGGTTGATTACTATAATCGCTTCTTTGGAAAAGGGCGATGGAAATCATCAACCATTATTTCATTAGCAATAGGACAAGGTGAATTAGGTATAACACCATTACAAATGGCTAATGCTGCCTGCATTGTTGCCAATAAAGGATATTATTATGTGCCTCATATTGTAAAAGAAATCGGTTATAAACATTACCTGCCTGATCATTTCAAAAAGAAAAATTACACGTTGGTTGATTCAAAATATTTTGATGCCATACAAGATGGAATGGAATGGGTTTTTGAACGTGGCACAGCCCGTGGCTCGCGTGTTGACAGTTTGGTGATGTGTGGTAAAACAGGAACGGCACAAAATCCACATGGAAAAAACCATTCTGTTTTTTTCTGTTTTGCTCCGCGTGAAAATCCAAAAATTGCTGTTGCCGTTTTAGTTGAAAATGCTGGACAAGGTGCACATTTTGCAGCACCTATTGCAAGTTTAATGGTTCAGAAGTATTTACTGAAAGCCATAAAACGTCCTGATCTGGAAAAACGAATGTTAGATGCAGTGATAGTACCTGTGGCAAAAGACTCAACCGTTTTAGATGACTAAATAATGAGAAAGCAGAAAAGTGTTTTTCAGAATATAGACTGGTGGCTCGTGTCGCTGTATTTAATTATGGTTATTGCCGGTTGGTTAAACATTTTTGCAGCAGTCTATAATGAAGAACATCGGGCCATAACAGACTTTTCACAAAACTATGGCAAGCAAATGATGTGGATTTTCACATCTCTTGTTATTGCATTTTTTATACTGATTATTGATGGGAAGTTTTATGATGCCTTTTCCGGAGTAATTTATACAATCAGTATAATCTCTATGATAGCTGTACTTTTTTTCGGTCATACAGTTGCAGGAAGTAAGTCGTGGTTTCGCATTGGCGATTTTGGAATTCAACCTGCGGAGTTTGCAAAATTTGCTACTGCTATGATGATTGCAAAATTTTTAAGTCCGCCAGGAATAAAGAAAAACACATGGCAAACGCGCATTTATGCAGTTGCGATTTTCTTTATTCCACTTCTACTCATTTTATTAGAAAACGAGACCGGTGTTGCATTGGTATTTCTATCATTTTGCATTGTTCTATATCGCGAAGAAATTATTCCGGGATGGTTGCTTATGATTGGTATTTCTGCTGCCATATTGTTTGTAGTTTCGTTGTTAGTGCCTAAAATAATACTCGTTACCTCTCTGCTGATACTTGCTGCAATAATTGTTTTACTGTTTCGGAAATGGAAAACATTTTTTGTTGTTGCCGGATTGGTTGCCATTTGTATTGGTGTTGTAGTTAGTGTTGATCATGTATTTAACCATGTTTTAGAACCTCATCAGAAAAAACGAATTCAGGTATTTTTAGGAATGGAAGAGGATCTTAAAGGTGCCGGTTACAATGTAAATCAAAGTAAAATAGCAATTGGCTCAGGTGGGTTGACAGGAAAAGGTTTCTTAAAGGGTACTCAAACCAAATATAATTTTGTACCGGAGCAAAGTACTGATTTTATTTTTTGCACGGTTGGCGAAGAATGGGGATTTGTTGGTACAACAACTGTTGTTCTTTTGTTTCTGGCATTGTTATATAGAATTATTTTTATTGCCGAGCGGCAGAAGTCAGCCTTTGCAAGAATTTATGGTTATGGTGTTGCAGGAATAATATTCTTTCACTTTATGGTAAATGTAGGAATGACAATAGGTCTGATGCCCGTAATAGGAATACCCCTGCCCTTTTTCAGTTATGGAGGGTCATCATTGTGGGGATTTACAATCCTCTTATTTATTCTGATAAAACTAGACAGCTATCGCACATTTGTTTTGCGATAATCAGAAATCGAGGCCAAGAGCAAGATTAAACAATGGTTTTTGTACCTGACGATCGTCAATGCCAAAACCCCAGTCGGCACGAATAAAATAACCGAATACTCGACTACGAAATCCAAAGCCATAGGCTCCAACTACAGGTTGTATTTGTTTAATCACAGTAACTGTTACCGGGTTGCTGCCTCCGCCACCAATCACTTCTTCATTAAGTCCGTTCGTGTTAGAAAATGGTGAAGTACCAGACCATGCTGTGCCTGCATCGAAAAATACTACTGCTTGAAAATTCCGAATCAGGTCTGAACGAATTGGTCTATTGAGCAAATATTGAAATACCGGAATACGCAACTCCGAATTAAACAAAGCAAAGCTGCTACCATTACGGATATTCTGTTTAAACCCCCGCATGGGCGAAGCTAATGTTTGAAAAACGTACTCCTCGTTCTTGTCAACACTAATTTCATTATTAAAATTATTACCCGGAACAATAACATTATCCTGCGAGCCTAAATAATATATCAATTTTTGCTTGCCCAATGAAGTGCTTGCCGATAATCTGTTTGCCCAGATAATTTGCCTGTGTACTTTAATGTAGTGACGAAAATCCGCACCAATGATGTAAACCATTTTTTCGGGCCTGTTGATTTTACGAAACATTTCAGCAAAAATTTTAAACCGTGTACCATTGTAAAGATTCAATGCTTTATTAATAGTGTTATCAAAAATATATTCTCCTTTAATGCTGGCCCAATAGTCTATTATATCACTTTTTTCTAATTGTGCTTTCTCTGTTGCAACATATATAGACTTATCCATGCGCATGTCAATGGTTCCCTTAACTGCGGAAATTTCGCTGAATGGATATTTTCCTGAATATTTTAAATTATAGGTATGTGTACGTAACACATCGAGGTCTGAAACTGAGAATAATTTTGACTGACGTGAGAAAAGAATCTGTTTATCAATTCTTTTCTTTAAAGATTCAATCATCAACATGTATTCATTACTATTAAAATCAAATCCGATACGAAACGCACCACTGATTTTGTAGTCATTCATCAAGTCGCTCATTCCAATTTTGAACAGGGCATTCATTCCGGGATCAAAATATACGGCACCACCGGTGTATGGCTGATAGGTTGTGTTGAACAAACTGTTGTCGAGCTGTGTAAGAATATAGTCAGAGGAAAATGAAATATCGTAGTTGCGCTGTTTTGGCATCCGGAAAATTGCAGAATCAGAAGTGACTTTTTCTTCAATGCTATCCGGCTGCAAATTCACTTTCTCTTGAATAGTTTTAACTGTATCTGTTGTGACAGATTTACTTTCTATCGGTTCTTCTTTCTTCTTCTTTGATTTGAATTCACTCTGAAAAACATAATTTCCAACATCAATAGCTGCACTGTCTTTTTTATGTGATGGTTCACTTGTTACAATACGTGCTTGTGTTTCCTCGGGTTTTGATTTTACAACTTCAGGTTTTGGTTTAAAAACCGATTGTGAAGAGTAAGTTAAATCAAAAGTCTTTGACTTATCAAAGGGCATATTGTCTTTCAGAAAAATTCTGTATCTGCCATTGTTAACAGCTAATTCTGTAAACTTATTTTTTCTTGCTGAAAAATCCTGTTCCAGAATATTTCTGTTGCTATTAGTTAAAGCATAATGTCTGAAAAAATATCGGTAATGTTCTGTTGTATCTATAAAACTAATAGCACTATCCATCTCCGAGACAAATCTATTGATGACACCATTTTTATCAGACAGATAGGTTATTCGAAGTGAATCACTCATAGCAGGGAAAGTTTCATTCTCAGGCGAATGGGTTATACGCAATAATTTTCCCTCTCTATTGTAGAGGTCTTCTATAAAAAGATCCAAATTGTTCTGTGATGGATTTTGTTTAATGTCAACTCCAAGGGTATCATTGCTTCTGTTTGATGAAAAAATTATTCTGCTGCCTGTAATATCATACTGTGGGTACAAGTCATCATACACATCATTTGTAACCTGATCGAAGTTACGACCTCGCACATTAAATACATATATATCGCTTTGACCTTTTTGAACAGCCGACATCAATAGTTTTGATCCATCGGGAGAGTAGGTCATGCTGAGAATTTTAGAAAAACTCATTATCTCTGAAAGGTCAGGTTTTTTTGTTTCTGTATTAAACAAATTCAGAATAATATTTCCCTTTTGTTCTTTAACTATTGCTAATATTTTTCCGGACGGATGCCAGGCTGTAATGGGAAAGGAACAATCGTTCTCTGTTGTCAAAGAAACATATCCACCTTTATCAGCGCAAATACGTTTACCTGTTTTCACATCAGCAATTTTAACCTTGTAGCGACCGCGTTTATTGGTTACATAACTTACTCTGTTTCCAAATGGGTCTGATTTTACCTGATAAATTAATTTGTTCCTTTCTTTAATTTTTAATGGTGTTGCTACAATTGGAAGTTTGTTCTTTTCAAATTCCTGAAATTTTTTTGTGTGATAACTTAACCAGTCGGCAGAAAGTTGCTTTAAACGGACGCCAAGAACAAAAACAAAACCGCTTTCAAGACTACGGTTGATGCGTGTCATATAAACCAAATTACTTAATGAAGCTTCCCCATAAGTTGTAATGATATAATGCCATAACGACTGACCTGCAAAAACTTCATCACGCTCAATAAGTTTATTCAAGACCGGTTTTTTTTCTGTCATGATATAATCTCGCAATTTATTATCGTCTTCAGCTGTCCATCCTTTGGAAAGGTAGGTTACCAATCCCTGCGTGTACCATTGTGGAAGATTAAGGAGAATGGATGCCTGCAAACGTTCTCTGATGTTACCACCATAAAACAATTGTTCAAGCAATGCTCTTGCCATGCCGGCACGAATTTGTTCTTGTAAGTGCTGATGATTTCCATCAAAATAAATGAGTACTTTGTTACCAATCACCTTAGTCATACCTCCAATATTATAGGCCTGATCGTCTAATTCAAGTCCAATATTTGTTTGTTTAAGGTCGCTGAGTTTGTTAAAAACCACAATCTGAAAACGTGACATACTTCGATAATCCAAAGTACGTTCCATGGCGTCCATTTCATTCTGTGCCTGCTCTGCAACATAGGTGGCTAATTCTTTTCCTCCTACATAATTATATACATCGTAGTTTTTAAATCTGTAAAATGTCCAGTAAAAATCATTGTATTGTACACGGTTTTTGCCAAAAGACAACTGCGAACCCTGATAAAACTGTGCATCTGCAGATTGCAGTATTGTAATGGTAAATAAGAACGTGAATACAACTTTGAAAAACAGCTTCACCTTTTTTGTTTTATGTGATATGCGAAAGTAGTTAATTTGAACTTTATTTAAACTGAATTTTAAACGTAAAAAAAGGGCTGTTTTTGTCAACAGCCCTTGTATTGCTATCAAAGCATTTTTATTTAATAATTATTTTACGTTCTGCTGTTCCGTTTTCTGTTTCTGCTTTTAGAAAATATAAGCCGGCTGGAAGTTGTCCTACATTCAGTGCTACCTGTGCAGAAGTATTCTTAGCAGCAATGGTTTGTGACAACACAAGTTGTCCGTTAACACTGAATAAGCGTAAATTTAATTCGCCATGATTGCTGTTACCTATATAAACCAACAGCTCATTGTCTGCAGGATTGGGATAGGCAGTAAGCTGACTCAGACTGTTGACTTCATTAATACCAACCGGTGCTGAAATAGTAAACACCTTGTTGTTGATGTCAAAAAATATAGAGCCGGCACTGGCACCTTCTACCCACATTCTGCAAATGTTCGATTGGTTGTTAGGCACTGTAAAAGTATAGCTGCCGTTGTTGGCAACATTGGTTGCAATTGTTATAGGAAATGTTGTTCCGTTATTTATCGAAAGGTAGATATTTACCAACTGCTCGTTAAAAGGTGCTGCGTCAGTGCCACCCACATCCCACGTAACTGTTTGTGTACTCAAGGCAGGCCATGTTATGCCTGTTACATTTGGATAAGTGATGGCAAAAGGTGCAGCAGTCTGAACAACATTTACTGTTGTAATCGTATCATTATAAGTTACTCCTCCGCCATTGGGTTTGTTATCTCTTGCCGTAAGTCTGAAATGTAAAGAGCGCGCATAAGATGTTATCAACTCACCTTTGGCATTTACCTGATTAAGCAATACAGACAGCTTTGGGAATAAACGAAGTGCAGAAGTTGAAGGAGCATAACTGCGATACATTGGTGCATTGCCTGTAGGTAAACTCCATGCTCCGGCAGGGCCCAAGTCAAACTGCTCCCAACTAAAAGTAATAGAATCACCATCAGGGTCACTGCCATAGCCATCTAATTTAAATGCAGTGCCTACAGGAACATTAAATATACCTCCACCACTAACTGTAGGTGCGTTGTTAAACGTGATGGTATTTATCGGACAAGAGTTACCTGTTGATAAGGTAGAATAATCAACTATTTCGTCAAAGCTTTTAGTATGAAAATAAGCTATGCTGTGTGCAGCCAAATCATCAGAACCACAAATGCCTGCATATCCCATAATAGTTACTCCGCTACCGGGTTCAAATGCTGCACTTGCCTCACGGTTACCCTGGCAGCTTCCCGTTACACTATTAAAAGTGTGATTGCCTCCAAACTGATGTCCCATTTCATGGGCAACATAGTCAATGTTAAATGGGTCATTGATTGGAGCTGCTGATCCTGTAACTCCTTTTGCCTTATCTGCAGTTTTACAGATACAACCCAGGTAGGCAATGCCTCCACCACCTGTACTAAAAACGTGACCCATATCGTAATTGGGGGTTCCAATAAAAAAGTTTACTACAGATTGATTTTGTCCCAGCATGGTGCCGCCATTATTATTGGAATACGGGTCTGTGTTGGCATCAAGAAAAATTAATGTGTCAGTGTTAGCAATTAAGTTTAGTCTGACATCTACTTCAGATTCATAAACACCTGTAACGCGATTGATGGAAGTTACCATACCTGATAATGCACCCGCTTTTGTTCCGCCATAATAGGCCGCATACTCTCCTGTGCAGGCTAATGCCAAACGATAGGTACGTAAATTTGTACCTATTGAGCGGTTCATTGCAGGCATAGCGTTTGTTAATGCCTTATTTGCATTCTGACCTTGTTGTAAGTCGTCAAACTCACAAACCATACTGCTCTGCGAATGCATAAAATCTTTTCTGAAATAGACTAAATATTCAGAGGTGGTTTGCATGGAATAAGGATCAATATAAATATCGTCCTCTGCTGTTCTTATCAATGCATGAAAGCCCCACTGTGTAAAATCAATTCGAACCCATGAAGATTTGTTAATACCGCTACCTGAATACGTTTTGATGAATGGGTATTTAGCTGACAATTCCGGTTGCATAACAGGCGACTCTACAATAGTAAAGCTATTCCAACTGCCATCGGGCATAGGTAGCTCAATAACAACCGGTGATTGTTTTACAGGAACGGTAAATTCCATTGGTGCATTGAGCAGTTGGTTTCTCAACCCTTGTACATCAAGAGTATAAACCATGTATTTATCAGGAATAATCTGACGTTTGCCGGATAACATTTCTTGTGTTTCTGATTTAACCGTCCAGAAACTGCTTGCCATTGTTTGTGTGCCTAATAGCATAACAAAAAATGTGCTTAGTGTTAAAATTTTTCTCATGTTTGAATAAATTGAAGTTGCGAATGTAATCTAAAGGCAAACAAAATTAATATCCTGGTAACAAATAATTTAAACTTTTACATCATAATGATGCTGCAATCCCTTTTGCCAACAGTGGAAAACACTTCAAAATAATTTCGTCCATTTGATTTACATTTGATGGAATAACTGCAATGGCATAGTTTCCATTTATTAGTTTTCCGGTTTTATCATAGATGGTAAAATGAAGTCTGATTTCACGCTCATAAATTTTATTGGCAATATCTAAGCAGTTTTTATAATTGGTTTTAATTTCAAATTGTGTAAGAAAAACAAAGATGTCGGTATTGAATCGCTCGCTCAAATCGGCTAACACTTTTTTGTTCTGAATATCCGCTTTCATGTAGCGGTTGTGTACATCTGTATTCAAATAATTGGTTGCTGTACGCGAATCGGTAAGTGTTTTGTCTGATGTTACATTATTCATCAGACTTTCGGGTGATCGTGTTACGGGTGTAGCATAATCAAATGCTGTTTGACTGAACAAATCACCTGCTGACTGAATATATGCAGGTACGGTGTCGTTCTGCAAAAGTGATATTGTTGGATAATGTCTCTTTAGCTCACGCCAGGTAAACCATTCGCTGCGATTGTGAAAATAATTACGAATTGTTTTAGGGTCTTTTCGGGTTTCTTCAGCAATGTCTTTATCGGCATCAGACAAATAAAAACGCGGGTCGTAGGGAATAAGTAAAATACGATGTTCAATACTATCTTTCTTTTCTACTTTATTATCCTGCGCTTTTGTACTTATAAAAGCCAATAGTGATATTATTATACAAACAAAACGTTGCAACATACTTTTTCTTTTGTCATACAAAAATAAAAAGAGGCACTATACAACTTGGCTGTTCATTAGCAACTTATCAAAATGCTACTGTTAGTTTATACGGGTTGCTAAATATGACTTGCTAAAATCCGTTTTGTATGAAAATAAAAACATCCTTAATAAAAACACAACTAAAAAAACATGCCATGGTTACGAAGCGAAACATCTTTGCGAGCTTTGTGTAATAAAAATTTTATCGTTTAAAATTAACAAATTGTTGATCTAACGCAACAACATTACTGTTCCCGTTTCAATTAAGGACTTTGCAGGATTGTTTATCCGAATGGTGTAAATGTACATTCCTAAAGGCAGTTGTTGGTTTTTATAATAGCCATTCCATTGTGGTTTTCCTGTTTCTGAAAAAAGTAATTGTCCCCAGCGATTAAAAATCTGAAGTGTGTAATCCGGCATTTCTGCTCCAATTGGAGCAAACCAATCATTCAATCCATTGGCATCAGGCGTAAATGAAGAAGGGATAAAATAACTTTTCGTTGTTTTAATGTCCACAGGTACCTCTGTTGTATCATGGCAGCCATCATCACTAACTGTAATGAGTTGCACCATATAAACACCACTGTTTTCATAAATATGTTGCGGGCTTATTGAAACAGATTGTGTACTATCTCCAAAGTTCCAATAGTTATAGGTGTTACCCACCGATTGGTTGATAAACTGCTGTAGCACATTAATGCTACTTGTTGAAACAGTGTTTGTAACGAATGAAGCTACTGTTGGCTGCAACACTGATGCAACTTGTGTATTGGATATTGCAGTGGTATCGGTTACACAAATAGAATTACTGATGAGTTGCACCGAGACGCTGTCACCATTGTTAAGTTGATTCGTAATATAGTTAGGATAATTATTAGATAGTGCTTGTCCGTTAATATACCATTGATAGGTAGGACTATTTCCGGCAAACTGTGTGGAGGCATTAAACTGAATGGCTGTACCTGTACAGATTGCTGTATCAGGAAACATGCTCAGAGTAATGGATGGTAGTTGGTTGTGAGGAATTGATTTTACAAGTATAGAAAAAACATAGGTGCTATTTTTCGAAGGACAACCATTGTCGGTTGATTCTACAGTAAACATATAAGGAAAAGATGCTGCTTGTCCGCAAATTGTTTTCCAACAAAACTGAGCAGTATTATTGTTGGTAGTAGGATTCGCAACGAATAGGGCAGGCGGATTGGCGAGTGCTACATTAAAAAGATTGCCTGTTGCCGAAATATTTATCAAGTCGTTTTCAGCATCTATAAACGTGAGGGGAAAGCAAATTGAATCTCCTTCATCAATCTGATAATTTAAAACCACGGGTGAGGTTAATTGTGGTGCCGTGTTATAGGAGCATGCCGCAACTATCACCTGCATGTCGCGCCTTGTTCTTGAAAGAAGTATTCCATTTCTGTACTCTTCCACTTCTATGGCCACAACAAATAACCCCTGATTTGGTGAAGCGATAGTCAATAGTCCTGTTTGTGAATTTATATTACAAAGACCTCCTGCACCAAAAGGACTTGTGTAACTATAACCCGGGCTGTAAATGACCGTAGGTAACGGAAACAAAAAGTATAAGTTTAAATTAATATCCTGATAGGTCATTAAATTGTTTACACCTAAATTGCCATAAGGACTCACTAATTTATAGGCCAAACTATCTCCATCACTGTCAAATGCCAGATTACTTAACTGAACTGTATCTAAATTACAGATGAAAGGGGTTGGCGAACTCGAAAACTGTGGTGTAGAATTGGAAATGCCTGCCGGAATAACCGTATAAAAAAATATGCCTGTGCTATCAGGCTGAATCAGATTATTGATACTTACATTTCGTGCCCCATCATTTAAAAACAAGTGCCAGGTTGTATCCTCCGACAATATTACTGTTGCTTCATAGTAAGCTTTTTCTACACACCAATTGTTGTTATAATAACAAGTTGTGTCTAATACTGGAAGTGTTACCGGTTGTGTGTTTATCTTATCAAGCGAAATTTGCGCATATAATCTTTTATAGTTGGTGTTGGAAGAGTCATAACAAATATAAAGATCAAAATACGTTTGAAATTGTGCAGCCGAAGTATCGCAGTTGCGGTAATAATTGAGACTTATCTTATAAACCTTTTTCTGTTGCTGTGGTACACTTCCTATAAATGTATAGGTAAACTCGCCACCCATAATATGACTTGCCAGACCTGCATTATAGAGCAGCATAAAAATAAGGATTGCAATGATACTCTTCATAGCATCTATATTCTCAAGATGTTTTCCAATAGAAATACGTTGCCTAAAGATAATAATTTTCTATTTCCGAATCCCATACTATTCTCCATTTATCTTTTCGCCATATTATTTTGAATGACTGATAAATTTCAAAGTGTTGGAAAGACCGGTCACTTGTTGTTGTTCAATGTGTGGTAAAAATTGAGATAATCACAGTCTTTCCATGTCTCCCAAAAATTTTACTTTTGTGGTACATGAGTATCAATAAAAATCTTGATCCGGCAAGTGAAAATTTAAGTACTGCCGAAAAGGAAATAGAAAGGGCATTAAGACCGCTAAGCTTCGATGATTTTGCAGGACAACGTAAGGTAACAGAAAACCTTACTGTATTTGTGAAGGCAGCAGTACAGCGTGGCGAAGCACTTGATCATGTTTTGCTGCATGGCCCTCCGGGCTTGGGCAAAACTACATTAGCCAACATTATTGCAAACGAGCTTAACGTAAAAATAAAAGTTACGTCAGGGCCTGTACTTGACAAACCGGGCGACCTTGCAGGCTTGCTCACAAATTTGCAAGCCAACGATGTTTTGTTTATTGATGAGATTCACCGCTTAAGTCCTATTGTGGAAGAATATCTTTATTCTGCAATGGAAGATTATAAAATTGATATTATGATTGAAAGCGGACCTCACGCACGCTCTGTCCAGCTTAAAATAAATCCTTTTACACTCATCGGTGCTACTACCCGTTCGGGATTGCTTACATCACCATTGCGTGCACGGTTTGGTATCAACTCGCGACTTGAATATTACGATGCACGATTGTTACAAGACATTGTAATGCGCTCTGCATCTATTCTAAAATCTGCTATTGACGAAGAAGCGGCTTTTGAGATTGCCCGTAGAAGCCGTGGAACCCCTCGTATTGCTAATGCGCTGTTGAGGCGTATTCGAGATTTTGCTCAGATAAAAGGTAACGGAACCATAAATATTGAAATTGCACGCTACGGGCTTCAGGCACTCAATGTTGACATTGACGGTCTGGACGAAATGGACAACAGAATACTTAATGCCATTATAGAAAAATTTAAAGGTGGGCCTGTAGGGCTCAACACCATTGCTACCGCTGTTGGTGAAGAAGCCGGCACTATTGAAGAAGTGTATGAGCCTTTTTTAATAATGGAAGGTTTTTTAATGCGAACGCCACGAGGTCGTGAAGCAACAGAAAAAGCTTTTAAACATCTTGGCAAAAAGTCTTTAAAGCAGAAAGGCACATTGTTTGACTCTGAGTCTTAAAAAAACAATGAACCGAAGCCAGACAACAGCATGGGTTAAAACCGAAGCATTAAAGTTGGGCTTCTCACATTGCGGTATCTCTAAAGCTGGTTTTCTGGAAGAAGAAGCACCACGACTCGAACAGTGGCTTAAAGCAAACATGCATGGCACAATGTCGTACATGGAACGCAATTTCGACAAGCGTTTAGATCCAACTAAATTAGTTGAAGGAGCCAAGAGTGTCATCTCTTTACTTTTTAATTACTATCCGGAAAAAAAACAAAATCCACAGGCACCGCAAATTTCAAAATACGCCTATGGCACAGATTATCATTTTGTAATTAAAGAAAAACTGTATCAACTACTCGAACTCATGCGACAGCATATTGGAGCAATTGATGGACGTGTTTTTGTTGACTCTGCACCGGTATTAGACAGAGCATGGGCTCGCAAAAGTGGATTGGGATGGATTGGAAAAAATAATAATCTTATAAATCCAAAATCAGGCTCTTGGTATTTTATTGCAGAACTGATTCTTGATATTGAACTCGATGCCGATGCTCCAATAAAAGATTACTGTGGCTCTTGCACAAAATGTATTGATGCCTGCCCTACAGATGCTATTGTCATGCCTCATGTTGTTGATGGCAGTAAGTGTATTTCATATTTTACGATTGAATTAAAAAATGAAATTCCTGTGTCTTTCCAAAACCAATTTAAAAACTGGATGTTTGGCTGCGATATTTGTCAGGATGTATGTCCCTGGAATCGTTTTGCAAAACCCCATCAGCATGAAGAGCTAAAAGCAAATCATGAATTACTTGAGATGAATCAAAATGACTGGGAAGAACTAACAGAAGAAATTTTTAAAGAAAAATTTAAAGACTCTGCCTTAAACCGTACAGGCTTTAAAGGTATGATGCGAAACCTTGATTTTTTAAATCAGAAAAAATAACAGAAACTATCCCTGATGTGTAACCTTTCTGAAAACTTCTGTCAGCACATCAGAGTATTTATGACCGAAAGTGGCCAGACACCAAACCATAAGCATCTTTTTTTCATCACTCTTCAGCCATCGCATAGCTTTAACCAATTCTTTTTTGAATAGCTTTTTATCAAAACTCACCTTGGTAAGAATTTCTTTGGTGTATTCGTACATTGGTTTCATAGATTAAAATTACAGTGCTAATATACTTTACTAAACATTAATAAAAACCTTTCGTTTGGCGAATTATTGTAATAATTGGGTTAAAAAATTAATTGCATAGCTTTCAGCTACATAAAATCTCTATCGGTTGTATTTCTGCCTTTTTTAAAATCTGGCACACTCAGTTATGACACTTTTCATCGCATTGATTCCAATCTGCTTTTTTGACTTAGCATCTTTATAAAAATATAGTTGCAAAAAGTTAGCTGTTGCTTTTTTCAGCCATTTAACTATACTCACTACACGGTATTTTTTTTTAATAAGCATGATTAATATCATAAATTAAATGTGCTCATGCGCAATTACTATTGTTGTTTATATTGTTTATTTTATATTACATTTACACCTCTTTCTATATGGCAGTCAGAAGCTTGAATAAAATTGCAACAACGTTAGCTCAAGTTGATCTTTTGAAAAATTTATCTGCTGAATTGATACATTTACTTTCTACCATCAGCACTTCTGCACCATTCAAAAAAGGCCAAACTATTTTCAACTCAGGTGATAAAGCAAATAAAATTTTTTTCATCGAGAAAGGTACCATTTCAATAGTTGATACCGAAGTTGAATTGTTAAAACAATTTACTAATGATTGTTTTGGTGAAGAATGTATTTTATCTGATGGAGTGTATCCGTTTTCGGCTGTTGCAGCAGATGATGTAGCCTTGTTACAAATAAACAGACAAGAATTTTTAGCTGTTATTTCCAAACATCATGATGTCTTTAATAGTATTTTGATTGCCCTGTATCAAAAAATGTATTTGCAAAATCGGTTAAAGCAAGAAGCATTTCTACAAAGGTTGGACAAACTAAACAAAGAATTGGCAACAGCAAAAAATGATGTAGAGGTCAGAACTACTGAGCTGATTAAACAGGAAAAATTAGCCTCTTTAGGTTTGTTATCTGCCGGCATTGCGCATGAATTGCAAAACCCGTTAAACTTTGTCAATAATTTTGCTGAACTGAGTGGAGAAATGATCAGTGATATAAAAAGCACAACCAGCACTTCAGAAAAGGAAGCATTGTTGCGCGAAGTTGCCGGTAATATTGACAAGATTAAACAACATGGCATGCGTGCCAGCCGCATCATTAAACGCATAGTTACCTTCAGCCGCGAAAATAAAGGTGATTTTGAACTTACCAATGTAAATACCATCTGTAAAGAATATGTCTATCTGGCAACAGCTGGTATAAAGTCAAACATATTGGGTTTTGAATGTAACCTTGTTGAAAGCTATAGCGAACAGCTGCCCATGATCAACACCAATGCTCAGGATCTTGGTCGTGTTGTTCTGAACATTGTAAATAATGCTTTTTATGCACTTAACGAAAGGAAAAAAAACTATCCTGTTAACGAAAATTATCAGCCGGAATTACAGCTAATCACAAAGAATGTAAATAAAAAAATTTATCTGCACATTAAAGACAATGCTATGGGCATTGCTCCAGAACTGCAAACAAAAATTTTTGAACCTTTTGTTACAACCAAACCTGACGGTGAAGGTACAGGGCTTGGTTTAAGTATCTGCAGAGATATCATCCAAAACCTGAAGGGCGACATCAATCTGATTTCCGAAATAGGAAAAGGAACGGAATTTATTATTACCTTACCTGTTGAATAAAAACTATATTGCGGCATGAAGATCTCTGATACATTGCACATTGCAATGTAAGTTGCAATATTTTCTTATACTTTTGTTGTTATAATTACAGGAAATAAATTATGTTCTCCTTTTTTAAACGCAAAGAAAATAATACTGCAGCCAACTTTCTGGCAGTTAAAACCGATATGCATAGTCATCTTATTCCCGGAATTGATGACGGAGCTAAAACCATTGAAGACTCTCTTGCACTGATAAAAGAACTACATTCATTAGGTTATACAAAGCTCATTACTACACCGCACATCATGAGTGATTTTTATCGTAATACGCCCGAAATAATTATGGCAGGGCTTGAAGATGTGCGAAAGGCAGTAAAGGCAGAAAATATTCCTGTAACCATTGAGGCAGCAGCCGAATATTATCTTGACGATGGATTTATACATAAGCTAGAAGAAGAAAAGTTGTTGACCATTGGCAATAACAACCATCTGCTTTTTGAAATCAGCTATGTAAACGCACCCGATAATTTATTGCAAGTAATTTTCAGAATGCAGGTACTGGGCTACAAACCCATCATGGCACATCCTGAACGCTATCCGTTTTGGGGAAATAATTTTGATTTTTATGGCAGCCTCCGCGATCAGGGTGTGTTGCTGCAAATCAATGTTAACTCTCTTGCCGGCTACTACGGCCCCGATGCCAAACGTACTGCCGAAAAGCTGATTGAAAAAGAATGGGTAGATTTGATTGGCACCGATACACATGCTATTAAACACATCAATGCGCTACACAAAACAGTAAAAGAAAAATCTTTTAAAAAACTGCTGGAGTTTAATTTACTCAACAAGCATTTGTAACTTAACGTTGCTGTTTCTGCTTTGTATTCTACGTGATTTGATTTTATTGCGTTAACAGACTTGCTTCTTTCTGCACCACTGCCAAATATTGTTGCTCTAACTGATCTATTCTTTCAGAATGTTTTTTGGTTTTAATCTGCATCAGTATAATCATCACAAAAATCATCATCATTGCAAATACAGCAAACAACACCTGCCAGGAAAAATGTACACGCATTGTTCCTAAAAAAGCTGCACCTGCTGCCAGCCCTAAATTATAAATGGTCATACATAGAGTGAATTGAAGTGCCGAAATACGTTTCCAGCATAGCTGCATGGCCAATGCCAGGATGCCAATGTTGGTGAGTGTAAAAAAGGTGCACAGTAAAGCAATGTAGGTGCAAACAAAAGTGGTATCAGACCAAAGTGTGGGAATCATAGTCATCGTTATGGCAAGAATAACTATTAGAATAAGGCTGCCCTGCATCAATCGGATAACACCAAACCTCTGAATCACAAAAGCACCAACAATCATTCCTGCAATACCACCCAGTAAATTTGAAGTTGAATAAATTTTAGAATAATAAACATTGGTCCAACTTAATTCCTGAATGGTAAAAATCGGCAGCATCGTCCTCATAAAGTGAATAGCAGCCATCAATAGAAAACCTGTGGTCAGCAGCAACAATACATTTCGTAACATCACTACCTGTTTGAAAGATTTAAACAGTTTTCCCCAACTGTCAACGGATATTAAAGCAGTAGCTGCTGATGTTTCTCCTTTTGACCAGGGGTGTAACTTTTCTCCTTTACGCTCTCTTGTCAATAGGGGAATAAAAATAATCAACAAAACAGGTATTGACATCAACAAAACTGCGTCTGAAAATCCATAATTATTGGTAAGCCAACTGCCAAAAAAGAATGATGCCGAGGTACCGACAGTCTTTGCGCCCCACATAAAACTGTTGGTTTTGCCTTGTTGTTCTAAAGGAACAATATCAATGGCCAGACTATCAGTTGCTATATCCTGAAACATAACAAAAATGTGTACAAAAAGCACTACGGTTGTAATTATGGAAATATTATCGAGTGGATTATGGATAAATGAAAGTGACACTACGCTGCATAAAATTCCAAACTGTCCGAACAAAAGCCACGGTCTTCTGCGCCCCATTGGAAGGTAGGTGTATTTTTCTATCATGGGAGCCAATAATATTTTCATACTTGTCGGAATAAGTACAATAGCACTGTATGAAGCAATCTCTACTGCACTTTTGCCATTCATGGCCATCCATGCAGGAATAACAAATAACGTAATACCTTCGGGAATACCTTGCGAAAAATACAAGGCAATAAAAATGATGTAACGCAAAGTTGCATTCTCTGCAAGAGAGATGCCGGAGCGGAGGCTCGTGGCTTTTGCTTTCATAGAGGTTTGATTTAGTTTTGGGTGTTTGTCAGATATTATTTGGTTGGTTTCTTAAACCACTTGGCTGCATTGGTGTTTCTATGCGGACAACCCGGCCAGCAACAAGGTTGCCTTTTTCCGGCTTGCAGATCTTCAATCAGTCGTTCAATATGCTCTACTCTTGTTTCGCTTTTTTTCACAATGGTAACCCAGCAAATCCATTCATTGCGCTGTATAGGCGTAAGGCTGTTCCATTTTGTTACTAAATCGGTTTGTGATGCCAAAGCTTTCTGAATATCATCTGTTACTTCATGCAATATGCCGTCAGCAATTTTTGTACTCATTGTAATTTAGTGTTGCAATATTAATGGCTACTAAATTATTTAATTTTATCGTTACTTTTGCCATAAGAAATATTATTCAAAATGAAATTTGGTGTAGTTGTATTTCCTGGCTCAAACTGTGATGAAGACATGGTTTATGTGTTGCGCAACATATTGAAACAACCGGTAGAAAAATTATGGCATAAAGAACATTCGCTTCGCGGATGTGATTTTATTGTACTTCCCGGAGGCTTTTCTTATGGTGACTACCTGCGTTCGGGTGCCATTGCCCGTTTTTCGCCAATCATGCAGGAAGTGATGGAGTTTGCTGCAAAAGGCGGATATGTTTTAGGCGTGTGTAACGGCTTTCAGATTTTATGCGAATCGCAACTTCTGCCGGGAGCATTGCTACACAACTTCAGTCATAAATTTATCTGTAAAAATATTTTTATAAAAGCCGAGACTGACGAAACCATTCTTACCTCATCATTAAAAATTGGCGCAGCCATTAAAATACCCATTGCCCATGGCGAAGGACGTTTTTTTGCAGATGAAGCTACATTAAATCAGATAGAATCGAACAATCAGGTGCTTTTCCGTTATTGCGATGAGAATGGCTATGTAACAGAAGCTGCTAATCCCAATGGAGCCTTAAACAATATTGCAGGTATCTGTAATGAAAAACGAAATGTTTTTGGAATGATGCCACATCCTGAGCGTGCTGCAGACCCTTTATTGGGTAATACAGATGGACTTGGAATTTTTAAATCTATTCTCAATTATGTTGATGCCTGAGTTTTGGCTGCTTTATCTGAACCACTCTACTGCCCCATAGAAAATAGCAAGCCATATCAGACCTTTAATCAGGAAAAATAAAAATCCTGCCAGCCCCAACCTTTTGAACCACAATATGACTTTCTCTTTATTCACACCACAAAAATATTAAGGGCTTCGAAGATTATTGTTCCGAAGCCCTTATTTTTTTAAGTAAAATCTTTTTTACAATTACTAATAGAACTTACCTCTGTAGTCTTTAACCTTTGCTTTTTCTTTCAAAGCATTAAAGGTTTCGTACTGCGAACGGTTTTGTAATTGTTGCTCTGCCTGAGTTTTACTTTCACTAAAGTTAGCAGGAGCCTGTGGCTCTTTTACATCTGTAACCTGAACAACAAAAACACCTTGCTCGCCTTTTATAGGTTTACTCACTTTATCTTTTGCTAATCCAAACATCGTTCCTATAACACTCATTTCTGCACCCAGGTTTGGAATGTAGGGTGAATTAAATGTAACGTTTTCCATCGTCTGTACCGGTGTATTTAGCTTTGAAGCCAATCCGTCAAGACTTTGTGCTGCACCGGTTGCATTGATTTTTTCAGTCAGCATTTCTGCTTTTTTGTTTTTGCGTGCTGCAACTTCTACCTGCTCTTTAACATCTTCAAGTGCCAATGTACCTTCCGGCTTTATTTGCATTAAATGTGCCACCACAAATTTATCACCCAATTCAAATGGTGTTGAAACATCGTTCTTTTTGGCTTTATATGCCCATCGTATCAACTCACGTGCATTGTCAAGGCCGGGAACAGTTTTGTCATTTTCTTTTAAACTTTCAATGTTGCGGGCATTCAATCCTTCGTCTTTTACGGCTTTAGTATAGCTGTCGCCATTGTTATTTTTTGCTGCAAAATCATTTGCCTTTGCAAATACACCTTGATAGGTTTTGGAGCTGGCTTCAATTTTACGTCCAACAACATAAACTCTGACATTTTTTGACATGCCTGCCTGATCTGTGATTTCAATGATATGATAACCAAAATTTGTTTTTACCACTCCTAACGAGCCTTTTTTATTGTCAAAACAAAAATCGTTGAATTCAGGAACCATCATTCCGGGTTTAAACCAGCCAAGGTCACCACCTTTAATGGCAGAGCCCGGATCTTCAGAAAGCATAGCAAACTGATCAAATTTAGCACCTCCTTTTATCAGATTATAAATACTGTCGGCAGTTGCTTTTACATGTAATGAATCTTTTCCTTCTGTCTTAAATAAAATGTGACGTGCCTGAACAGAGTCAGGAAGCATTTTTGTGCCTTCTAATTTTGCAACATAGTAGGCATTGTTTTCCATATACGGAGCTGATACAAAACCTACAACTTCTGAAAACATTTGTGCTTCAATAGCAGGAGAAAGTGTGCCTGTTTTATGGTAGCTGTTGTCAACGGGAAAATCAGAGTTCTGAGCTACAAACAATGAGTCGTCTGTACTTGCAGCAAATGCAGGAACAAGGTCTGTAATATATTTTTCTGCCACCGTTCTGTCTTCGTTAGATGGAACAACATCAAAAGTCACATAATCAAGTTTTCGCGATTCTTCTGGCTGCTCATAGCTTTTGATATTCTCGTTATATGCTTTTTGCAAATCGGCATCAGTAAGTTTTACAGTACTGTCGGCAATGGTATTGTAGTTTAGCATGATATAACGAGCCGATTCTGTTTTGTTCTTTGCTTCAAAGTCGCGCTTGGCTTCAGCAGTGGTTATATAAAGTCCTTTTTTAATCAGGTCGAAATATTTCTGATTGAGTCTTTCTTCTTTAATGCTGTTTTCGAAGTTAACCCACTGTGCACGGGTGCGGCCAGTCTGATCGTTATCCATATTTTTCAAAAACTGGATTACGTTTTTCTTGTCAAACTGCTTGGTGTTAGGGTCGCTGAATGCTTGTTTTATCTGAGGGTGAATGTCATTACCCTGAACCATATCAAACAATTCATCACTACTTACAACCAATCCGGTTTTAGCAATTTGTTTGCCTATTAATTCTTCGTTAAGCATCTGTCCCCAGGTCTGATCACGCAATTGGTCTGTTGTCTGTTGGTCAACCTGATCTTTACCCTGGCTGAGTTTATAGTTTTCTATATTCTGCTGAACTTTGGCTTCAAAATCCTGAATAGAGATTTTCTTTCCACCAATGACACCTGCTGTTGTGGTGTTTCCCTGAATGAATGAGCGGTTAGAAGTGAGCAAGTCGCCAAGGATAAATGCTACTAAGCTTAATCCGATGATACCTATGAGCAGGCCGGCTTTACTTCTTATTTTTCCAATAATAGCCATAATGTCTTAATAAAGGGGGTTTAAAAATGAGGGGGCGAATATACAACTGAAAAAGCAATAAATAAAACGAAATTTTTAGAGATATCAGGCTCTGAAAAACGCTATTGTTTCGTTTACAACTTGCTGATAATGAGGTGGCAATAATTGTCCGGCATAAGGATGTTCGGCACCAAAACTATGGTTTGCCGAGGCTATTGGTGTCAGACAGGCTCGTGTATTCCATGAATGCATGACTAAAGCATCACTAAAACTTACTGTTTCATCCTCTGTTCCATGAATGATTAAATGAGGTATTGAAAGCTGTTTTACTGCCTTATGAATATTTATTCTTTGCGCATTGTTGATGGCATCTTCAGCAAGCTGATAGTAGAGCGGCATTTGCTGATGGGTTCGTGCATTTTCAATATAAATGACTCCTGCCTGCTGCCACAAACTAAGCTGTTGTGGAGAAATATACTTACCAAACTCAATAGGCGATGCCCATGATGCAATCTTGCTGATACGACCATCTTCTGAAGCTTTGATTATTGAGATAGCTCCTCCGCGAGAGTGTCCTGCGAGATAAATAGTATTTAAATCGAAACGCTCTTTTTGCGGATGCTGCCACAGCCAGTCCAATAAAACATCAAGGTCATCTAATTCTTTGGTAAAATTATTTTGTCCGAAGGCTTCGAGGTCTGCAAACTCAGTCGGGTTATCGGGAGTAGTTCCGTTAAACGAAAAATTAAATTTGATAAAGACAAATCCTGCATGAGCAAACGATTCTGCAATCATATCATACGGTCCCCAGTCTTTGAATCCCTTAAAGCCGTGAGCAAAAATAATTACAGGCATAGGGTCTTTGTTGCCATTGAAAAACATATCGGCCACAACAGGTTTGCCGTGTTTTCCATTGATGAGGATATTTTTAAAGCGGTTCATTGTATTAAAATATGAGAGCACAATTTACAAAAAAACAAAACAGCTGTCAATGAAGTTTTGACAGCTGTTTCAAAATTGATGCTATTAATCTATTTTTTATGCTTTTTCTCTTCTTTATCAGGCACTATCAATGAAAAACGTACAGGTAAAGTATAGTGTACACTCTGTATTTAAAAATAAGAAAAAAAACAGGTTGTATCTATATCATTATTTTTTTTACTTAAATACTTCAATTTCTTAACCTTTAAAAAACCTCATTCCCTTATCACCGCCACCTTTCTGCTCACCCTCTTCCCATCACTCCATATCACACAATTATAAACCCCATTGGCTAAATCTGGTAACTTAAAAGCCTGCTCATTGCTCCACGGTGGCAGCGTATATTTAAAAACAACCTTGCCTGTTACATCAACCATCTCAAACAAACCGCTCTTTCCGCCACTGGCGGATTGCGGCAGCAAATAACCAATATTCAACACACCGTTAGTTACAGGATTAGGATATACTCTAAATTTAAAATCGGGTGGTGATAAATCATTTACACCCGTTATTAAACAAGGGCAAGTTGGTTTGCGTAGTATCGCACCCTAAGTAGTAGTTGGGGTGGTTCACGTTACTTCTAAATGTAAAACACGGCATGTGCAAATCATGCAAATGCACATCGCAGGCAAGGCCGCCACTGTCAGGATAATTAATGTAATGTAAATCAACGACACCACTTCCTGAACTTATGAGTATTTTGCCATTAGCCGCAAGATACGTGGTCCAGAAACCGGTTTGAAAAAGTGTCTGTCCCGGAGGCGAATAATAGCCATCATTAATGGCCACCACTGTCATGCTTGCCTGCATGTTTGATGTGTCTGTATTTATTTGGAGGATAGTATCAAAATCCGAAACCGTATAAAGATATTTTGAATTAGACGAAAAAGCCAATCCCAAGCCACCGTATAGGCTGGGCCAAGATACAACTCGTGGATTGCTGAAGTTTCCTGTGCACCGGTCAAAGTCAAAAACCCTTACCTCATTAACAACATTACCCATTACACCGGCATGGTATCTATATGCAAACTTTTTCCCGTCAGGTGAAAAGCATTTCTGCGCTTCATTTGTTATGTGTAATACACCTATATTCTGTGTTGATATATTTGTTATTCCCTGATTGGTTAATAGAACCTTATATATCATACTGCTGTTACCTTTAAGAATATACACCCACCAGTCTTTGCCGTTGGCATGTCTGCAGGCTGCAAAACCCGGCAGTAGGGTATCTTGAATAAGCGTTATTTTTTTTTGGCCGGGAATAACATCGCCAAGACCATTATCCAAACTCATATCTATAACCGAGTAATAAGATATCAGCGGCAAATCATTTGGCGGATTAACATAACTGCTACCATGATGAAAAAGCACATACTTGTTGCTGTCATCGGGCATGGGCAATATCAAGCTGGATTGAACCCATTGAATTCCTGCTGTACTACACCATATAGAATCTATAACATCCGTAGCTATTCTCGCTCCATTTGGCATAGTATCTTCCATTGCATTGGCTATCCAGCAACCGTTTGTATAAAATAAAATATCACCGTTGGCATTGGCAATATTTGCCTGTGCACCTTGAAATTTCATTTTTCTCGACAAACCTATTACATTAAAGTTGAGGGTGTCAATTTTTATTATTCCTTTATCAGAATTTACGCCCCATGGGGGATAAGCGAAATCATATCCAATTAAAAAATTATGATTATACCCTTGCCCGAATAAACTTGCTGATGCAATGAACAGCAGCAATAGACTGATTACCTTCTTTTTCATTGGATGACAATCAGTTTTTTAGTGTTCAGTGTAAGTCCGTCTTTGCGCAGTCTGATAAAATAAATGCCCTGATCATAGTTGTTCACCGATATGACTATTGACTTTATTCCCTTATCTATCACAAACTCATTAATTTTTGCACCCAACACATTGCGTATCTCAAAATTTACAGCTTCTTCATTGGTGAAATTCAATGCTACCGTCACCTGTTGCGATGCAGGGTTGGGTATCAGCTTATAGTCATAAGCAACAGCAATGCTATTTACATCCGTTGTCATTAATCTGTAAATGCCGCTTTGCAAACATACAGCATCATCATAATATTCAAGGGTATCATTTATTTTTTCAAGCAATGCCCTTGCCTGATACACTGCCGGGCCGCCTGAGTAGGGGCATTGCTGTGCAATGGCAAACAATGCTGCAAAATTACTGCTGATGCTGCCTTGTCCGTTTTCTTTATATTGCAATATCATTTCATTCACCTGCTTGTGGTTTATTTCAGGCAGCTCTGCCGGCAACACGGCACTGTTTTTTAATGCTGCTGCATTATATGTGCTGTCTGCCATTGCATCATGCTGCTGCAAAAGAGTTGCCACGGTTACATTCAGCGTGTTTAATGTTGTTATTAAATTCTCGCGCTGTGTACTATATCCGCTAATGCTGTCGGTTGCATACAGGCTGTCTAACACGGCAATGCTGTCTATCATAATTTTTATCAGGATGTCGGCCAGGGCAAGTGTTGCTTCCTGCATGGGGGTAAAACGGTTGGCTGCACTCATGCTCTCTTTAACTGCTTGCAACTGCCCAATGGCTACGGTTTGTTTATTGCCATAAAAATTTTGAAACACAGAGTCGCTTGTCCGCAGCAGCGAATCTTCCTGCAACAAGGCATAGAGGTTGCTCTGCGCCTGATTCAGGTTTTCGTCTCTGTAATCAAATGATATGGCGCTGTCGCGGGCTACCAGCTTCAAATGCTCCTCATCTCCGCCACCACCGGTTATTGCTGTATTGCATACCTGAGTACCGCAACTGGTAAAGTCACTGGTCGAAATATCAGGGTCAAACCATAATGGGGGAGAAATTGTATTAGGATAATAGGCAGTTCCGGAATTTGGATTATACCGAATTCTTGAATTTAAATAATTGTTATTAAAAGTATTCTGATTAATAGCCGTAGTATTTCCAATCTGTGGGTTATTCCACACATTGCCTCTGTGTATTTGCTGCCCTATGCGTGATACGTTGTTGAGATACAAACCTTCAACACATTCTGTCATCACATTGCCGGCAACATCATTAAACACGTCACATTCTCCTGCAAAACTCATCCCTCTATATGGCCCTGTGCTGCCTTGCACCAAATTGGTTCCAAAATTATTACAATTAATTTTGTTGTTTGTACTCATACTCACAAACATGCCTACGGTCTTTATGTTGCTATGCGGTATGGTATTGGTAACAGCATTGCAGCTAACACCATTCATGCTGCCATTCTCAAACACCATTCCACTGGCACCGGATGTAGGCTGTTGGCTTAAATTGGTAAATATCAAATTGTCTTTAACACTTGCATTTTCTACTCCTCTGGCAAATATGCCTGTGGCCGTGCCCTTTGTTTCCAAATGATTGTTGTTTACAATCTGATAGTTGGCATTATTACCCTGCACAAACTCATTCATACTAATACACATGCCGCCTTTTGAATACTGGTTTTTACGCTCCACTACTATTGTATTGTCCTCTGCTCGCATCAACGAGGCACCATCATTATCCACCCAGTCTATTCCTTTATAAAAGGCTTCTATATTGCACTGCATCACCACTACACTGCATTTAGAATGCGATTCCTCAGACTTTGTTCCTACAGCAACATTTTTCATTGATATTCCTTTAATGGTGGCGCTATAAAAATTGGTATAAATACCGTAATTGGCATTATCTATTGTGGTGCCTCCATTGGTCAATGGGCTGACATTTAAATTGTACTTGAAATCATTCGTCCTTCTTGCTGTTATGGCTGCCCCGAAAGGTGCCTGTACCAAATAGGGCTGCTGCGCATAAACATAGTCTGTTGTCATCTTCTCAAAACGGCAGTTAACAACATCCACATTGCTGTTGTGTATTTCAATGCCAAAATTAAGATCATGAAACAGGTTTTCATTCATGTTATAATTGCCAATGGTTATGGCGGCTAAGTCATTTATCAGCATGCCGGCTCTTCCAACCTTGCCATGCTGTGGTTGTGTGTTATATTCGCCTTTCAGCGCTAAGTTTACCAGCCCAAACTCTGTGCCTGTTACCGTTCCAGTGGTTTGACCCATCAGGCCTGTGGCAGCAGTTTCAATGCCCGTCACACAGTCCACTATCCTTGAATTTACAATATCAAAGCGGCTGCCATTTTGAGCCATAATACCCGTTTGAGCATCTTTCAGGGTGCTGCCCTCCATCATCAGTTTGGCAGCAGGCTGCAGCGTGATGCCTTGCCACATTTGTGGGCAGGAGTACAACAGCGTGTTGTGAGTAACGGTGACGGATATGCCGCTGTTAACAACAATACTGCTGCCCGAACCCATAACTAAGGTGCAGTGGGTGAAGGTGGCAGACCTGTCTACGATTAATGCTACAAAGTCTTTTACATAAATAGTGTCTGCATAGAGGCTATGGCTGTCCACCAACTCAGAAACATACGTTTGAGCCGCAACTGCATAAAATGTTTTTTGACGGGCATCAACAGCACTTGCAGTTATTACTAACACAAAAAACAAAATAGGTATAGCCACATGTTTTAACATCTGTTATTTCTCTTTTATTACCGCAATTTTTTATTTTAGATCTGTATTCTGTTTATTCCCTCAAAGTAAATATAATATTATCAGAAAACGAATAGTTAATGAAAAAAAATTTAGCACAAAAAGAACATTTGTTGAAAATTATTTAGGAGACCATCTTGAAAACAAAAAGCCCCAAAAGCATCAAAAAGAATTTACATATCAGCCACTACGGGTTTACCATGTTTTCCTTCTATGCGTATATTTTTAAAGCGGTTCATTGTATTAAAATATGAGAGCACAATTTACAAAAAAACAAAACAGCTGTCAATGAAGTTTTGACAGCTGTTTCAAAATTGATGCTATTAATCTATTTTTTATGCTTTTTCTCTTCTTTATCAGGCACTGTCAATGAAAAACGTACAGGTAAAGTATATTGCACACTTACAGTCTGTCCGGCCTGCATACCTGGTTGCCAGCGTGGCATGGCATTAATAACACGCAATGCTTCCTGATTAAACTGCTCATTGTTTCCTTTCAAAACGCGGGCACCGGTAACCTCTCCGGTTGACGACACCACAAAGTTTATATACGAAACGCCTTCCACTACATTGTTCCTTGCCTCCTCGGGATATTTGATGTTTTTTAGAAGATATTCCTGTAAGCCTGTTTGTCCACCTGGAAATTCAGGCATTTTTTCCACTGTAGTAAATACCTCACCCGACTGCGCAATTGCCACAACCGAAGTGAGAAAAATAAATCCGAAAATGATAACCTTTTTCATAAACTATTATTTTAATCGTTAAAAGTAATAAAAATTATAATCCCACCATATCTTCGGGTTTCACCCAGGCATCAAACTGCTCCGAAGTAACATAGCCCAAATCAATAGCTGTTTGTTTCAGTGTTTTGCCGTCTTTATGTGCTGTTTGAGCAATCTCTGCCGATTTATAGTAGCCTATATGGGTATTTAGTGCTGTTACCAGCATGAGTGAGTTTTCCAGATTTTTGCGAATGTTGTCATGCAATGGCTCTATGCCGATGGCACATTTGTCGTTGAACGATAGACAGACTTCGCCAATGAGTCGTGCACTGTGCAGGAAGTTATAAATCATTACAGGCTTAAATACATTCAACTCAAAATGTCCTGTGGCACCGCCAATATTGATGGCTACATCATTACCTAATACCTGAGCGGCAACCATGGTCATGGCTTCGCACTGTGTAGGGTTTACCTTTCCGGGCATGATAGATGACCCAGGTTCGTTGTCGGGAATATATACTTCGCCAATGCCACAACGGGGGCCACTGGCCAGCAGACGTATGTCGTTAGCAATTTTCATCAGTGAGCAGGCAACGGTTTTTAATGCTCCATGCGTTTCTACAATAGCATCATGGGCTGCTAATGCTTCAAACTTGTTTTCTGCTGTAACAAATGGCAGTTGCGTCAGTGCAGCAATATGCTTGGCCACATTCACTGCATATCCCGGAGGTGTGTTTATTCCGGTGCCTACTGCTGTGCCGCCTAAAGCCAATTCTGCAAGGTGTGGCAACGTATGTTCAATGGCACGCATTCCGTGGTTGAGTTGTGATACATAACCACTCAACTCCTGACCCAAGGTTAAAGGTGTAGCATCCATCAGGTGTGTACGACCTATTTTAACCACCTGCATAAACTCTTTAGACTTAGCTTGTAACGTATCGCGCAATTTTTTTATACCGGGCAAGGTAACATCTACCAGAATTTTATAGGCTGCAATGTGCATGGCCGTAGGGAATGTATCGTTGCTCGACTGCGATTTGTTTACGTCATCATTTGGGTGAATGGCTTTCTTTTCGTCTAATAAACTACCTCCGTTAATGACATGGGCACGATAAGCTACCACCTCATTCACATTCATGTTGCTTTGTGTGCCGCTGCCTGTTTGCCATACCACAAGCGGAAACTGATCGTTCAGCTTACCTGCAAGAATTTCATCGCAGACAGAAGCAATCAAATCACATTTTTCTTTGGGCAACACTCCTGCTTCAAAATTTGTCAGCGCTGCTGCTTTCTTTAAATAGGCAAATGCTTCTATAATTTCTTTAGGCATTTTATTGGTGTCGCGGGCTATTTTAAAATTTTCGATAGAGCGCTGTGTTTGTGCACCCCAGTAAACCGATGCAGGAACTTCGACTACTCCCATCGTGTCTTTTTCTTTTCTGTATTCCATTTTCAAAATGTATAATTTTTATTTGTTGATGTTTATTTAACAGTACTTCCGTTGTTGATGTTTAACTTTTCTGGTGTTATAAAAGAAAGCTCACCATTGGCATTTTGTGCCATCAGAATCATTCCTTTGCTTTCAATACCTTTTATTTTTCGCGGTGCAAGGTTTGCCAGCATCACCACCTTTTGTCCGACAATTTTTTCAGGATCGTACCATGCTGCAATACCCGAAACAACAGTACGTTGGTCCATGCCGGTGTCAAGCAACAACTTCAGTAACTTGTCGGTTTTTGGTACACGCTCTGCTTCTAAAATTGTTGCAACACGAATATCCATCTTGCTGAAATCGTCAAAAGTGGTTTCTGCTAACTGTGGTTCTATGCTATTCTCATGGCTTGGTTGGGCTTCTGTTTGTGTAGTATTCATCACTTTCTTTTCGTGCAGTTTGTTTATTTGTTTTTCTATTTCTTCGTCTTCTATTTTTTGAAAGAGAATAAGATTAGAAACATTTAACTTTATACTGTGCATGTTAAAAAATCCTTCCGGTACACCTATAGAATCTTTTGATATTATCAGTTTTTGATTGTCAGCAGGAATGTTTAATAATGAAAATATTTTTTCTGCTGTAACAGGTAAAAAAGGTTTAAGCAACAAACCTGTTTTTGAAATAATGCTTAGGCAGTTTATTAATGTGTTGCGTGTATCATCAACACTTTTTTGATTGTTTGAATCAAATTTTTTCCAGGGTTCTTTATCGGTTAAATATTTGTTTCCAATGCGGGCTAAGTCCATAACACCACTCAGCGCATCGCGAAATTGATATTTCTCAACGGAATTTACATACTTTACAATTAATTCATCAAGGTTGAATTCATCAGCATTTAATTCAACATCCTTTTCGGTACTTAAATCACCTTTAAAATATTTGTCAGCGAGTACAACTACCCTGTTCACAAAGTTGCCTAAGATTGCTCCCAACTCATTGTTCACTCTTGCCTGAAAATCTTTCCATGTAAATTCACTATCCTTGGTTTCGGGTGCAATAGAAGTAAGCACATAGCGAAGTTCATCTTCGCGACCCGGAAAATCTTCAAGGTATTCATGCAGCCACACAGCCCAATTGCGCGAGGTTGATATTTTATCTCCTTCGAGATTTAAAAATTCGTTGGCCGGAACATTGTAGGGCAACACAAAACCACCATGCTGCATGAGCATCATCGGAAAAATGATGGCATGAAAAACAATATTGTCTTTGCCGATAAAATGAATAAGCTTAGGATTGTCTTCTTCATTGTTTTGCTTATGCCAATAATCTTTCCAATTGTCCGGCAAAAGTTCTTTTGTAGCCGAAATATACCCGATAGGTGCATCAAACCACACATATAGCACTTTCCCTTCTGTATTGGGTAAAGGCACTTTCACTCCCCAGTCGAGGTCGCGGGTCATGGCACGAGGCTGCAGGCCTTCGCTGAGCCAACTATTGCACTGTCCTTTAATGTTGGGTTTCCAATGGTCGAATCGTTTAATATACTCCTGAAAATCGTTTGACTTTTGAATTTCACCCATTGGCAAAAACCAGTTTTTTGTTGGTCTCAACACTGGGGTATTGCCACTAAGTTTTGATTTGGGATTTATGAGGTCTGTTGGGCTGAGTGATGCACCGCAGTTTTCACATTGGTCGCCATAAGCATTTGGATTGTTGCAGCGCGGACAGGTGCCGGTGATATAGCGGTCGGCAAGAAACTGCTTGGCTTCTTCATCATAAAACTGCTCTGTGGTTTCTTCAATAAAAACACCTTTATCATAAAGTGTTTTAAAGAAAGCTGCTGCTGTCTGATGGTGTACCAGTGAAGAAGTGCGTGAATAATGATCGAAAGAAATACCGAATTTTTCAAATGATGATTTCATCATCTGATGGTATTTGTCAACCACTTGCTGCGGTGTAATACCAAGCTGACGTGCTTTGATGGTAATAGGTACGCCATGTTCATCGCTGCCGCAAATAAATTTTACATCTTCGCCTTTCAGCCGCAGATAACGACTGTATATATCGGCAGGAATATAGCAACCTGCCAGATGACCTATATGTACCGGTCCGTTGGCATAGGGCAGTGCAGCGGTGATTAAATATCTTGACATGAAAAATGTTTAACAGTTGTAATGTATAAAAGTTATGAAGAATATATTCTGAAAACGTTTGAAAAAAAACATTTCTTACTCAGGTTTAAACCTCAAACTACTTTTACTTTGCAAAGATAAAAAAACGAAGGCAGATGATTTTTCCACCTCCACTTGTTGCTGGCGATACCGTTGCCATTGTAGCTACTGCACGCAAGGTAAGCCGCGATGAAATGGCTCCGGCCATTGGCATACTGCAGCAGTGGGGGCTTCAGGTTACTGAGGGCAAAAATTTATATGCTGATAAAAATCAGTTTGCCGGTGATGACTCTTTGCGTGCAGAAGATTTTCAATGGGCTTTGGACAATCCTAAAATAAAGGCTGTGCTTTTTGCCCGTGGCGGATATGGTTCTGTAAGAATTATTGACAGAATTGACTTTTCCGAATTCAAAAAAAAACCAAAGTGGCTCATTGGCTTCAGTGACATCACTACCATTCACACACATGTGCATAGTCATTTGAATGTGGTTACATTACATGCACCAATGGCAATAAATTTTCCTAAAACACCTGACGCTGTTTTAAATCAGATAAAAGATTTTCTTTGGGGCAACAATGTTGTTTTAAATACTCCTGCTCATCCTTTAAACAGAATGAAAAATGCCACCGGGCAATTGATTGGAGGAAATCTTTCTATTTTATACTCACTTGCAGCATCAGCATCTGACATTGATACCAAAGGAAAAATTCTTTTCCTTGAAGATTTGGATGAATATCTTTATCATATTGACCGTATGATGATGCAGCTCAAACGCAGTGGGAAGTTACACGGTTTGGCAGGACTTGTTGTTGGTGCTATGAGCGATATGAAAGACAATACCATTCCATTTGGAAAAACTGCTGAAGAAATTATTGCCGAACATGTTTCTGAATATGATTTTCCTGTTTGTTTTGGGTTTCCTGCCGGGCATATTACAGAGAACAATCCACTGGCGATGGGAGGTTATGCAGAACTAATTGTAGAAAATAAGGTTTCGTTAAAAATGAATAACAAAGCGTTAAGCTGATTTTATCTTATGCCTTCCTGACAAACTCAGACTTTAATGCCATTGAACCAAAACCCTCTATTTTGCAATCTATATTATGATTGCCCTCTACTAATCGAATATTTTTAACCTTGGTGCCTGCTTTTACCGGTTTGGGTGCGCCTTTTACAGGAAGATCTTTAATAACAATTACTGCATCGCCATTTTGAAGTTCATTACCATTAGCATCAAAAACTTTTCCATTATCTGTACCGGATATTTCTTCTGATACAGCTTGTTGTTCTTCGGGATTCCACTCGTAAAAACATTCAGGACAAACCATCAGATTGCCATTTTCATAAGTATAAATTGAATGGCATAACGGGCAAGGTGGTAAAACAGACATGATAAAAATATTTTCTGCAAATATCTTTAAAATTACGTCAAACTTAAATTGTTTAATACGTGATTATAATTTTAAAATATAAATACAAACACATTTAAAAAACAGTACTTTCGCTTTATAAAATCAACTTACCTGATAGACCATGAAAAAGAAACCGCCTTTTCATAACCTACGGAGTATTTTTAAACAGTACAACACGTTTACTTACAGTGAGCGCAAAGGTATAATCGTATTATCTATTATTATTGTTGTGCTGCTGCTGACACTATACGGACTTAAATTTTATGAGCCGCCTATCACTGTCAGCACAAGTCGTTTAGATTCTGCTGTTGCACAATGGAGTTTATTACAAGCCGAATCTAAAGTTGTATTGAAAGATTCAACTTCTCTTTCAGAAAACATTTTACCACAACCTACAAAAAAACTTTTCCCTTTCAATCCAAATAATTTAGCCGATTCACTCTGGGCCAATTTAGGTTTGTCTGAAAGACAAATTGCATCCATCAAAAAATATGAAGCACGTGGCGGGAGATTCAGAATTCGGTCAGATGTAAAAAAACTATTTGTCATCACACCTTTGTTTTACGACAGTATTTATCCTTATCTGCTTTTACCTGATTCATTACCAGAATTCCAAACGACAAAATATGTGACAGACTCCATCAAATCTAAAAAAGAAATAATTATTGCGCCTATTGAAATAAATCTGGCAGATGCCGAAGAGTGGCAGCTGCTTCCTGCCATAGGTGTAGGAAGGGCAGCGGCAATTGTTGCATACCGAAATAAATTAGGTGGATTTACTTCTGTTAAACAATTGCTTGAAATCAACTCCATTGTGGATTCTGTTTTTGAAAAAATCAATCCATATTTACTCTGTAACATAAAGCCCATTCAAAAGATAAACATTAATACCGATGATGCCTACAGCCTTAAACACCCATACATCAGCAGCAGTCTGGCAACTATTATCGTAAATTACAGAAAAATGCATGGTGATTACAAATCAATAGAACAATTACGCGATCTGAAAATAATTAAACCTACAGAGTTTGAAAAACTGGCACCCTATCTTGTCGTGAAGTTTTAACAGCAAAAACTCTATATATTCTAAAAAATGTAAGATAATGACCATCATAATCTAAAAACAGACTATCATTCTTAACAAAATTAAAGTAAATTTGCCCCCCAATTAAAGCGGGTTAAGGAAGCGAATATGGATTATTTTAAACATGAATCGTCCTATGTTGACGATGGATGTACCATAGGAAAAGGTACCAAGATATGGCACTTTTCACATATTATGTCCGGTTGTCGCATTGGCGAAGGTTGTAATATTGGTCAAAATGTGGTTATCTCACCTGATGTTGTTTTGGGTAACAATGTAAAAGTTCAGAATAATGTTTCGTTATATACAGGCGTTGTTTGCGAAGACGATGTTTTTTTAGGACCGAGCATGGTCTTTACCAATGTCACCAATCCACGAAGTGCTGTAAACCGCAAGAATGAATACAAAAAAACTGTAGTGAAAAAAGGTGCTTCAATAGGTGCTAATGCCACTATTGTCTGTGGACATGATATAGGTCGTTTTGCCTTTATAGGTGCCGGTGCCGTAGTAACAAAAGATGTTGCCGACTATGCACTGATGGCAGGCAATCCTGCCCGTCAGATGGGCTGGATGAGTGAGTATGGTCATCGGCTGCAGTTTGATAAAGATGGGCAGGCTGTTTGCCCTGAAAGCGGAGAAAAATACCTGCTTAAAAACAATCAGGTAACAAAAATTTAGAAAGACCACGCTTGTATGAGCACAGGAAAAAAAGAAAAAATAAAATTTGCTGTCATCGGTTGTGGGCACATTGGTAAACGTCATGCCGAAATGGTTAGACGTAACCAGGAATGTGAGCTTGTTGCCATGTGTGACATCAGACCGGAAACTGAAGTTGGCATTGCCGACTTTAATGTTCCGTTTTTTCAGTCGGTTGACGCAATGCTCACCAGCGTACCGGATATTGATGTAGTGTGTGTTTGCTCACCTAATGGCGTTCATGCAGAACATTCATTAAAAGCATTAGAAGCAAAAAAGCATTTAGTTTGCGAAAAACCAATGGCGCTGACCAAGGCCGATTGCGAAAAAATTATTTTTAAGGCACTTCAGGTATCGAGGCATGTGTTTTGTGTAATGCAAAACCGCTATTCACCACCATCGGTATGGCTAAAAGAAGTTATAGATAAAAATGTCATTGGCGAAATTTTTATGGTTCAGTTGCAATGCTATTGGAATCGTGATGAACGTTATTATAAAAAAGGCGGATGGAAAGGAACCAGCGACATGGATGGCGGAACATTGTTTACGCAGTTCTCGCACTTTATAGATATTATGTACTGGGTGTTTGGTGATATTACAGATATACAAGGCAAGTTTGAAGATTTTACACATCAGCAAAACACATCATTTGAAGACAGTGGATTTGTAAACTTTAAGTTTGTAAATGGAGGTATGGGCAATATTGCCTACACTACATCTGTTTGGGATATAAACCTTGAAAGCAGTATTACCGTAATAGGAAAAAACGGCTCTATAAAAATTGGCGGACAGTATATGAATGAAGTAGAATACTGTCATATAAAAAATTATAACATGCCCAAGTTAGACCCCGTTAATCCGGCAAACGATTATGGTGCATACAAAGGTTCTGCCGCCAACCATCACTACATAATCGAAAATGTGGCCGATGTTTTGCGTGGTCGCACTTCAATTACAACCAATGCCCTTGAAGGATTAAAAGTCGTAGAAATAATTGAGCGTATTTACGCACTTCGTAAAATAGAAAAATCAGAAATAAAATTTCATCTTTAAAATAAATGTATCAGGACATATTAGATAAAAAAGCAAAAGTTGCTGTTATCGGCTTAGGTTATGTTGGACTTCCTATTGCACTGGAATTTGCAAAGAAAATTTCCGTAATCGGATTTGACATTAATGCAGAGCGTGTTGAAAAAATGCAAAATAAAATTGATCCTAGCGGAGAGCTGCCAGCCGAGGCTTTTGATGGTTGTGATATAACTTTCACCAACTCATTGGATGTACTTCGCGAAGCACGATTTTTTATTGTTGCTGTTCCTACTCCTATTGACGATCATAAACTACCCGACCTGAAGCCGTTGATAGGTGCATCTACCACCATTGGCAAAGTGTTGAAGAAAGGTGATTATGTTGTGTATGAAAGTACCGTTTATCCGGGCTGTACAGAAGAAGACTGTATTCCTGTTCTTGAAGAACATTCAGGACTTAAGTTTCCGAATGATTTTAAAGTAGGCTACTCGCCAGAGCGAATTAACCCTGGCGATAAAGAACATACCATCACAAAAATTATGAAAGTGGTGTCGGGTTGCGATGCCGAATCGTTAGATGTGATTGCAAAAGTTTACGAAATAATCGTAAAAGCAGGTGTGCACCGTGCCAGCAGTATAAAAGTGGCCGAAGCAGCTAAAATTATTGAAAACACACAGCGCGATGTAAACATTGCACTGATGAATGAGCTTTCTATCATCTTCAATAAAATGGGAATAAATACCTATGAAGTTATTGAAGCCAGCAGCACAAAATGGAACTTCCTCCGATTTTTTCCGGGTCTTGTAGGCGGCCACTGTATTGGCGTAGATCCTTACTACCTTACCTATAAAGCGCAGGAGCTTGGCTACCACTCGCAAGTAATTAACTCAGGCAGATACGTTAACGACAGCATGGGATTTTATGTTGCCAAACAAACCGTAAAGAAAATGATTGCCAAAGGCAAAGACATCTCCAAATCGAAAGTGCTGGTGATGGGAGCTACTTTTAAAGAAGATGTGGAAGATATCCGCAACAGTAAAGTTACTGATGTGGTGAACGAATTTAAATCATTTGGAGTAACCATAGAAGTAACCGACCCTTATGCTTCTTCTGAAGAGTTGGTGCATGAATATGGTTTTGGATTAGTTGATAAAATTGGCAACGATTATGATGCTGTTGTAGTAGCGGTTTCGCATAAAGATTATCTTAAAATGGATGAAAACTATTTTAAGAGTATCTGTAAGCCTGATGGTGTTATTGTTGACATAAAAGGATTTTTAAGAAATAAAATCCATAATCTTCAATACTGGAGTCTGTAAACACATAGTGCGGCAACACCTTGACCGTTATTCAGAAATACTAATCCATTAAAAATATTACAAGTAATGAAAGTGTTGGTCACCGGAGGCACCGGTTATATTGGGGCACACACTGTTGTAGAACTAATGAACAGTGGTTTTGATGTTGATATTATTGACAATCTGAATAATTCAAAAGAAGATGTTGTTGATGCTATTACAAAAATTACAGGCAAACGCCCATATTGGATTAACATTGATCTTTGTGATGCTAACGAAATAAAAAACTATTTCAAAAAGCATAAACCTGATGCTGTTGTACACTTTGCAGCGCATAAAGCAGTTGGGCTTTCTGTTGAACAGCCTTTAGAGTTTTATAGAAACAACTTGCTTTCACTCATTAACCTGCTGCAATGTTGTGTTGCTAATAAGTGTAATAATTTTGTGTTTTCATCAAGCTGCTCTGTTTATGGTGACCCTGATAAGCTACCCATTGATGAAAATGCTCCTGTAAAAACGGCCAAGTCGCCTTATGGCAACACCAAAAAAATAGGCGAAGAAATTATAACAGATACTGTTAAATCGTCTTTACTTCAAGCTGTTTCACTGAGATATTTCAATCCTGTTGGCTCACACGACAGTGCTTTAATCGGTGAACTGCCTACAACGATGCCACTGAATGTAATGCCTATAATTACACAGGTAGCTATTGGTAAACGCAAAAAGTTTGTTGTTTTCGGTAATGACTACCCAACACCCGATGGCAGTTGTATCAGAGATTATATACATGTAGTTGATGTGGCAAAGGCACACGTTATAGCTGTAATGCGATTGCTCAACAAAAAAAACTTGTCTGCTTACGAGGTATTTAATCTGGGAACAGGAAAAGGATTTTCTGTTCTTGAACTCATACATGCATTTGAAAAAACCATCGGTCAGAAATTAAATTTTACCATTGAAGGAAGACGTGCCGGTGATGTGACAGCCGTTTATGCCGACACTACCTTGGCCAACACTGTTCTTGGATGGAATTCTGAACGCAATTTGAACGATATGATACGCACAGCCTGGAACTGGGAGTTGCATCTGGCCGGAAGAACAGATTTTATCTGAGCAAATAGTTCTTTATTAAGTTTTAATTTTTTAATTTTACCCTCATGCCAAAAAGTACAATCATTATTACAGGTGGTGCCGGATTCATAGGTTCTCATGTTGTGCGCAGGTTTGTAAACAACTATGCCGATTACAACATCTATAACCTCGACAGCCTGACCTATGCAGGTAACCTTGCCAATCTTAAAGATATTGAAAACAAACCCAACTATCAGTTTATTAAAGGCGATATAACCGATGCCGCTTTTGTTAACCGTCTGTTTACTGAAATCAATCCTGATGCAGTCATTCATCTTGCAGCAGAGTCGCATGTGGACAGGAGCATTACCAACCCGCTTGATTTTATTATGACCAATATTGTGGGCACTGTTAACCTGCTGAATGCCGCCCGCAACATCTGGATAAAAGACAAAAAGGTGGCTGATGGAAAAAGGTTTTATCACGTCAGTACTGATGAGGTTTATGGCTCGTTGGGCGAAACAGGCTTTTTTACCGAAAACACATCATATGACCCCCGCAGCCCTTACTCTGCATCTAAAGCCAGCAGCGACCATCTGGTGTTTGCTTATCATCACACCTACCATCTTCCTGTTGTTTTGTCCAACTGTTCCAACAATTACGGCTCGCATCACTTTCCGGAAAAATTAATTCCTCTTGCCATTAACAACATAAAAAACAACAAACCCGTACCAGTTTACGGCAAAGGCGAAAATGTGCGCGACTGGCTGTATGTTGAAGACCATGCCCGTGCTATTGACCTTATTTTTCATAAAGGAAAAGATGGAGAGAAGTATAACGTAGGTGGTAATAACGAATGGAAAAACATTGACCTGATACAACTGCTCTGCCGTATAATGGATAAAAAACTCAACCGTGCTGAAGGTACTTCGGCAATGCTCATTACGTTTGTTACCGACCGTCCGGGACACGATTTGCGTTATGCCATTGACTCTTCAAAACTTCAGAACGAATTAGGGTGGCAACCCTCATTACAGTTTGAGGAGGGATTAGAAAAAACCGTTGACTGGTATCTGGCAAACGATAACTGGCTGCAACAAGTTACCTCCGGTGAATATATGACCTATTACGAGCATCAGTATGCAACAAGATAACCCACAATGAAGACAGAAACCATTTATGAACGCGCCTACCACCATTCATCACTAAAAGATAAAAGCTTCCTCATCACCGGTGGCTCAGGTTTTATAGGCAGCAATATCGTAGAATATCTTTTAGTGCATGGTGCCAAAAAAGTGCGTGTGCTCGATAACCTTGCCAACGGCTATAAAGAAAATATTATTCCTTTTTTAAATCATCCTGCTTTTGAATTTATGGAAGGTGACATTACCAATGCCGACACGTGCAAAAAAGCTATGGAAGGAATACAGTTTGTTTCGCATCAGGCTGCTCTTGGCTCTGTGCCACGCTCACTTGCCAATCCACTTGCCACACATCATGCCAATGCCACTGGTTTTCTGAATATGTTGTGGGCAGCAAAAGAATCGGGCATTGAACGTATTGTATATGCAAGCTCATCATCCGTTTATGGCGACAGTCCTGAGTTACCCAAGCGCGAACACGTTACAGGCAATCCTCTTTCGCCTTATGCCGTTTCCAAAATGTCGAACGAACTGTATGCTTACACTTTTTCCATGCACTACGGAATGAAAATTATTGGACTGCGCTACTTTAATGTTTTTGGTCCTAAACAAAACCCCGACAATCCGTACGCTGCTGCTATTCCGCTATTCATGAAAGCATTATTGAAAAACCAAACGGCATACATTTATGGCGATGGTGAGCAATCGCGCGATTTTACTTTTGTTGAAAATGCTGTGCAGGCAAATATCCGAGCACTGTTTACCGACCATAAAGATGCTTTTAACAAAGTCTATAACATTGCCGTTGGCGAGAGTATTAGTTTGAACAAACTGCTTGAACACCTCATGCACATTACAGGTAAAAGTATTGCGCCCGTTTACAAAGACGAGCGACCCGGTGATGTACGTAATTCACTTGCCGATATCAGCCGTGCACAAATGTATCTTGGCTACAACCCACTGGTAAAAGTAAAACAAGGTTTGGCATTAACCGTTCCATGGTTTCAGAAAACGTTTTGTTGAAGTATTACCAACCTTATTTGGTTAGTGAAACCAAATAAAAAGCCGGTGTAAAAAAAGACTTAAATGTGAAATAAGGTGGTTTTAGCCATAGACCAAAAGTCTATTTTACCCTTCAAGTGTTTAATGACATTTAGACACTTTACATCACATTGAAAGGGTTAATAGCATTGTAAAAAACATGGTGTTATACTTGCACCTTCCGTCATTCCTATGATTTGATATACGAAACGGTTTTAGAAACTTACAATATAAAATGCGAATGATTGACTTTAGCAATATGCCCCTATCTTTCGATTGGTCTATACTTTAAAAGTAGAAAATTACTTGCTTGAATGAAAATTGAATAGTTTCGTATATTTGTGAGTTAGCGCTCAGTTTAGTACGATCTAACAACAAAACAAGACAGCAGAAAATAAATGGCAGTATTAAACCAATTCCAACAATACTCACAAGGAGAAAATACTGTAACAAACAACGTTCTTCTAATGTTGTCAAGCCTCTATGAAATCAATCCAAAGTATTACGAAGAATTTATCAAAGGACTTACTGAAAATGACCAATACGAAGTAATTCCAAATTTCAGACAACAAGTTGGAAATCGTGATAACGGAATTATTGACGGACATATTCAAGTAAAAGCATCAAAAATCATAATTGAGACTAAACTTAACAGCTTAGAGTGGATAGACAAACTTGTAAAGTATTCAAAAAGTTTTGACTCGAATGAATACAAATTACTAATTCATTTAAGTTCAGCAAGGTATTCCGAAACAGAAGTAGAAAAAATTGAGAACAAATTAAGCGAACTAAAAGCACTTGGAAAAATCAACTTCCACTCATTGACATATCAGGATCTAGTTGACCAATTACAAGAACTTGCGAGTAATTATCAATACGAACATTATCTACAAAGACTGAATGAACATTTTGAAAGTTATTGCTTAGGAATGGGATTAATGCCAAGAAGTAATAATGTGTTAAGAGCAATGGCATGTGGACAATCCTACAACCTTAATGTAAAACACCAATTCTATTTTGACTTAGCATCAAGAGGTTATAGCGACTTCAAATTTTTAGGAATTTACAAATGGAAGTCGGTTAGACAAATTGGACTTGTTGAAAATATAATTGAAGCAGATTGGGATGCTGCTAACGGACTAATAATTAAGAAATTTAAAAATACAGTCACCGCAGAACAAAAACAAAGACTAATTGATGCAATCAAAGAATCAATTAGCGAAGGTTGGAGTATAGGGAGAGACCATACATTTTTCCTATTGACAAACTTTACTAAAACTGACTTTAAAAAGACAAGCCCGGGTGGCATTTTTAGAGTAAGGTATTTCAACCTTGAAGACGCATTAGAAAAAGTGCCAGACAACATAACTGAAATAGCAGAACAATTAAAAGCAAAAACGTGGAAATAAAAGCCGAACCGCTAACAAACAAATTGGCAATAGAGCAGGAGAAGTGCTTCTGTTGGGTATTTGTGCTAAATTCAACGGCAGTAATTCTATTGAACTTTAGTGCAAATATTTAACCACTTCGCCAATACTAGAAACGTTACCAGCAAACGTATTGGACGACACAACAAAAAACAAACGACTGACATAAACGAGAAAATGTAAACCATTTTGACAGGTGACCAACAACATAGAAACCATATTACAAACGGACAGCGAGTAAGCCGATTCAAGCGACTTGGTTTAATTGAAGAAGACGGAATAGCACCGCACATTTCTACCTACTGTAAATGTGAAGTAAGTGACACAGACAACAATGGAACTATTGACAATAATGCTGAACAATTTGATACCGTAAAAGATGTTTATGCTGAAATGTGCAGAAGGTTTGTATTTACACCAACAGGTAACTTTTCGGAAGCGTTTACTTATGAAGGGAAAACATTTGCAGACCGATTAGCTGAAGTGAATGTACCATAAAAACGGCATTTTAAAAAGAAAGAAAATGGAAAACTTTGATGAATATATAAGACAAGGCGAGCCAAACAAAGCAGAAAAAGTAAAAGTTTGGAAAACAGCTATCGGCTTGCAACAAGTGGACGGCTTAAAACCGTCTGACTACTTGATTAAAACCGCCAAACAAAACATTGAAGGCGACATTACCATTGACGAAGTAAAAAAACGCATTGACAGTTACTACCAACAACACCCAACCAAAACAGACGAAGACCGCACCGAAGAAGCCGATAAAGTTTCCGTACGCATTGCCGAAATATTGAGTGAACAAACTTTCACGTTTTCGCCAGCCGAATACTTGTCCATTCATCGAAGATTATTCACGGGTATTTACAAATTCGCAGGTAATATCCGTGATTACAACATCACAAAAAACGAATGGGTGCTGAATGGAGAAACAGTTCTCTACGCAAGTGCCGACAGTTTGAAAGCAACCTTTGAATACGACTTTGAGCATGAGAAAAAATTTAGCTACAAAGGATTAAGTGAACAAGAAATTATTGAACACATTGCACACTTCATTTCTTACTTGTGGCAAATTCATATTTTTGGCGAAGGCAACACACGAACAACAGCTATTTTCTTAATCAAGTATTTGCGAAAATTGGGTTTTAGAGAAGTGAATAATGATTTGTTTGCCGAAAATTCTTGGTATTTCCGCAATGCACTTGTACGAGCGAATTACGAAGATTTATCAAAAGGCATTCATAAAACGGAAAAGTTTCTTCTTCGCTTTCTATCAAACTTATTATTCAAAGAAAATTATTTGCTTAAAAACAGAGAAATGCACGTTCAGTTTGTTGAACCTGTAAATGATCTTGTAAACAAGCAAAATGACCCTGTAAAAGCAGGAAATGACCTTGTAAATGACCCTGTAAAAGCGAACATCTTGCAACAGTTACAACAAAACCCGAATGCAAATTACGCTGAACTTGCAGAAAAGACAGGCTATTCCGCAGCAACAATAAAACGACATATTCAGGAACTTAAAAAACTTGGTTTGATAAAACGCATTGGAAGCGACAAAACAGGACATTGGAAAATAGTTGAAAAATGACTTGTCCTGAAATAGGTTTACACTATAAAGTAGATGAGCTATCATTCACTCTTAAATGTAAATAAATGGTAACCATTCTCTGCTCCCTGTTTTAAGAAATTTTTTTGCTTAAAAGTAGATTCTTCGCTTTCCTTTTTTACCTTCGCTTTCTCAAAATTTATATCTATACAAATGAAAAAACTATTCATCCTTGCATGTCTCACTGTATGCAGTGTAACACTTTATGCACAAAAATTAAAAGAAGGTACTGCCCATTATAAAATTGATTACACCATGGAGTCTGACGAAGGCGGTATGAAAGGCATGTTACCTACAGATGCCAATATGTCGTTTAAGGGCGACATGTTTATGGTGGAAACAACAGGCGGCATGTTTGATCAGAAAACAATTTCCGATTCTAAAAAACAAGAGTCAACCATGCTTATGGATATGATGGGCAATAAAGTTGCTGTTAAAATAACCAAGGCTGATATTGAAAAAGAAAAAAACAAAGGTGCTAAACCAAAAGTTGAAATCACTAACGAAACAAAAATGATTGCTGGCTACAACTGTACTAAAGCCATTGTAAAAGCAGAAGGTGCAGAACCTGTTGAAATCTGGTTTACAAAAGATTTAGCCATTAACAATGGTTTTAGCCAAGGTTATGATGGTATTGACGGTATGATGCTTGAATACTCTGTTTCACAGAAAATGTTTACCATGAAAATGACCTGTACAGAAATAAAAGCTGATAAGGTTGATGATAAGGTTTTTGAAATCCCATCAGACTACAAGCAAATGACACGCGAAGAACTCATGAAAATGAGTGGTGGTGGCCATTGATAATACGCAGTATTTAAAAAATCGTCAGCCGGCACTGACTAATGGTGTTATCATCAAATTTTATTTTAACTACGTAAATGCCAGGAGCGAAATCAGCAACATTTAACTCAACATGTTGCTGATTTTTGTTTATGGGGTTTGAATGAATCTGCTGCCCTAATGCATTGTACAAAGTCAATTCTTTTGCATTGCTTTGCGTCAATACAACATTAACTTTATCTGATGCCGGATTCGGGTAAATCTGAATAGGCTGCTGCGTTAAATTTTGAATACCCACACCTGATGCTACAATTTTTTCTAAACTTAAATCATCAACATAAAATCCATCATACTCAACAAAACCATCACTCACCATAATAAATTTCAACTTCACATTTTTTCCTACATAAGCATTCAGGTTTATATCTTCTTTTACCCAGTCTAAATTTACGCCCTGATAAACAGGATTGCCCGGATCTTGAAAATTACTTCCCGGCACTGTATATTTTCCACATAATGGTGTCCATGTGCTGCCATTGTTATCAGAAATAAGCAACTGTGCAAAATCATACTGCGGTTCTGTTGCCCACTTTGCAAAAAAGGTTAGTCGTGCAGCAGCAGCATTCAGTAAATTAATACTACTGATTGTTGTAATTGCATTATTTGAAGAAGATTGATAATCGCCAACAGGAGAATCTGCAATGCTTGATGGTGCTGATACAAAAGAGGATGTTGCTGTTCCCCAGAATTGTGTATTCCATGCTGATGCAGTGCTTCCATTTTCATAAAATGGCGTCACGGCAGGACCATAATATTTTATAATGGTATCAGATATGTCATACAATCCGTTGTTTACGGTTAACAGAAATTTTACTTCATCACCGGGTAATGTAGTTGAATTTAATGTGATGGTTATTGAGTCTGCAACCGATAAGTTAAAATTTAAACCACTGAATGTTTTTACTGCTCCTGTTGTTTGAATGTTAGAAGAGATCGGAGTTAACGAAACTGTAAATGTTCCAACAGTATCCAATCCAAGCAATTTAAAATCGAATGGAATATAGGAAGTAAGTGCCGGAATATTCCACCTGCTTTTATCCGTAGCCTGTCCAAATTTACCTGCCAAACGTGCCAGCATTAAGTTGGCATACATATTTTCTTTGCATAAGTCCACAATGCGCGATTGCTGTGGCCAGAAACCATCGTCTGCACTGCCAATCTCCGGTGTCATGGCAAAAGTCTTTGGTTTCAATGTTTGTTCACCATACATCCAGTCGTCAGAACTTCCGTTAACCATATAGCCTACCGTTTGATTTGCTGTTCCTGCTGCGTATTTATTATATGTTGTTAAAATATCACCATAGTTTTTATACAAAGCACTGTCAGGTGTGTAGTAGTCCGGAATATATCCCCAAGGATAAATCAATAAATTACTATAGGTGTGATAATTTAATGCCAGCTTAAAATTGTGTTGTTGGCAAAATGCACTCATCATTTGTGTTTCATTCTCACTGAAAGCTGAAGGACCACGGTAAGTGTCATCTGCAGGATCTGGTGATGAACCTATATCATCATATCCCCACTGTACACCGTAATTACGATTAAGATCAACACCAAATTCTCCACCCGGAAACGGCTGTCTGTTTTTACGCCACATGCCTCCACCATTAGGATCGTTCAGTTCATTAAACACATAACCATCAGGATTTACACAGGGCACAAAATACATTTCAGTATTATTCACCAACTGCTGAATGTCGGTGTTGGTAGCATAGTTTTCGAGCAGATACCACATATAATATACCAATGCTGCCATACCATTAGGCTCACGGCAATGATGCAATGCAGTGTAAAGTACTTCAGGTTCCGGCTCTGCCAAATTGGGATTATCAGAAATTTTAACATAAAAAATCGGACGACCTTCTATGGTAGTTTGTGTGTTGCTAATAGCTTGTTTGATGGTAATCAGGTTAGGATATAATGCAGCCATTGAATCGAGGTTATCTAACAACTGCTGATAAGTAAAAAAACCTCCCATACTTCCATAACCAAAGTGTGCAGGTTGAGGATAATCCGGTGCTGTGCTGCATGATGTCACTGCTGATAAAGTTTTCTGGGTCTGTTGTTCATTTCGTTGCTTATAAAATTGTTTTACATCATCAATTAACACTTCTGTTCTAAATCCGGCCGTGCTGATTCTATTCAATTCAGATGTACTCAAATCTGTTTCATAATAAAGTCCTTTGCGGTAATGTGCCTCACTAAGATCTACTCCTGTTTGTGCAAGTGAAGAAACTGCTTTCCCATCAAGCCAGATACGCACTTTCTGATATTTCTCTGATTGAGCAAACATGTTGACACTTATTAATAGTGCCAACACAATTGTATTTATTGATTTCATTTTTATTGAATAATACTTTATTTTGATTGATTGATATGGCTTTTGCAATAGCAAAACTATTTAAAAAAATCTTTAGTCAAATTTTTTTAACCTGTTTGTTTTAAGCAATTGCTTCAACACTGATTTTTAAAACACCGCTACTGTTCTTTTCCACTTTAAACTTCTCGCTGATACGTCTTCCTTCAAGCCACATCAATTCATTATTACTAAAAAACAACAATTGTTTTTGTTTTTCCGACTGACTTATTTTTTCATCTGTAAAAAAATCGGATACTAACTTTTTTCCATGCATACCCAATGGATAAAAGTAATCGCCATGTTGCCATGACCTTATTACAATTGGAAATAGTGCTTTTTCTGCATCAAAATAACCGGTTGTTTTGTTGTTGTTCTTTAATATACCATTATACAAGTCCTCTGTATTCTCAAACAATTCTATTTTTATTTGAGAATTAGTAATAGTATATGTTCCTGTTGTTGGAATTTCAACACAGAAGTTATCTGTCTTTTTTTCTTCAAATGGAGTTAAAATTAATTGATTCCGCTCTTTAATAAGTTGAAATCTGTCCGAATAAAATGTCTTACTCTCAGCATGACTCAGCGATTTAAAAATATCAAATACGTTTGTTGAGTTAAATCCAAAAGGTTGAAGAATATAATACAATACTGTATGTGGTGCTGTTGTTTTTAACAAATCTGAAATGGAAATTATAGTTTTTTTCTCATTTGTAACAACTGATACTGTTCTGAATCTCTCAATTTGCTCAAGAATAATTTTTTCGGCTTCCGATACAATTTCAGCATGATGAAACAACGTTTCCACAACAGATGGATTGATTTTTTTTAATACAGGAATCATCTGTTGTCTGATGAGATTTCTGGTGTAATCTTCTTTCAGATTAGAACTGTCCATACGCCATTGAATATTATTCTCCTTTGCGTATGTTTCAATTTCATGCTTTTGAGCAAACAACAGAGGTCTGACAATATTTCCTCTCTTTACTTCTATGCCATGCCATGACGCCATTCCACCTCCACGACTCAGGTTAATTAAAATGGTCTCTGCAACATCATTGGCATGATGAGCAGTAGCAATAAAATCATAATGAAAACGACTACATAACTCCTGAAAAAAATTATATCTCAGCTCGCGTGCTGTAACCTGAATAGATTGTTTATTTTGTTCTGACAGCCTTTCGGTTTCAAATTTAGCAACATGAATCACTATTTTATTTTCCTGACAAAATGAGTGAACAAATTGTGCATCACCCTCTGACTCTTCACCTCGTAACATATAATTACAATGTGCCACAGCAATTTTATATCCTGATTGCAGAAGCAGTTGCAATAACACCATGGAGTCAACACCTCCGCTAACAGCTACAAGAATTGTCTGTTCCCGACTGAAGAGTTTTTTTTCTTTTACAAACTGTTGAAATTGTAATAACAAACGCTGCTTAATTTTCTGCTAATGTACATCATCCTAAAACATCCATCATTGCCTTAGCTTTAAGCATACATTCCTCATACTCGGCATCGGGGTCAGACTGTATGGTTATTGCCCCACCTGTCTGCACTGAAACATAGTTGCGCTTTGCATTGTACAAAATAGTACGTATAATAACATTGAAATCAAAATCACCTGCCGGATCAATATATCCAACACTGCCGGAAAACAAGCCTCTGTTTGTTTTCTCATGTTCATCAATCAATGTCATGGCACTAATTTTTGGAGCACCAGTCATACTTCCCATCGGGAATGCAGCTCGCATAATTTCTGAGAAGCTGATAGTGGGTGCAACTTCACAGCTTACTGTAGAAATCAATTGATGAACTGTTTTAAAAGTATATACACCAAGCAGCTCATTCACATCAACAGTGCCTGGCTGTGCGATTCGCGAAAGGTCGTTACGCACCAAATCTACTATCATCATATTTTCTGCACGCTCTTTTTCGCTGTTCTGTAAATTGTCTTTCAGCCACTCATCTTCTTCACGTGATGAACTGCGTGGTGCTGTTCCCTTTATTGGTTGCGAATAGATTTTATTCTCCCTCCTACACATAAACCGTTCAGGACTTGAGGAAATAATAAACTGGTTTTCCTTCTTATAAAAACACGACATGGGAGCACGTGTGTTTGCATTGAGTTTAATATAGGTTTCAAACGGATTAATGTTTGCCGAGTCATTATAAAACTCCTGACAAAAAGTTACCTCATAAATATTTCCTTGTTGCAGTTGTTCTTTTAGTTTCTCAACAGCTTGTTTATAATCATCATTGCTAAAACGAGGCGTTAAAGCTACGCTGGCAGATGCATTCATTTGTCTAAGCTCTACATCATCAGCTACAAATTGTTTTGTTGTCTGTTCAAGCTGATCTATCATGCGCAATTTTCCACCTTGAGAGACTAAAACAACTTGCGGTACAAAAAAATGCAAAACCGGAAAATTCAACCTATCTGTATGAGATGATTTCAGTTGTTCTATTTCATTTTTTAGCTCGTACGATATAAAACCAAACATCCACTTACCTTTATTCTTTTGAATAAATGCTTCCAGCTTCTCTAATGATTCTGATGAAGCTTCAACAGAATCGAGAGCATTAATCCCGGCAAGAAAATCGTATTTCGTCAGGCCGCTATAGCTGCCTTCAGCAGCATTGTTGCTGTTTAAAAAGCAAAAATTGCGAAAACCATTTGATGACTTAAGCAGCTCTTCAAATTCTGCAGGTGAAAATTTTGTGTCGCTCATAAAGCAAAAAAAATCAAAAAAGATTTCTATTGCTCATGATTCAAAAAAAGTAGTGAACACGTTTTTAACAGGTACAATAAAACAGATGGCTTTCTTTGTGTAATTCACGGTGTTTCAACCTCTGTCAACACCCATTTTACTTTCTGGAGCACCGGTAATTTTATTTCTTAACAGTGCAACATACGACATGACCTTGGAGTTTATTAACAGAATAGCCACACAGAAACAAAAAATAAGAAATGTGATAAATCGCAGTTTACCTAACGGAAGTACTAATACAATAAATAGAATGTTAAATGCAGCCAAGATAAAAGTGCCTCCACGATGTCCGAATTGCTGACGGCAAATCATATGATGTAAATGGCTTCTGTCTGCTTTAAATGGTGAAATACCATTTGACACCCTGATAAAAACAACTCTTGTTAAATCAAAAATCAGAATAAAAATAGTTGCTAAAGTTAATGAAGGACCAAAAGAAACTACCGGAGATGTAAACCAAAGATTAAAAAGTTTTAAAGTACAAATGGCGATTAGAAAACCAACAACCAGCGAGCCCGTGTCGCCCATAAATACTCTAGCCGGATTAAAATTAAAATAAAGAAAGGACACCAATGCCCCTATAACACTGACACATAAAACTGCATAAGCCTGTTGCCCGTGTATATGAAACAATACAGTAAAAATACTGAATATAATAAGTCCGATTGTTGCTGCCAAACCATCTAAACCATCTATAAAATTATAGGCATTAACTAAAAACAAAATAATAAAAATGCTGATAGCGTATTGTGCCAGAATAGGCAATTCATGTACCCCTGCAAAACCATTCAATGTTTGAATTCGCAATCCAGAATAGGTAACTATTAAGGCTGCCACAAGTTGAATATTTAGTTTTACTCTTGCTTTTATATCAGTAAGGTCATCAAAAAATCCGGTTATAAATAAAATGAGCATTGCTGCTGTAATAGAATGAAAGTTTGTATCCTGATTGTTACTTCCAAATAAAAAAATCGAAATCATTATAGCTATAAAAATTCCTATACCGCCTAATGAAGGAATAATTGCTGTATGATGTTTGCGTGTATCCGGACGATCAAACAGGTTCCATTTTGAGCATAGCTGAATCCATGACGGAATAATTATTGATGCTACAATAAGAGCAGTAATAAATGGGAAAAACAGTTGAATAATCTGATTCATACAGGTGGTTTATTTAATCAATAATATATCTGTTCGCGATAGCCTTTCTACCTGTGTGCCTTCTTCAGTCATTAATGCAGGCATTTTGTCTTTAACATCAACCGTTATTATTCTATCCGCATCAATTCCTTTGTCTATCATATAAGCTTTGACTGTTTCTGCTCTTTGCTTTCCAATACTGCTATTTTTATTCAATTCTGCTTCTGAAGCATTTCCAGAAACAATAATTCTTCTGTTCGAGTTTTTATACAGATAATCAATTGTTGCTTCTATTACATCAAAACGATTGTTGATGTCATATTTCAGCGAATAATTCTGAAATACTACATAGCCAATAGTTTGATAATTGTATTCAGAAAGTTCTGTCTTCTCATTCATTTTACTCTCACCTTTCATTGACATTTCTGCAAGTGAAACCACTATTGGATTCTGCTCAATTATTGAAGGTGTGATAACCGGTGCAGGTGTCAGCACTTGTGGAGGAGTAGCTTTTTGTTCCGGTAACTTTTTCCTGTTAACGGGCTCTGGTTTTCTTTCTTCATTGCGTTTACCTTTTGCACGGCCTTGTGGTGTGTAAACAAGTGAAATTTCGTAAGCCCCACTGCCGCCAGGTTTATATTTCGATGTATTAAAGTCATAGCTTGTACCCAGAAATACTTTATTAAACTGATAGCCTGCATAAGCAACCATGGCATCATTATTTCTGTAAAGCAAACCTAATTTGACTAAGCTGTTATTGCTTAACGATAATTCAGAAATTATACCGGCACTCATTTCCTGAAAACCATCCTGCTTCATAAAGTAAACAAGTGGTTTCATGTCTATTGTTTTTGAACATGTGATTGTAACACCTCCATGAAAATTCATTCTTATTGGGTTTACATTCTGCTCTTCAATAAATGATTCTTTTGGTTTGTTGATGTGAGAGAAAGAAGCACCTGCAAAAGGTTTTATCAGAATTTCTTTATTGCCCTGTGCATAATGATAAGCAATGCCTGCATTAATATCAGGACGTGTAACTTTTGTGTTAGCAAATGTTTCACCATTCGATGCTGAAGGGTCGTAACCAATATCAGGTGTGTACTGACTTTCAAATGTAAGTTTATTAGGGTCGAAAGATTTCTGAAGAATTCCAACCTGAAAACCTGAAGATAACTGATGTCTTTTTTGATAACCAAAATTTGCATGGTAGCTGATACCACCCAGTACACTTAATCTGCTGAAGCCATCTTTACCTGCACTGTTTTTACTAACCATTAAACCAAAACCAACCTTATTAACAATTTTATCCAGAGCAATTGTTTGTGTCTTGTTACTTAATCCCGGAGCAAGCCACTGATTACGATAATCAACAGCAATGCGCATGTTCTGAATTCCATTACCTGCTAAAGCAGGATTATAAAATACTGGTACATTAAAATATTGTGATAAATGATGGTCTTGTGCGTTAACCATTCCCGACAACATGCACAGTGTAGCTATAGTGATTATTTTTTTCATGTTTGCCGGCTATTTAATGATTGAAATATTTCCCTTCATCACTTTATCACTACCATCATTTAACTTAATTTTTACTACATAACTGTAAGTTCCATTAGGAGCAAGATTTCCTTTTACAGAGCCATCCCATCCTATAACTGCATTGTTTGTTCTGAAAATTAATTGTCCCCATTGATCAAGTATCAACATTTCTGCTGAAACAAACCCTGAACCTTTTAGTCTGAAAATATCATTGATGCCATCGCTATTAGGAGTAAATGCAGAAGGTAAAAACAAGTCATGTGCAACGGTAACTGAAATATTTTTTGTGAAACTATTCTCGCACCCAAACTCATCTTTTGCAGAAAGTGTTACACTGTAATCACCTTCTGATGAATAAACATGTTGCGGGTTTTCTTCGTTGGATATTGCATTGACCGAACCATCACCAAAATTCCAGGTATATGTATTATTCCCTGTTGGAGTATTGTTTTGAAATGATACAGCATAACCACCATCTGCTTTCACAGCCTGGCTTTCTGTAAAATCTACATGCAAAATTGGATGTATGTATGCAAGTACAGGAAATCTTATAACACTTGTGCAGCCATTAGCATTAAGCTGAACATAAAAAGTTGTGCTCTCTGCAAGAGGTGCTGTAGCATAGCTGCTGCCTGTTGCAAGTGCTGTGCCTCCTGCTGCCTGATCAAACCAGCTATAGGTTGTATTGCTTTGCTGAACTACAGATAATAAAACATTTTCACCGCTGCATGATGAATCGCTGCTTGCTTCTATAGATGCTGGCATTGCCTTCAACGAAACATTAACCACTGGCGAAACAGAGGTACATCCAAAATTGCTTGTCACAGCTACTGTGTAATTTGCAGCTGTCTTTGCATAAATGCTTTGTGTTGTTTTTCCATTTGACCACAAGTATGACGTTCCTGTTGTGGCAGTTAATAGTACCGAATCACCGGGACAAATTACCTGTGCTGCAGATGGTGATATAGATGCACTGAAAGATCCATTTAGGCTTACAGTAACGGAATTACTTTGATAACTACAACCTCCGGTATAAGTTATACTCACTGCGTAAGTGCCGGGCAGGGTTGCATTGATTGATGATGTTGTTGCACCGTTTGTCCACAGGTATGCTATTCCAGCCGAAGCTGTCAAAGTAGCACTGCCGCCAGAACAAATTGATATGGGCCCTGAAGGAGAAATTACAGGTGTACTTGCATCAACAATAGTAATACTCAATGCAGTTGTTGTTGCATAATTTCCCAATGGTCCTGTTGCTGTACAAGTGATAAGATGTGTACCTGATGCTAATGTTCCCAACGATAATATACCTGTTGTATTTGTAGCTAATACTGTATTTCCTTCTTTAAAAGTATAACTGTTTAGCCCTTGTGGAGATGCTGTAACAATAGAAGTTGAACTTGGGCAAAACACATTCACGTTATTTAATGTTGAAAGTGTTAGTGGATTGCTACTCTGATTCATGTTGATGAGCCGGATCAGTTCATTTCCTTCATCACCAATAAAATACTTGTCTGATGAATGATATGCCATAGACGATGGCGAATTAAATGATGCCTGAAGTAACGGGCCATTTGCCGCACCTGCAGTTCCTGCAGTTCCTGCAAAGGTGGTTACTGTGCCATTGCTGATTTTACGAATACAGAAGTTATTTACATCACCTACAAATATATCACCTGATGCATCTGCGCAAATGCCCAAAGGGTTATCAAATTTACTCACAGAAGCTGCACCATCAGCATATCCTGCTGTACTTCCTGCATAGGTACTTACTACACCTGCAGGCGTAATTTTTCTGATTTTATTATTCCAGGTATCTGTGACAAATATATTTCCCGACTGCCCAATTGCAATGCTGTGTGGATGGTCGAACTTTGCATTGCTGCCTGCACCATTGGCATCACCACTCTGAAAAGCAGTTCCTGCAAAAGTGGTAACATTACCGTTACTTATTTTACGGATAACATGAGTCATAAACTCACTCACATAAATATTTCCGGAAGCATCTACAGCAATACCTGTAGGAAACCCAAACTGTGCACTACTTGCCGGTCCATCAGTAACACCGGAAGTTCCGGCACCTGCAATGGTTGTAACAACTGCTGTTGGAGAAATTTTTCTTATTAAATAATTTTTTGTGTCTGCAACATAAAGGTTTCCTGTCTGATCAATTGCTATTCCCCAGGGTTCAAAAAATGATGCAGCGGTTCCTATTCCATCTGAACTCCCTGCAATACCCGATCCTGCAAATGTGGTCACCAAACCTGCCGGTGTAATTTTTCTGATAAGGTGATTGTTTCTGTCGGCAACAAATAAGTTTCCGGACTGATCGCAAACCATGCCATGTGGATTGTTGAACGTTGCAGAAGTACCTGAACCATTAGCAGCACCTGAAATACCACTCTGTCCAGCCAGTGTAACTACATTCTGAGCATTGGCTGTTAACATGCATAACATGACAACCCATATTGCTATTCCGGCTCTTATCATTCGTTTTTCTTCAAAAGTGAACTCCCTTTTATACTTCTTAATCGTAGTAAGGTTACACCTTTGAAGTGTTACACAAGAAAATTACTATCCGTTGAAAATGTGATTGGTAGCTCTGAAACAATCATTTACAGAAAAGTTTGACTCACTGATTGAATAAGCTACTAAGTATTTAACGAGTATGAAATTAATTTTGAACTGTCTATATACAATATGATTGTATGCTTAGCCGGTTCATTTCGAATTATCTCATAATTATCAACTTAGATTTTTGTAAAAAGCCACTCTTTGTCTTTATAAGGACAAAATATAACCCTTGTTGTAAATTGCTAACATCAATATTAAAGCGGTTGACTGAATTGATAATGGTTTTTGTACTGACTTTACAACCTGTTGTATTTAATACTTCAACAATGAATTCACAATTTTTTGGAATGCCATTCATTTCAATACTGATATTATCTTGCGCAGGGTTTGGGTAAATACTTAATTTTTGTTCTGATGAAAGTTCGTAAACTGAAACTAACTGTTTTAAGTAAACAGGTTTAATTGCTTCAAGGCTATCGCCCAGATTATTCCTTATCACCAATCGCAAAAAATAATTTCCCGTTGTAAATCCATTGGTATTCCAACTACCAAGTAATCCATTGTTGTGAATTTCGTTAGTTACATTAGTAACAATAGGTATCCAATTTGAAGTATTAGTACTCCAATACAAACTGTAATCATCAAAGTCCATCCATCCACCTAATGGTCCTTGATCAATCCATGCCGATCCATTTATTGGAACCAGTGTGTTGACAATAGCTGTATCAGGAGATGAAATATTTTGCATCCATGCAACTGCTCCATCATACGGAACAGGATCTTGCCCTAAGGTGCTTTGAACACAAACCATCAAACTATTGCCTAATGCAGTTGGTGCCAGAAAAGGTTGCCAACCGTATGCAAGAATAAAAATTCCATTTTTCTCACTTCTTGCAGTAGTATAAATGGTTGTTCCCATAGCAAGAATACCGCTGCTGTCTGTTGCCCAAAAATATCCGCCACTGCCATCTAACAATAAATTGTTTGCATTCACCAAAGAATTTTGTTGTGTACCTACTTCGCCTAACTGACAACTATCTATGTCAACCTGAGATGAGTCAAAAACATAAAAACTCCATGTTTGTACATCAGTGTTTATCAAATGCAGATTTCTGTCTGATAATGGTGCTGTATAATTGTTATAATTTGAATTATTGAAAATACCGGAGACCGAAGCAACATCACCCCGTTCAAACCAACAACCAATTAAACGCAAGTTTGAATTTGATATAGTAATATCAGAGCCATTAACAGGCATTATAGCCCACATTACATTATGACAACTGTCTGCACTAACCTGATATCCTATACCATTTACTCCCGGAGTGCTGTTGTTGCATACATAATTGTAAACCGTATCACCCGGAGGAAAAGAATAATTAACCACTGCGGTATCCGGAAAATGGTGCCAGAGGATTAAAGTATCTGCATTCTTAAATGTAGCCCGGCAATTCTCTGTTAAAATATATTCACCGGTCAGGTTGCAACCATTAATGTCTATTCTGGCATTACCATATAAACCACAAGTGGTGAAATCATTTTGATGAATGTTGGTAAGTTCAATTATTGCCGAATCGGCTAAATATAAGTTATGCGACATACCACTGTAATTAAACGAGGAGTTCATTATTTGAACAAAACCCTGCTGTGCTACAATTAAACTACGTTGATAAAAGTATTGCTGTGGAAAAGTAAATGCTGTTGAGTCTGCAAATAATTTTCCGTTGCCAAAAACATAAATTTCACCTGTATCAACAACCGTTGCCTGATTAAATATCAGAACACCGTTATTAAAAACCATAATGGGACCCGTATGTGTAAAGTTCCCGGTAATTACTAAAGTATCATTTATCTGTGCACCTACAATGATGGTATCTGATGCCATGTATGCCTGTTCCGTATTACTATCAAGTACCTTTTTGAAAATTACTGATGCAGGTGATGAAACAAAACCGGATGCAGTGTGGTTTGCTTGCTTGTACTGATTGTTCCAGAGTGATGAAGCAATAAACTTATTTAATGCTTCATTAATTTTTTGCTGAGGGAAAAGCTTTGCCGGATTGCTCTGAGAAAGTAAATTCTGATTTACCAAAATCAAAAAAAATACTGTCATGGAAATTATGCGATTTACCATTGGCTGATGTTTAGAATCATCACAAATAGAGTCTTCAAAAATGCTATTTGAATGTTTGTGATATTTATAAACCGTAAATATAATAACAGTACTGATTGGGAATCAAGAAAACAAAAATTAAATTTAATAACTAATGTGGCACCGGTTGCTCCTTTACAATTTCCTGTTTAACCCAACTGTTCGTCTTTTCGTCCCACCACCATTTGTTATTCAGGTTTTGTGCTGATGACTCTTGCGGAAACTGAAATTCTGTTTTCCATTTTGGGATATTGTTTTCATCAAAAATTATTTCTGTTTCGTACCAATACATGCTTGCTCCGGGGTTAATGGTAGTTTTTGCCAGCGAACATGCACCATTCTCATGAAATCTGACAAGATCGGTTGTTTGTGAATAACTCCTTCTGATATCACTTATAGAATATGTTTTATTTCCAAATGGATCAAAAAAAATCAATTCGCGTTTACCATCGTGCCAGGGCGTTATTTCTACTGACACTTTTTGTGGTGATGACTTATAATAATAAAACACAGACCCTAAAGCGTTTGACTCATTAATTTTTTGCCTGGTTACTTTCGGAGTAATTTTTTTTTCAGCTGTTATTTTTAATGTGTCTTGAGGCTTAACTTTTTGTGTAATGGGCAAGCGCTTTATTGCTGATGGTTGATTTGCTTTTACAGAATCAACTTTGACAGTCTCACTTTTTTGAAGTGTTTCCTGAAATTCTTGCTTTACCAATTTTTTTTCTAAAGTCTTTATGCTCTGTTGGAGCGAATCAATTTTTTGATTTAATTTTTCATCAGAATTGTTTACACATCCCGAATAAAAAATTATTAGCAATACATAAACTATACATTGTTTCATAATAAGTAAAAGATGCAAAAATCATTTTTTTTCATAAAAAACAAAAGCCGCATTGCTGCGGCTCATGTTCTTTCAGAAGGTAAATTCTATCAGTCTTTTTTGTCTAACATCAGAATTTCATTAATTACTACTTCGGTAATGTACTTCTTGTTACCTTCTTTGTCAGTGTAGCTTCTTGAAGTCAACTTACCCTCTACAGCAACTTCCTTACCTTTGTCAAGATACTTTTCGGCAATTTCTGCTGTTTTACCCCATGCCACCAGATTGTGCCAGTTGGTTTCTGTCACCTTTTCGCCTTTAGCATTCACATAGGATTCGTTTGTAGCAAGATTTAAACGCGCTACTTTGTTACCATTGTCAAGATTTTTAACTTCTGGTGCTGCTCCTAGATTTCCGATGAGTCTTACGCTGTTTCTTAATGTGTTCATTGTACTTTGTTTTTAATTGTTTATATTATTTATTTTGTTTGAATCGTCTGATGTTGTTTCCGATTGACGATGCAAAAGTGCAGCAGCCCCGGAATATTAGTCGGATTATAAGCAGTTAGTTCCGAAAACAACCGAATGTAACCGTTTGTAATCGGATTTTTTTATCTTTGTATTCTTCAAATTATACTCTGAAATGGAAAAAGAAAAGACCTGTTTAGAATGTGGTGAGACTTTGGTTGGTCGTGCCGACAAAAAATTTTGTGATGATCAATGCCGCAGCAACTACAACAATAAAGCCAATAGCGATGTAACCGCAGAAGTCAGAAACATCAATAATATTTTAAGAAAAAACAGACGCCTTCTGGAATCAATTGCAGGCTCTGAAGGAAAAGCAAAAATCAGTAAACAAAAATTAGCCGATAAAGGATTTAATTTTAAGTATTATACACATCAGCATCAGACACAAAAAGGAAGTATTTACAAATTGTGTTATGACTATGGATATTTACCTATTGAAAACGATTTAATCTATATCATTAAGTGGGGCAACTTCGCACCTCAGCAAGAAGGGAAATAAAAAGTAAATGGTACTTAATTGAAAAGAATTATGACTGAATCATTTTAATACCCGGCAATTCTTTACCTTCAAAATACTCCAGCAATGCGCCTCCGCCTGTTGAAACATAACTCACTTTATCAGCCAAACCAAATTTATTGATTGCAGCTGCAGAATCACCTCCGCCAATTAATGAAAAAGCACCTTTTGATGTTGCACTGACAATTGCATCGGCAATGCCTTTTGTACCTGCTGCAAATTTTTCCATTTCAAAAACCCCCATCGGGCCATTCCATAAAATGGTTTTACTCTGACTGATGATTTCCGAAAACGCTGTTATTGCTTTGGGTCCTATATCCAAACCCATCCAGCCATCAGGAATACTCATATTATCGCTAATTGATGTATTTGCATCATTATCGAACTTATCGCCAAGTACTGAGTCGAATGGTAAATGAAATTCTACACCCGATTGTTTCGCACGTTCTAAAAGTTGTTTTGCAAGTTCTAACTTATCCGATTCGCAAAGTGAGGTTCCTATATTGCCACCCATTGCTTTGAAAAAAGTGTATGCCATGCCACCACCAATAAGAATATGATTGCAGCGCGACATTAATTGTTCAATGATGAGTATTTTGTCTGACACCTTTGCTCCGCCCATAATTGCTGTAAATGGCTTTTCTGCATTGCGCATAATACGTTCTGCATTTTTAATTTCATTTGCCATTACATAACCAAACATTTTTGCTCCGGGAAAAAACTGTGCTATGATGGCAGTGCTGGCATGGGCACGATGCGCTGTTCCAAATGCATCGTTAACATAAACATTGCCTAATGCAGCTAATTGTCCTGCAAATTCTTCATCGCCTTTTTCTTCACCTTTATGAAATCTCAGGTTCTCTAACAAAAGCACTTCACCGGGTTGAAGGTTCGAGGCAAGAGCAGATGACTCTGCCCCAATGCAGTCAGAAGCAAATTTTACAACTACACCTAATAACTTCGACACTTCATTAACCGTATGCTTTAAAGTAAATTTTTTAGTGTCAACCGTACCATCCTCTTTCAGCTTTTTTAATGGCCTGCCCAAATGACTCATCAGCACAACACTTCCACCATCTGCCAAAATTTTTTTTATGGTAGGCACAGCTGCTTTAATGCGCGTATTGTCAGTCACCGCAAAATTTGTCTTGTCTAAAGGAACATTAAAATCAACACGTACTAAGGCTCGTTTCCCATTAAAATTAAAATCATCTACTGTTAGCATAATCAATATAAGTAATTTTATCTGCAAAGATAACTACTGTCTATTAATTCTATGGCATGAAGTAATTTTAAAACTTGTTGTTTTTCTACTATTAAAAAACATGTTTGACTAATTGGATAATTGCAAAAGGTCGGCTGTTCAATATTTCTTAAATCAGCATAGGATAGCGTCTTCTGTTATCGTACTTTTGCATGATGCAGTTTAAAGATGTAATAGGACAAAAAGACACCAAGCAGTTGTTGTTGAAAATGGTCGGTGAGAACCGTATTCCACATGCTATGCTTTTTATGGGTAATATCGGAAGTGGAACACTGCCTTTAGCAATAGCTTTTGCTCAGTTAATTAACTGCGAAAATGCCGGGGCAGACGATAGCTGTGGGATATGTTACAGTTGTCGTATGTATGCAAAACTTACTCATCCGGATTTACATTTTGCACTACCTGTAAATACTACTGATGATATAAAGAAACCCAAAACAGATGATTTTATTGAACAGTGGCGTTCAGCATGTCTCAAAAATCCATACCTCTCTCTGCAAGATTGGTACGACACCATAGGTATTGAAAAAAAGCAAGGAATAATTGCTACAGAAGAGAGTGCTGCAATTGTACATAAACTTTATTTAAAAAGTTTTGAGGGCAAACACAAAGTGCTCATTATGTGGCATGCCGATAGAATGAACAGTGCAACAAGCAACAAGCTTCTTAAAATAATTGAAGAACCACCCGGAAACACGGTGTTTATACTAATCACCGAACGCTTTGATGGCATTTTACCAACCATACTTTCGCGTACACAATTGGTGAAAATTCCGAAAATAGATAATGATTCGTTGACAAAATATGCCTGCGAAAACTATAATATCAACATTAACAAAGCCCGCAATATGGTTCATCTTTCTGGTAATGATATAACAGAGTTGCAGGTACTAATGAATCAGGAAAACTTATCCGGACAAATGGAACACTCATTTATAGAGTGGATGCGCATGTGTTGGTTGTTTGGAACAAATTATAAAGGATTATACAGTTGGATTGAAGATATATCAAAACTATCACGTGATGCACAAAAGAACTTTTTGAACTTTAGCCTGGGCACTGTGCGCGAATGTTTAATTACCAACATGGCAGGTATAAACCACTCACGTTATACCAATGCAACTTTTAATGGTTTTGAGAAATTTAGCATGATGATAAATGCAGAAAACATTGAGCCTTTTGCAAAAACACTTGAAGAAGCTATTTATCATATTGAGCGTAATGCCAATCCAAAAATATTATTTTTAGATTTGTCGTTCAGAATGCATCGCATTCTACACATGAAACTTTAATTGATTAATGACAACCGAAACAATAAATACAAATAATAAAAGTACAGGGTGTACTTCCTGCGGAACAGGCAGCTGTAATAAGTTGAATGTTTACGACTGGCTTAGTGATATGGAGTTTCCACCGGGACATATTCCATTCAACATAATAGAGGTGCAGTTTAAAGGAACACGAAAAGAATATTTCAGAAATACTGACGGATACATACTTAAAGCCGGTGATGTAGTTGCTGTTGAAGGTAATCCGGGACACGATATTGGAACTGTTACAATGACGGGTGAGTTGGTGAAACTTCAACTAAAAAAACGTGGATTCGAAAGTGGTGCTGCCGAGATTAAACAACTTTACAGACCTGCTAAACAAGGTGATATAGAAAAGTGGGAGCAGGTTAAACAGTTGGAACACGAATCCATGCACCGTGCACGTAAAATTGCATTGCATCTTGGCTTAAAAATGAAACTTAGTGACGTAGAATATCAGGGTGATGGCAAGAAAGCTACATTTTTTTATACAGCAGAAGAACGTGTTGATTTTCGTGAGTTGATTAAAAAGCTACATGAAGAGTTTAAAGTTAGAATTGACATGAGGCAAATTGGTCTCAGACAAGAAGCAGGACGTCTTGGAGGTATTGGTTCATGCGGAAGAGAGCTTTGCTGCTCTAGCTGGATGACAAGTTTTAAAACTGTCGGAACAGCAGCAGCACGCTATCAGAATCTATCTATCAATCCTGTAAAACTTGCCGGACAATGTGGAAAATTAAAATGCTGCCTCAACTTTGAGTTGGACAGTTATATGGATGCTATTAAAGATATTCCAGAACAAGGTACAGCCATTTTTACAGAAGCAGGCAAAGCATTGCACCGCAAGACAGACATTTTTAAACGCATCATGTGGTATGAACTAATACCTAATTTAAAGGATGGTGAATATTACCAACCAAGTGCCGATAAGTGGGTTATGATGCCTGTTGACAGAGTTAAAGAAATTATTGCACTCAACAAAACAAACCAAAAACCGGCTGATTTGAAGACAGGCCTTCCTGCAGAAGAAGAAGTAGAAGAACCTGATTATGCAGATATGGTAGGGCAAGATAGTCTTACCAGAATGGATAAAAAGAAAAAGAAGAAAAAGAAGAAGAAAAAACCATCGCAGCCCAATCAACAAACCAACAATGGCCAACAGAACAAGTCTTCTTAAGTATCTCATTGCAGGTGTTGTTGTTGTGTTTGCTTCCTGCAGTCAGCAATATCTGTTTGAAGAAAACAAATCTATTAAAGGTAGCAATTGGGATTTTTCTGAGCCAATAAATTTTGATGTCAGCATTGATGATACGCTCTCTGCATATAACATGTACATTAATGTGCGCAATCAGGGTAACTATCGTTTCAGCAATTTATTTTTATTCATTAACACACATCTGCCACAAGGTCAACATTTACGCGACACCGTAGAAATTACCTTAGCTACTCCTGATGGAGCCTGGCTTGGCAAAGGCATTGGTGATTTATATTCCAATCGTTATTTGTTTCGAAAAAACTTTCGCTTTCCTCAAAAGGGTGCTTATCACTTTGAGCTAATTCAGGCTATGCGTGTAAATCCGCTTCCGGGAATTCTTGATGCGGGTATCAGAATTGAAAAAACAAAACAATAACTTTTTATATAACAACAACTAATATCAGCACAAAAACAAAAGCCGCTTTAAAAATAAAGCGGCTTTTGTTTTAAGAATTCTTTATTTCTTTATTCAACAATATTCTGACGTGCTTTTTCTAAACCTGATGCCAGTCGGGTTAAGAATGCATTATCTATTTGTTTTTCGTCTGACGGCTCTTTATAAATTGTCAACAATGCTTCATAATCTGACTTTATTTTCTTTACCTCATCATTATCAGCAAACTCACTAAGCAATTTTGTAATATTGTCAAGATACAAACGCTGCTCCCATACTCTTTTATACAATATTTCATTGTCGGCATTTCTGGTTGCTGTAAGCAATGATTTAACTGTGAGGTATTGACATTCGAGCCAGCTGCCTGCCAGTACCTGACTGGCTGTTTCCAACCTTTTGTTACTGCGTAAATAAGCATCTGTTGCAGCGTATGCATCATCAATAACACGTGTCAAAGAATCACGATTGTTGCTGTTGGACTCAAAACGATTTACAAACTGATTAAATGTTTCTTCCATACCTAATTGTGCAGCAAGTTTCTTTGCAGTATTGTAATACTTAATGGCATCAAGGGTTCTGTTGTTAACTACTAAATAGCCTAAATCCACACCATAAATTCCATAGTTCATCGCTTGTTTGAGTGATGTCATGTATTTGTCTGCACTTTCTGCTGGATTAAGGAGCGAAGTGTTTACTTCAAGCTTTGATTTACTAAACTCATCTAATACCTGCATGGGTGGCGGCAGGTTAGCTATGGTGTAGGTAAACTGAAAAGTTGCCACTTCACTAACGGGCATGGTATCTTTAGTTTCTGCCGTCTGCTCTTTGTTTTCTTCACCTGATTTATTGCTGCATGATCCGGTGAGCAACAATCCGGCAATGACAGTGGATAAATAGATATATCTTTTGTGCATAGTATTATTTTCAGCAAACGTAACAGATTTTTTTGCTTAATGCAAAAAATGATGAATCATACTTTAATTCAACTGTTCATCTTAGGGTTAAAACTCCTGAAAAAATAGGCTTTGATGGTTTTATAAACAAACTCAAAAACCGGAAGCCGGATTATCAAAAGATAATATTGGCTCTGCTAAAAACAGCCCATTTTTTATGCTAGTTTTTTCAAAACTTGTCCCGATTGCCCGGGAACTTGACGAAGAAGGGATTAACGCAGTTTCTAAAAATTGAGATACGAAGAACAACTGTTTGATATGTGTTGCAAGGTTTCACTCACGATGACGAGTTTGCCTCACCACACAACTCTTTGTTTACTACGACCCACGCGTCAGTCTGGCGGATATCAAAGTCCGATAATTATCGAACCTTCTTTTTTCTATTTCTTTTAATCTTTATGTTACCTGCATGTGGCACTGTTCGTTCGAAGTTCATCAATTTGAAGTCCGCAGAGAAGTTTGTTAGAAGTTCGTAATCGTATCGTGTCATGCAGGTTGTTCTTCTTTTGCTCCGAGTTTATCAAATTCAATTTGCAGTTTTCCTAATGCTTCTTTTTCACCTTGCAGTTTGTCAAGCGGATAACTAAGATAAGCGAATGTTGCTCCAATGCCACGAATGATGTAACTGATTGACCAGATTATTCTGTCAAGGTCTTGATTTATATTTTGTCGCTGCATGAAGTGTGTCATGATACCGAAATGCTCATACTTTGAATAGTAAGTATAAAGGTCATAAACCATTGAAAACTTTTTTGTCAAAGGATGAGTGTGAATTCTTGTAAAGATTTGTTTTGGTGACTTGAACATCTTTGTCTTTAAAGTTGAAATTGGATTGTTTAAGTCAAGTCCGGTAAAGAGAAAACTGTAAGTGTGATTTAAGTTCTGAATTGTCTGCTCAAATTCTTGCTGATTAATTTGCCGATGTTCTTTCATTAGTTCCAAGTACTTTATCGTGTTGTGCATTTGGTCAGAAACTAAAGCATCAAACTGTTTGTCAAATTCTTCCTGAGCATCTGGATTCTCGTCCGTTATCTCTGCTTGATATGTGGATAGATAATTTATCGTCATAAAGTCAAGCAAACTTGCACGAATAATTAATCCAATACCTGTCTCAACATTTGGTTTCTTCTTAAAGTTTGAAAGCAAAATCTCAATTGACTCAAGGGAATAAGTAAATCTCTCCAAGTAATTGATGAAAGTGAATACAAGCATCTCATAGTCCGCAGTCGGAAACTTATTCAGTGCAGAAACTCCAACCTTAACCGTTTGCTGTGTCAAAGTAATCGCTGTCAGAAGTCGCTGTTCACTTTCGGTTGTAAGTTTTTCTGTTTCGTCCATTTCTTGCAGAATGTTTCAAGTTAGCAGTGTCCCCAGCCATTGCAGGTAACGACTTCAAATGTTGTTTGCCCTTTTGCAATTTCTGTTATCGTGTCATTGTCCAATACAATGTGTTTAGCTTTTTTGTATAGCGAACATTCACCTGCTACAATTGGTATCATGTTGTTGTCTACAAAGTCGGGATGTATTGCAACATTAAATCCTTTTCCTTCGGCTCTTACACTTGGATAGTAAACACCTGCGAAACCTTGTTGCAGAGCTACCTCTGTAAAGAGTGCAGAGATTAAATAGTCATAATCGTGTGGAGTTTCAATTTTTGCAAATTCACTTGCAAGATATTCTGTTACTGCATTACTATTTACAATGTCATTAGGATTGCTTTGCAAAAATTTCTGATATGCTGTGTGCAATTCATTTGTATGTGAGGAGTTGTTGATAAAGTCCTTGTGATAAACTATTGCAATAAGTGGAATGTCTTTAGTTACAAGCCAACGGCTGAATGTAATTTTTTCTTCTCCGTTTTCTATTCCTTGACGATAAAGTTTACTCGCTTCAAAAATGGAAGTTACTCTTGCATTGTCAAGTTCACCTTCCGCAATATTTTCGGGAACAACACAACCGTAAAACATTGTTGTGTTTGGTGTGCTTGCTCGCTGAAATGTTGTATTGAATTTTGCTGGCTTATAACTTATCTCTGAAACAGTTTTAAAAGTTTCGTTTCCTTCGTTTGGTCTTGCCCTTATAATGCTTTTCCCTTCATGCAATGTCATAAGCACAACTCCAAATTTTCCGAACTCTTTCATAATCTTGTTGATTTCATCAACAGGATATTTTGAAAGAGTTAACTCTTTTAATTTTTGTATTGGATTTGTTACTTCGGACATTCAGATGTCTCTTATTTTATTTTTATCAAAACAACATAATCAGAAAGAACTTTTATTTTTTCTGTTAATGTTTTCGTTGAAATGGTAACATCACTCGGGAGATTTAAAGTTTCAGGCAAGACATCAAAAATGTTTTTTACATAACTTGATTTAATAGCATAAGCAACATTATCAGCAGCCATGATTTTTGCATTTACAACACCAATGATGTTTCCGTCATAGTCAAATAAAGGTCCTCCGCTATTTCCAGGTTGAACAGGAACTGAAATTTGATATGTTGTAATGTCGCCTTGAAAACCTGTCTTGGAACTTATTTTTCCGTCTGTGAACTTGACTTCATCCCCCATGACGGATAAAGCCATTGGATAACCTAAAGCAAAAATATTTGTTCCAACATCGCTAATTTGAGTTTTAAAGTTGTAGGGCAATTTTGAATAAGGTTTAAATTTAGGGTCGTCAATTTTGATAATTGCCAAATCATTTTGCTTATCAGTTGTAATAACTTTCGCTTTGTATGAGTTCTTCTGTCCGCTTTGAATTAAATCTACTTCAATTTCATTTGCTTTTTCAACAACATGATAATTTGTAACGATATAACCTTTTGCATCAACAATAAAACCTGTTCCGTTTCCTTTCCAATTGGAGCTTGATGAAAATTTTGAAATTGCATCATCCTCATCAATGTCTTGCTTAACAAGTAACCGCTCAAAAAGAACTTCCTTTTTCCCTGACTGAATATAAAAGCCAATGTTGTTTCCTTTAAAGGAATAGAAATCTTCACTTTCAACAATTTGTCCGTTGATAGAGAAATAAACTTTGTCTTTGGCTTTGTTTATTTTAATAAGGTTTCGTTCACTTCCCTTATTGATGTTCGGTGATTCTGTCCATTTTGCGTATTCCAAATTTAATCCGTCTGTTCTTGCTCCAATCCTATAATAGCCGTTTGCACTTACGAAAAAGTAGTAATAGTTATTCCAATCTTTATAGCCATAAATTAGTCCATGTGCTGTATTTTTTTCTCCGCTCTTAAAATCTATTATAGTTTCAATTGAAAAATTTTTTTCAATTTCAATCGGTAAGTGAATCCATTGTGCATATCCTTTATCAGTTTTTGTTTTCATTAGTAATCCTTTACCTGCGATGATTTCACTTTTATAATCTTCTAAGTCCGCTGGCTCCCACCCATTTTCATCGTCAGTAGTTTTGAAACCTTCAAAAAATACTTTTTGACATTTTTCAAATTCATCACAGTCCATCACCCATTTGTCAACAAGTTTTCCGTCCTTATATTCTGCTTTAAACTTTAGTTTACCTGATTCATAATAGTCAATCCATTTTCCATTTGGAACACCCATTTTATAGTCAACTTCTCTTGCTTTTTGTCCATTCTCATACCAGAAAGTTGTAAGTCCATCTTCTTTATCTCCAACCATTGTGCTTACTCGGGATTTTTGTCCGTTCTTGTGATACCAAGTGCATAGTCCATCTGAAATATCTTTTTTGTTATCATACTTATCAATGACTATCATTTTCCCTTCCCATTGCAATTCACCCGTTATGTAATAATCCCTTGTTGTGCCAACAGGTTTACCATTGTCATCAAAATTGCAAAGGCGGTAGAAGGCAGCTTTGGATTGAGTGGTTACTTTCCAATCCTTGTCATAATAAATTTTTTCTTGCTTCTGTCCGAAAGCAAATTGTCCTGCAAATAAAAGCAGCAAGAGTCCAAATGTTTTAGTTAGTGATTTCATTTTGTTTTTGTTTTCTGTGTTCAAAGCACAAATGTTTCAAGTTAGCACGGTCGCCAAAGCATTGCGGCCAACATTCATATATAAGAAGTTTTTCATTAAAACTTGCCGAATATTTCACAAATATACCGGTATTAAGAAGTTGTACAAATTTAAGGTGCATATCCTATTTTGTCTAACGGGATTTGTATTTTACTTAGGTGGTTTTTACTGTGGGTATAAATCATGGCGGTACGCAGGGTTTTATTGCCTAATAGCTGTTTAATTGCCAAAAGGTCGGTGCCACTTTCAAACAGGTTTTTTCACCACTTGTCCCGATTGCTCAGGAGCCTGACGAAGAAGGGCCGCATTTAACGACAAAGGCCTAAAATGGTTACAGCAATCTGCATATTAATTAACAATCCAAAATGTAATGTAACCTAATAGCCTTTTTCCTTGTATAGAAGTTATAAAATTCAATAAAGATGACAACAAAATCATTTTGGTCACAACGCGCCATGCTTAACATCAGGTCAAACAAAAGATTGTTTCTTGGCTGCCTGCTGGCAGGAAGTGTTGGTGCTTCAGCCTATTTGTTTTTAATACCTAAGGTTTATGAATCGCAGGCTATTTTAAAAAATATTGACCCCGATAAACAGTCAACTTCCATTGCTGCAGAAATGATTCGTTCACCCAAAACAATTGAACAGTCTGTAAAAGGCATGGGGCTGAACGTAGAATATTTTGTAACCAAAAACTTTCAGACATCAGAGTGTTTTGACAATAAGCCTGTAAAAATTTCATATAACTTAAAGGACGAGTCGTTCAGTCAGCAATGTTTTAGTCTGCAACACGATGGTGAAAAAACCTACATACTTGAATATGAAGATCAGGCAGGACATCAACAAAAAAGAGGCAGCTATAATGAAATGCTCGATCTTGGATCACTGGCTGTAACCATTGAAAAAACCCCTTATCTGAATTTACTGGACGATAAAGACGAAGTTTCGTTTACCATTTATTCTGACAGGAGCTTAGCCAACAAAATTGCTGAGCAAAATCTGACTTGTACTATTGAAGATGGCGGAGTTATAAAACTAAACAGCCAAAGTACTAATCCTGCCAAGGCTTATCGTATTGCAAGTGCCGTTTCCAAAGGCTATGGCAATGCCGGACAAAAAGCTAACGAATCACATTCCATTGCCAATGTACAACTCATCAATAACCAACTCGATCGTGTTTCGCAAGAGCTTGACAATGCACAGCGCGAATTGTCGTATTTTCAAAGTGCAAACAATGCTTATGAAATGCCACAGCAGGCAGGTGCAGTATTAAACACCGTAAGTCAACTACAGATTCAGAAAGTAGAAGCAGATATGCAAATAGCTGCTTTGGATAACCTGAGTGACTATATGCGTAAGAACAGAAACGTGAATACCATTTCACCGGAGTATGGAACTATTACAGATATTATATACACAGAAACTTACCTGAAACTGAATGATAAAGTTGCAGAACGTCAGCAGCTGTTGGAGCAAGGTGCAGACCTTTCAAAAGTTGATAAAGAAATAAGCTCACTTAAAGAAATGCTTGCAGAGAGTATCCGAAATACAAGAAAAAAATTAACCATCAGACAAGAAACTCTTGTAGCAGCTATTGTTTCGGCTAAAGACAGAATTCAAAATCTGCCACAGACAGAAGAAAAACTACAACAACTCAACAGAAGTATTTACTTATACACCAAGCTTTATGATTTTCTGATTCAGAAAAGAGCAGAAGCTATGGTTGAGGCTCCTGTTTTGCCACCATCATCATACATACTAAATGAGGCAAAAATGCCTACCTCACCTATCGGTCCTAATCCTGCAAAAGTATGGTCGCTGGCATTGCTTGCATCACTTTTATTTGGTGCTTTAATAACTGCTGTTAAGCCACTACTAAAAATAAAAATCCGTAATCGTAAAGATCTTCAGAAATTTACAGACATTCCTTTTATTGCCAATATTGAAGCAGGTGGTAAAAAGCATGATTTCAGTGAGTCCTTTATGACACTTTGTACCAAAATACTCATGCTTGGAAACAAACAGTCTGTACAGATGATAACCATAACATCAGCTAAAGCCGGTGAAGGAAAAACTACCATTGCGCAAAATTTAGCTATGGCTATGGGTAGGTTAGGAAAAAAAGCACTGTTGATTGATATGAATCCCATAAATCCTTCATTAAAAAACACTCTGGGCAATGAAGAAGAAAGCAGTTTTGCACAAGTTATTGAGGACAATAAAAACCTTCATCAGGCTGTACAAATAACAAACTACGAAAATGTTGATTTGCTTAGTGCCGGATATCTTGCGCATGGCGTAAACACACTTCTTATAAATGATAAAACTGGCAACATTCTTGCAGATATGAAAACATTATACGATTATGTGATATTTGATACCCCCGAAACCAGTAATTATATGGATGCTGTTCCGTTGATGAAAATGAGTGATTTAAACATGTTTGTTGTTAAAGCAAACAGTGCCACTTTTGATCAACTTGAATATGCATCACAAATGAAAAAAGACTTTCAGGTTGAGAACCTATTTATGATTATTAATGGCATGACGGATACCATGAACCATTCCGGTATGCAGACTTCGGGCAAGGTAAAACAAATTCGCAGGCGTGAACAGGCAGAAGCAGAAATCAGGCTTATGCCAAGAATAATGAAAAAAGCAGCGTTATGGTTTTATTAATCTAAATTTTATGGGGGATAAAGCAAAATTCTTAAATCATTTTTTTGAGCGTATCAGCGAAATCAGGTATGCCGCAATGGGATTAACTGTTTCGCGCCCCGATGAAATTGCTGCAGATATTATTCAGATTGCAATAAACAGGGACGACACACGCAAAATATTAACGGTGCTTGAATTTTCACCCTACCTAAAAAGAGTGCGTCTAGAAGAAAAGCCATTTTATTGTTTCATTCACCTAAAATTGAGTAATGGCCAATGGATTCAAATACAACTTATCTATGGCTTTGTAAGAAAAGGTATTCAATTTATGAATGAGAAAGAAGTATTGAACGATTGTACAGTTAATAGTGGAGGAGTAAAAGTTCCCGGTCATCATTTGAATTTTGAATATGTGTGGCTGATACATTGTTTAAACAAAACAAATGTTCCCAATATTCAGCAATTATTTTTCTCACAATATAACCGTAATGAGCGTTCTGCAATTTTTGCACACATACGAAGCAGATATTTTTTAGAGCTCAATGTATTGGACGAACTATATGCTTTTCATAAAAAGACCTATCATCAGGTTTATGAAAAAATTATTCGCAGAAAGGAAAATATCTGGATAAAAAGAAACACTCGTAAAACACTTTATGCATTTTACAGTGCATTAAATCTTATAAAAACAAAAAGCATTAAAGTGCAGTTTAAAGGCTCAGGGTATCATCCGTTTTCAAAAACAGAAAGAGCAAGAGTCTATTAGTCTTTTCTATATTGTTCAACCCAATTGTTTATGTACTGAACAATTTCATTAGTGTTAGTGCCCGGGGCGAACAGTTTACCCACACCCATGTCATTTAATTTTTTCATATCGGCATCAGGAATAATGCCTCCGCCAGTAACAAGTACATCGGTCATTCCTTTTTCTTTAAGAAGTTCCATAATTTTTGGAAAAACAGTAAGGTGCGCTCCTGAGAGGATAGACACGCCTATGACATCAACATCTTCTTGCAGGGCAGTGTTCACCACCATTTGTGGCGTTTGTCGAAGTCCGGTGTAAATAACTTCCATTCCTGCATCACGAAGAAAAGAAGCTATCACTTTTGCACCACGATCGTGACCATCGAGGCCTACCTTGGTAATTAATACTCTGACTGGTCTGTTCATAAACGCAAAAATAGCAAAGTGAACGGTATGGCAGCCGGGTTCAAAAAGATTGGTACTTTGAACATTTCAATCAGCAACAAACAATCGCAACACATCAAACAATAACTTTTTAAAACACTAGAAAGTAAAAATCCCTGAGGTGAAAGAACATCAGGGCCTTTTTTGTAATGGGGCTGTTTGATATTTGGTATAATGTTAGTGGCTGTTTTTCTTTTCTGTTGGGTAGTTTTACTTGGCAAACAATTAATTCTTTTTTATTTCTTTCATCAGGTCTTCCAGATAGTCAATTTGAACTTCCTGAATTTCCAATAATTTTTTGTTTTGATGAACAAGTAGGTGGTCAATTTTTTCACTTAGCAGTTTAATCTCAAGCTCAGCTTTTAGATTGATTTTGTAATCGTGTTCGCCACGCTGTCTATCCTTTTGTTCTTGTCTGTTTTGGCTCATCATAATAATGGGTGCTTGGATAGCTGCCAAACAAGAAAGAATTAAGTTAAGCAAAATGAAAGGATAGGGATCAAACGGTTTTGCTGCTATGAACCAAATGTTAATGGACATCCAGATTATAATGAATGAGAAAAACGTAATGATAAATGTCCAGCTACCTCCAAAGGCAGCAACTCTGTCGGCTATTTTTTGCCCTAAAGTTAAAGTGGATTCAATTTCGTCTTGAATGTTTTCTGAAAGGATTGAATTGTTTTTTATGGCATCCATCACATCTTGGTCAATGACCGCCAATTCTCCCTTTTCTTGAACTATTAAAGAAGTCAAATAAAGTCGTCTGTATTGGTTTAATTCAACTAATGAAATATAGCTGTCTTTGTTGAAGTCCGGAATGTTAGATTGAATTAGGTTAAAAATACCTTCTCTGATTTCTTGTCCTTTTATTTCTTCACCATTTGGAATTTCTTTTTTGGTTATGTGACTTATTTTCATTTCAAGTGTCCTTTAAAATTCTGACTAACGTCAGTTTGTGAAAAAAATAATTTCAAAAACATGTTCAAATATATAGATAATGTTGTGTGTTTAGTTTATTCCTGCCAACAACAAACAATCGCAACACATCAAACAGCAAGCGTAAAAAACACTAGAAAGCAAAAAGCCCTGAAGTGTTTTCTACTCTCAGGGCTTTTTTGCATTAGGGCTTTTTTCTATTCGGCATAATGTTGGCGGATGTGGCTCTTTTTCTCACTTCGTCAGTCGTTTAATTTCTTGGGCAATATGGTCAACAACTTCTTCGTTCTTTATCTTGTCGTCAATGCTGAAAACTACGAATACCTGTCCACCGAATTTTTTAGTGAAGTCGTCAAAACTCGCTTTCATTCTCTCGGTCGCAGAGTAGTTGCCGAAGTTTGCTTTTGCTGTTACAGGTTTTATTTGAATGCCAAATGCTTTGTCGCCAACCCAACCCAGATAATCAATGTCGCCTGCGTGGTCTAGTTCGGGGTCGCTTTCTTCAAACTTTATGTTCGGAAAAGTCTTTGCAAGATTATCTTCTATTACAGATTTCTCTCTGATAAATCCGTCAAAAGTTCTGTTGATGGTAAGGTTATGAATATACTCAATGCAGTCTTGTAATGTAAGTTGGTTAAATGCTTCCGTCCATTCAGGAATTACTATCTCTTTAATTTTAATATAAAGTCTCTCGCCAAGTTCTTCCAAACTTTCTTTCGTAATTTTTGTAGGTGCTTTTCCATCTGTTGTTGCATTTTCAAAATACCATTTTTCCCAATCTTCAATCGTTTTCGGTTGGCATTCTCGAATGAGAGCCATTACTGCTCCAACCTTGTTAGGTCTGGAGAGCTGATAAGTTTGTGTGGCATAGTTTAGAACTTTCTCTTTCTTGCCAAACTCTTTGGAAAATCTTTTAGTAGGTTGCTTTTTCACGATTTCTTAAATATTTTTTGTTAGTAGCACAGTCCATTACTATTTCTTTGAAGTTAAATAGGAACCCGTTTACAACAATGTCATATAGCTTTTTATATTCTTCAATTGAAATTGGTAAATACTCTCCATGGGCAATGCTGTTTCTTTGTCCTACTAAATCTTCATCAATGGTAAGTTGTATGTTTCGGTCAAATTTCCTCTTGTATCTGCTTTCAAACTCTAATGGATTAATGCCTAAAAGAATACAAACATCTTCGAAAATTACAAACTTTAAATTTGAAGTTTTTATTGGGCTTTTCCTAGAGAAATATGCCGTTTTATTCATACCCTCAAAAATCATCTTTATAACTCTTTGATGGTCTTTAATCTTGTTGCTGCTTTCTAAAACGTTTAATTCAGCACGTAGAATTATGCTTGCAAACGATTCACTTAAATCTGAAACATTATGAGACTGAAAGCTTACAAAGTCATAATACCAATTCGCTAATTGCTTTATAAAGCCCTCCCAATGAGCGTAAAGCAAGGCAACACCAGCCCTAATTTTGGCTTTTTGTGCTTTTTCATTTTGCTCGGTAAGTAAAGCACTTCTATAATTGGAAAGTTCTGATATTCTCCAAGCATAGTCTTTTTCAACCAATTCGTATAGATATGTAAGTGTCTTTGGTTCTATACTCATTTTTTAAAGTATTCTTTCCCGAATTTTACAGTAAGAGGAATTCTTGAACTAGTATTGGCAGCTTTGGGAATATGAGTTTCAATATTTTCAATTTTTGACTTAATTAGTTCAATGTCTCCATCTAATTCGGAATAAGAATCAATATTTGAGTATAACCCAATTGCTATTGATTCAAAATAGGATTCTAAAAATTGTGTTCCTTTACCATCTTTTTTAAAGACATCCTTGCCTTTGGCTTTATGCAATAGCATAAAAGTTTTTTTAAACTTATATTTTTCGTCATCTAATTTGAACTGCCCGTTTTGAATTTTACTTATAAGAGAAGCTTCTTCATTATATAAAAAATTGTCGTTAATGAAATCATCCACTTTATAAACTGGCTTTTCTGCAAACATTGAGAAAATGTAGAGTCTCAAAACTAATTCATAGTGGTATTGTTCATCTTTCCACCTATCAGTTAAGTCTAAGCATTCATTATATAATTCATATTCGGCTTGTTCTTTTAGCCACTTATAAAGGTTTTTATCAAGCATTATCAAAACAGCGTTTCTAAACTCTTGTCCAGATAGAACTGAAGAATAATTTAATCTTTGAAAAACTTCAAATTTTGCATTTTGGTGAGATGTGCTTTTAATAATTTTCACTTCAATTTTTGTTCTTCTGAAGTCTATTTGCAAAGGTTCTTTTGGTAATTTCTCCCAAGTCATGCCCTCTAAAGAAGGAAGCATTTTAGTTTTAATTAATGTCGAAGCAGGGAGCTTCTCGCCTTTTTCATCTTTTAATTCTCCCATAAATTCCAGTATGGTAGATATTCTTTGCACACCATCTACCACTTCCCATTTACCTTTATCATTTTGGTAAACAAAAATTGATGGTAATGGAACTCCAATCAAGATGGATTCTATCAGTCGTGAACGAAGCTGTTCTGACCAGCGAAACTTTCGCTGAAAATCGGGATTGATTATTATTTCCCCTTCTTTATAGTTACTTACAATTTCACCTATTGACATTGAATAACCATCGGTAATATACTCTTGCCGACTTTTTATAACCTCAGATAGTAAATTATCTTCTTGTGTCATTACTTTGAATAAGATTTAAAAATTTGTCCTTGTATTTGAAATCAATATCACTGTCAACTTGCACCAAACCGTTCTTAATTAAATGAGCATTGATGAATGTTTTGTTTTCAAGGTAGAGATAGCAAAGTAAATTGTTTTCGCTGTCGTGCTTTACATTGTCGTATTTCAGAAATACACGTTTCCCTTTCGTTTTTTCAATTAGGAACGAAGTTGCTTTGCCGTTGATTACAGGGTCCTCTTTTACTCCAAGAAGTTTTATAGTCAAGTCGTTACTTAAACGTATTTTTTCAGGGCTGATAACTTCTTTAACTGTAAATAGTTCTTCTCTTTTGGTGGAACTGTCTTTATCAATTTTAGAACCGAACTGTAATTTTTTTACATCAATTTTCTTGTCAAGCGTATGAGGGTCTTTGAAAATGTAAGGCAATTTTTGAATTTCTTTTTCAAAGTCGGTTATAGTCAATTGTTGCGTTACAAACTCATAAGTAGTTCCATTCAAGTCCCTCTGATGAACTTCTAACTTTTCTTTGATGTAAGGAATAAATTCGGGATTGATTTCAAAGCCAACGGAATTTCTGTCTGAATTTTTTGCAGCTATAGCTGTTGTTCCGCTTCCTGCAAAGGGGTCAAGAATTGTTTCGCCAACAAACGAAAACATTTTAATTAAGCGTTTCGGTAATTCTTCAGGAAACATTGCAATGTGGCCGTTTTGCCTTGCACCTGCAAAGTTCCAGTGTCCTGCAAAATTTGTGTTCCATTCTTCAGCAGTCATTTTTGAAAGCTCCTTTTGCTCTTTGGTTGGCTTAGGACTGTCGCCCAATTTTTTGAAAACAAGAATAAACTCATAGTCCAATTTCAAAATTCCGTTTCTTGGATATGGATAGGAACCCATTTGAACGCCACCGCCTGTTGTGTTGGAAGTAGTCACCTTTTGCCAAATGATAGCTCCCATATAATCAAAACCGATGTTCTCACAGAACTTGATTATTTCTTCACGAATAGGAATGACTTTGTAACGTCCATAGTAAACTGCACGGGCAAATTGGTCGCCAATGTTTACACACAACCTGCAACCGTTGTGAAGAGTGCGATAGCACTCTTTCCAAACCAAATTCAGGTTATTGATGTAATTCTCATAACTGTCGTGGAAGCCGATTTGATTGTCAGTTCCGTAGTCTTTGAGTTGCCAATAAGGAGGCGAAGTAATAGCCAAATGCACCGAATTGTCAGGCAATTCAGCCATTTGTCTGCTGTCTCCGTTTATTATTTTATGATGAGTTTTCAAGTCGTCTTATATTAAAATTTTGTCTCGGTCAAAGTTACTCAAAATGTCGGTTTAACCGTCCAAAAGTTATCAAGTTTTCACCTGTCGCTCGATAGAAGCACTGTCGCTCTGCCATTTCCGCCAACGGACAGGGCTTTGTGCAGGTGGGATATTAAAATTCCCTCTGCCCGGAGACGCTGCTGATTGAAAATATTTTGTTGAAGATAAGAACAAAAGCCCAGCGATGCTCGTCAAGCCCGAACTGAAGCAGGGATTTGCCAAACTGCTGATTGTACTTCCGTCAGCCCCACTTGCACAAAACCCATGTTCAAGCGACACCTTCGGTGAGTTTTGTATTTTGCTATTGACATCATAAGCAAAGATACGGACATTACCTTTCATCAAAAAATATATTATGAAAGGAAACACCATTTCTTTAAAACCACTCAATGAAAGTGGCAAAAGATGGTTGCAAAAGACTCTGCAACTTTTACAAATACAAGAGTACGGCAAGGGCTCTGTGCGCAACTACCTGCAAGAGCTCACCTTGCTCTTTAAGCATTACAACAATTTGCAAGTGGAAGAATTACGGCAAGAACACATTGAGCGTTATGTGCTATTTATTAAAGAGAACCATAGGGTAGGCCGAGCCAAATGCAGGAGTGTGGCACAAGCCTGTAGTTACTTTTTTAAGAAAGTTATGCCATCGGATTATATCGTTCCCAGCAAGCTTTACCCTAAAAAACAATTTGTGCTTCCTGATATTATGACAGAGCAGCAAGTAGCCCAACTGTTTAATGCATCGCTTTCTTTAAAAGAATACTGTGTTGTGGGGTTGCTTTATGGCTGCGGTATGCGCATTAGCGAAGTGTGTGATTTAAAGATTAGCCATATAGACAGCACCAACCAGCGTATTAAAGTAGTACAGGGTAAAGGCGGAAAAGATCGTTTCACCTTACTGCCACAAAGTTTATTGATTCAGCTTAGGCAGTACTATTTACAGGCCGGACGCCCCAAAGAATACCTGTTTACCAGCCAACAGACCAAGTGTGCTGTTCATGTACGCAGCATGCAGTTGGTGGTAAATAGTGCCATGCAAAAAGCAGGATTCGAATGCGGACGGTTTACGGCACATACCCTGCGACACTCCTTTGCTACGCACCTGCTCAATCAGGGCAATAATATTCATGTGATAAAAACACTGCTTGGCCATAGCAAGTTAGAAACCACCATGATTTATCTGCACCTGCAACACCACACCCAGCTTGGCATTGTATCTCCCTTAGAAAGATTGGGTGGTGGAACAAGCGGAAATTAAGCAAAGGCTTCAAACCAGAATCTTTGCCCACCACAGTGGACAGCAGTTTAATCCGTACAGTCAAAGTGTGTTGAAAAAGTTGTCCGATTGCCATACGTTAAGGTTAGGCATGCATGTTTATCGCTGCAATACTTGTTCTCACCAACATCACCAATATCATAGTTGCGGCAACCGGCATTGCCCCAATTGTGGTGGCTTAAAGCGCGAACAGTGGCTGCACGACAGAATGAGTGAGTTGTTGCCCACCACCTATTTCCATATCGTGTTTACCCTGCCGCAGCAATTAAGAAGTCTGGCCATGGGCAACCGCAAAGCAGTTCTTAATTTGTTGTTTGAAGCAAGCAATTATACGCTTAGAAAATTGGGTAGTGATGAAAAATATCTTGGAGGAACACCGGGCATCATCAGCATTTTGCACACCAACGGACAAGACTTAACTTTTCATCCGCACATACATTGCATCGTGAGTGGTGGTGGCATAGATAAAGAGGGCCGGTGGCAAAAAGAGAAACGCAGGACCGGTAACTTTCTTTTTCCCAGAAGAGCGATGGAAAAGATTTTCAAGGGCTATTTCTTAGAAAAACTGTTAGCATTAAAATTCAATCATCAACTGAATATTGAAGATGAAAAAATGTTTGAGAAAACAATGGGAGAATTGCAGTTCATCAAGTGGAATGTATATGCCAAACGTCCTTTTGGCGGGACACAACAGGTGTTGGAATACTTAGGCAGATATACGCATAAGGTTGCTATTACTACGCATCGGATAATGGCAATAACCGACACAACCATCACATTCAAATACAAAGACTACCAAGATGACAACAAACAAAAGTTGATGACCTTGAGCCATGAAGAATTTTTGCGCAGGTTTGAGCAACACATACTGCCCAAAGGTTTTGTGAAGATACGGCACAGTGGGTTTTTATCCCATCAGAACAAAACAGAGCGTTTAAAATCTATTTGCAGGCAATTAAAAATAGCAGAGCCACCACTAAAAGTAAAACTACCCGTAACCACTTTAGCAGCGATGAAGTACGGTGTGGATATTACGCAGTGTAGTGTTTGTAAAACTGGAACCTTAGAATTACAGGCAACCTATATCAACATAGCACGGCAGGGTGTACAGTTAGTAAATGTAGCGCTGTTGCACAACAAAGGCTCTCCACAAAAGATACAAAAACCTGTTAAACAAATGCGATGACAATAACAAACATAATGACAGCATCTAAAATCCTAAGTATCTTGGGTAGGGGAAGTTGTGTGTTTAAGCAAACCCAATCATCCGCAAACATGCGAAATACTACAACCGGTAACTATAAAAAGCACTAAATCACAAAGAACCAAAGCTACAAAACCTCCTACACAAAAAATACCGGTGTCGCTGAACACCGAATAGCAAAAAGCCCTGAAGTGTTTTCTACTCTCAGGGCTTTTTTGCATTAGGGCTTTTTTCTATTCGGCATAATGTTGCCTGTAGTTTTGTCAATTAGCAAATTGATTATTTTTTTGTTCTTGCGCTGTCCATATCATGTAAATCCCATAAAAAGTCGTAACAATTCCTATCCCAATTCCTACAATAATACTAATATCGGTGCTTGAATTTTTTTTGGTAGCTGTGAATAACAAACCTGCCAAGCCAACAATTGTTGCAAATGAGGCTGTATAGAAGTCTAATTTTCTTTGAAAAATTGAAGACATTGGGAAAAAATGTAAGCCAACGATGGTGGCTATAGCTGGGATAATGAATTCATGGAGATTGAATTGCTTTAATAATAATACACAAACTGCTATTGTTAGCCCTTCTAAGCCGAAAACTAATCCAAACTTCGTTAAAATTTTTCGCCTAATTGTCTTATCTGATTCTTGGGTTTGTGGGAATCTTTTTGAAATTAAAAATAAATGTATCGCATAAACAATAAACACTATAGCAATTAAATCAGTAAACGCAAACAATATCCACATAAAATTGCCGCTTAAGTTTGATGCAGCAGTACCAAACCAAAAAAGTGTAAAAAGAGCCATAAGAATCAAACCAAAGCCCATTGATTTTATCATGTCTCTTGAAACAATACTTCCCATTTTTATGCTGTTAATTCGTGTCGATTAAAAATTACAGGCAACTCACAAATATACGCAACTCCCCAATATTAACAAAAAAATTACGATAGGCGTGATTGTTCTTCACCCTCAGCTGTTTAGAGTATAAATTTTATTGCGGTTTTTGTATTGCTCTTGGTTTTTATCGTACTTTTATAGTGCATTTGCAATACAAAATACGATGTTATGAATAAGCATAATAACACAACATTTACTCCCGAAAACTATGTTTTCGAGGCAGGGCAGCATAAGGATAAAAAAGTGATCTGGATTATTTTTCCTAATAACAAAGAGCTTGCCTTATCACTTAAAAAAACTATGAAAGCCTACTGGAGTGGCAGTAATAAAAAATGGTACGTAGCCGACAATTTTCAGCACCGCAGCTTGTTGGGCTTAGAGCCAAACTATTATTAAAAATCCACTTTGCTGTCCATGGTAAAAAAGACCGTTATACAGTTTTGCCCAAATTGGCCTTGGCACCGCTGCGAAAGTATTATTTAGATAACAAACTCAAAAAATATTTGTTTGAGGGTCAGTATGGTGGTCAATATTCGGTGCGCTCTGTGCAGCAGGTATTCAAAAATGCAATGCAACAAGCTAAAGTCCACAAAAAAGTGGGTGTACATAGTTTACGTCATTCCTACGCCACACATCTCATAGAGCAAGGCACAGACATTCGTTTTGTACAGATACTTTTGGGTCACAACAACATCAAAACCACAATGGGTTATACAGCACTGACCGACATTGCAAAACGAAAAATCAAGAGTCCATTGGATGATTTGTAATGTAAAAAGCTGCCATTGTCATTGATACAGATAAATTTTTTTATGTATTGTTAGTCTGCCATTACAATAAAACCATATAAAGTATAACAACCATTCACTGTCACAAAAATTAAAATACACTGTTCATAATTTACAACCATCTTTAGCACTGCATCAATGCCTCTTTGTATTTTAGCCTTTATGAAAGTTTTTTTTATACCCCTGTTTCTGCTTCTGAATGTTGTCTCTCTTTTTGCTCAAAATGACCTCAGAATTATACCCAAGCCCACAAGCATTGTTGAACAACCCGGCACCTTTATACTACACCGTAAAATTGCCATTGTAGAAGGTCCTGCATGGGTTACCGGTGATGCAGCAGCAAGGGTTTATTGTGCACAGCTAAAAGATAGCATTGGGCTACACCTTGCCATTGTGAATGCGCTGCGTGAAGGCACCTTTGAAAACGCTATAAACCTGAAAAAAATAAATGATGCTTCATTAGGCAGTGATGGTTATAGAATAAAAATTAAAAAACCTGCCATTATTGTAGAGGCTAACAACGACAACGGACTAACAAATGCGCTGCATTATCTATTTCAAATAATACCAAGAAAATTTTTTGAGGACAAAAATCCCAAAGCAAAAATTCCACTCAGTTGTAGCGAAATTACATGCAAGTTTTGAAAGCTATATAGCTTTAAAGTGTGATAAATATATCAGGCATAAAGAGAAAATTACTATCCAGAAATGGATAGTACAATATATTGCATTTACCAACTTAATTAAATAGTTAATAAAGTACCAACCGTTTACTGAACAGTAAGTATTAAAGATGCATTAAGTAGATTTAATGGAATGGTTGTTATAATAATACTTGGCTGTAATTGGAATAAAAATGAAAGCAAGCATTCCAAGACCGAGCACTAGCATAACATTGGCTCCCGGCCAATACATTGTTTTGAATAATACACCAAGAGTAGTCAACGATGCGGCAACGGCTCCTGAAACAAACATAATCTTTTTCATATTTTATATAATTTAGTGTTTCTACTCAAATGATAATGCTTATTTAAACGCATTAAAGATATATTAATTGTGTATTTATGGATACTATTTAAATTAATGTAACTGAAGTTGCATTACAGTTATGATTTTTATCAGACTTTTGCGGCAAAGTATTAATAAAGAAAAGTTGTGGAATTATTAGGCTATGCCGGTGCAGTACTCATGGGACTTTCACTCGGTCTTATGGGTGGTGGCGGCAGCATATTAACTGTGCCTATTTTAGTTTATCTGTTTTCTATTGACGCTGTATTGGCTACAACATACTCTCTGTTTATTGTTGGCTTTACAAGCCTGATAGGCACTTTCAGTCACATTAAAATGGGAAACATACACCGGACTACAGCTCTTGTGTTCGGCATTCCCTCCGTTTTTTCCGTTTTTATCACTAGAGCTTTAATCGTTCCAGCCATTCCAGATCAACTTTTTAGTATAGGTGCTTTGCAGATTACAAAACCTATTGCACTGCTGCTGTTGTTTGCCATCATCATGTTGTTTGCATCTTACTCCATGATCAGAAGAAAAAAGCAAAAACCGGATTTCGAAAAAATTCAATATAACTATCCTCTCATCATTATGCAAGGTTTAATTGTAGGTGCTGTTACAGGTTTAGTTGGTGCCGGTGGCGGTTTCTTAATTGTGCCTGCATTGGTATTGATGGCTCACCTGCCAATGAAAAAAGCTGTGGGCACTTCTTTGTTTATTATTGCTATTAACTCCTTGCTGGGTTTTACAGTCAGTCTGTTCCATAAAGAAACCATCAATTGGAATTTTCTACTGACTTTTTCTGCCGTAGCAGTAGTGGGCATTTTAATAGGCAGTCTGTTATCTAAAAACATTGCAAACGAAAAACTCAAACCTGCATTTGGCTGGTTTGTTCTGGTAATGGGTATTTATATTATCCTTAAAGAAACATTGTTGAAATAATAATATGTTTTACCTCAATTTGTTTCCGCATTTCATTACTCAATACACTATACTTTTTTAAAAATTTTTTTACTCAACACTAAATATATTTAAAAATATGCTTGAATTAATTCTTAAACCATGGCCGTGGTATGTTGCAGGACCCCTGATTGGACTCATTGTACCGGCATTGCTGATACTTGGAAACAAATCATTCGGCATCAGCTCTTCATTCCGTCATGTTTGTGCTGCTTGTATGCCATCAAACATTCCATTCTTCAAATATGATTGGAAAAAAGAAAGATGGAATTTGTTTTTTGTTGCCGGAATAACGGCAGGTGGATTTATTGCAATGAATTTACTTACCGTAGCAACAAAAGTTGATATCAATCCTTCGTTAGCAACTTCTCTTAATGAAAATGGGATAACAGACTTTAGTGGTTTGGTGCCTGCAGATTTATTTAACTGGAATAGTTTATTTACCCTAAGAGGTTTTGTTATGATGGTTGTAGGTGGTTTTTTTGTTGGCTTCGGCACCCGTTATGCAGGAGGATGTACCAGCGGACATGCTATAATGGGATTATCTACGCTTCAACTTCCTTCTTTGATAGCTACCTGTTGTTTTATGGCCGGTGGTTTCATTATGGCTAATGTAATTTTACCTTATATACTTTCCCTTTAAAATTAATTTTATGAAATCAGAAGTTGCTATAGAAAAAGAACAAAACACAGATTTTGAAACACGTTCGTTAGATACAATTTGTGTAAACGAAAGTCATCTTGAACATAGTTGGGTTCATAACATAAAATACAGCCTTATGGGAATTGTGTTTGGAATTATTTTAGTAAAAGCAGAAGTAATATCGTGGTTCAGAATACAGGAAATGTTCAGACTTCAATCATTCCACATGTATGGTATCATTGGCAGTGCTGTTGCTGTTGGTATCTTGTCTGTTTGGCTTATTCGAAAATTCAAAATCAAAACAATTTACGGAGAAGAAATAACCCTGCATCCAAAAGAGTTTAATAAAGGACAAATTTGGGGAGGATTGATTTTTGGTTTGGGATGGGCTACCACAGGTGCCTGTCCGGGACCTCTGTTTGCTACAATTGGCTCGGGTGCTACTGTTATTGTTGTAAGCTTGCTAAGTGCTATTGCCGGAACATGGGTATATGGTAAATTCCGCGACAAACTTCCGCATTGATTTAAAAAGTTAGTTGCTGGCTGAGTTTTGATTTTAGTTTTAAAAACAAATTTATTTTTGTTCTGTTAACCATAAGTGGTCTGAACTATTGTTAGTTTTATAACAATAAATTTTGTCACCAAGATGATAAGTGTTTCTGAAATCATTTTACGGCTTTTTTTAGCATCACTCTTTGGTGCCCTCATTGGACTTGAAAGAGAAAGAAAGCATTGGGCAGCAGGTATGCGAACACACATGCTTGTTTGTGTAGGCTCCTGCCTGATGATGATGGTGTCTGCATTTGGATTTTCTGACATCTTAGGCAATCCTGATATAACACTTGACCCTTCGCGAATTGCAGCACAAGTAGTCACCGGTATTGGATTTATTGGTGCCGGAGCCATTCTGTTTTCCAAAAATGAAACTATTAGAGGACTAACTACAGCAGCAGGAATATGGACAGTGGCAGGTATTGGCTTGGCAACAGGAGGTGGAATGGTTCTTGCCGCAGCTATAACAACAGGTTTTGCCATAATTATATTATGGGGACTACAGCCTTTAGAAAAAAAATATTTTGAAAAATTTAAACAAAAAAGTTTACGTATAACTACAAGTCATGATTTTGGTAATGCAGAATTTCTGACTGCACTTTTAAAAGAAAATGGAATAGTCCTGATTTCATTAAATTTTACAAGAACAAACGAAGATTTGATATTCCAGATTCAACTCGAACATGCTGACACCGGAACATTAGAATCAGTTATAAATCTACTTAAAAAAAATTCAGCCATTAAAGAAATTCAATGGTTAAATTGAATATTGAAAACACACTTACTTCTAAAGATTAAAATTAAAACAATAGTTCGGTTTTCTTGTTTAAGATTGTCAATACTTCATAATCGGTGATGATATAAGTCAGCAGCTGATTTATAATTTAATTCTATTTTAGCGGTCAGTGTTTAATAAAATTTCTTAGTTATGATTAATATAGGTATCAATAAAAAGCAGGCAAAACAACTGGCTGCAAAACTTAATCTTCTGCTTGCAGATTACATGGTATTTTATCAAACAACTCGTGGTTTACACTGGAATATCAGAGGTGAAAAGTTTTTTGAACTACACTTAAAGTTTGAAGAACTGTATAACGACTTATTGGTTAAAGTTGATGAAATAGCAGAGCGTATTTTAACTTTAGATGAAACACCACTACATACCTTTAGCGATTACAGTAAGGCATCACAACTGAAAGAAATTAAGAATGTATCAGACCCGTCAAAATCAATAAAAGCAATTTTGGATGCATTTGAAACTATTTTAATTAAACAGCGCGAGATATTAAAAATGTCAGCTGATGCAGATGATGAAGGTACCAATGCATTGATGAGTGATTATATCAGCGAGCAGGAAAAATTAGTCTGGATGTATAGCGCATATTACAATAAATAGAATGGAAACAACAACACAAAACAAATCTTTCAAAGAAATTATTCAGGGTGAAAAACCTGTATTGGTTGACTTTTTTGCCGAATGGTGCGGCCCGTGTAAAATGATGGCTCCCATACTACATGAAGTAAAAAATGAAGTAGGCGATAAAGCTGTGATACTTAAAATTGATGTGGATAAAAATCCTGCTGTTGCAGCTGCTTATGAGATTCAGGGAGTCCCAACATTAATCTTGTTTAAATCCGGAAAAGTTTTGTGGCGGCAAAGTGGTGTGGTTAACAAACCACAACTACTGCGAATCATTGAACAAAATATGGGGTAGATGTTTTATGATATTAAATTGGCTGTCTAATACCATAAAAAAATGTAATTATTGTTCTTTGGGATAATAAATCGTAAAAACCCTGTTGAGGTTAAAACCAAAATGAATGCCGCCATCAAGCCAGTCGCCTGTGGTTTCGGCAATAAAACCTTTTTCTACCATACTGCGAGAATTTGTAAAATGTATTTGAAAAACGTGACCTCCTGTTTCAATATCAAAGCCTACAGCAAGTGAGTTTTTATAAGTGCTGCTAATCTGATCAGGTAATACATAATAGTATTCTGCTGTAAAAGCAATACTCTTCGAAATTTTTATTCGACCGCCACCTCCTAATGCAAATACATCGTTTTTTTCATTGACAGTAGGTACCAGATTACGATGAATGAGTGTTGGCATTATCTGAACAGAAAATTCATTACTTAATTTAGAGCCTATTAACAGCTGATAAGAATATGTCAATCTTGATGAGAAATAGTTTTTTCGCTGCGGATCAGTAAATTTTAATGAGTTCAGTTGCATGGATGTCACTGCTGAAAGCGTAACCGGTGTACCGCCTTTTCGTTGCTTTAGTAATTTAACTTTTAATAGTCCATCATACATTTTTTCAAATGTGCTGCGTCCAATACCAACATTCAACCAGTCTGTAACACCATAGTCAAATCCGAGTCTCATGGTAGCGTTGTCTAAACCAAAAAACTCATATCCTCCACTATTTATCTGCCCGAAACGATGTAATATCATCAACTGTAAAACACCTTGTTTGTTGTTTTCAACACTATGCCCATTAATGAGCCTGGTTGATTTAAATGTTGCCGTAACTTCTTCTTTCTTTTCTTTCTCACCACTTTCATTAAGCATTTTCATCAGGTCGTCCTGTGCAGCTGCTTGTAGGGTAATAAAAGTAAATCCAATAAAAAACAGTTTTCTGATTGCTAGCATAAAAATATTTTTAGTTCTTCTTTTGATATGGAACAAGTTCAAATTTACAGGTTACTTTAACAACTTCGGCAATATTCTGAATAACCAATTTCGGAATATCAACTTTGTGATCTTTTAAAGCCACATTAAAGCTACCTTCAATTGCCGGTACTCCTGCTTTAAAACTATATTCTGCTTTATAATTTGCCGGATTTTCAACTCCATGAATTATTATTGTCCCGTTTACGGTTACCTGATATGCTGTGTCACGATCAGTAACCAAGGGCTCCTGAATTTTTCCTTTAAATGTAGCATCTTTATATTTATCGCTTTCAAGATATTTTTCATTAAAGTGCTCTTCCATCAATGCTTTTTCAAATTTGAATGAACGAATGGCTACCAACGAAACAATATCACCTGTTGTAACATTCAAAATGCAATGTGCTTTTTTACTTGTGGCATCAATGTTTTCAAGAGGTGCTTCTGAAAAGAAAGAAATGGTACCGGCATTGGTTGTAAAAACATTTTGTGCCTGTGCATAATGCATTCCTGCCATTAATACACAAAGAATTAATTTTTTCATTTTTATATGTTTAATTATTGGGTGCTCCCTGATTTATCCAGATTGAAATTTTTTTGATGTTGCAATCACTTAATTTATTTTGATTTTTTGGCATTGGTTCATATCCCGACTCATGATTGAGAGAACCTAAAAGTTTTCCATTATCAACATAGGTTTTTATTGCTGTATAAGTATCAATAACAACATTGCCTTGCGCCATAGATGCCGAATGACAAACCTTGCAGTTGCTGCTAATTATTGGTGCCACTGTTTGTGAGTAAGTAATGTTAAGGGTATCACAGTTGCCTGTATTCGGATATAACTCATCTTCCACATCATAGTAACAACCACTTATGCAAAATGCAATTAAAATACCCAAAATAGAAATTAAACTTTTATTCATGCTTTGTTAATTGTCGGGATAACCATCATTTACCCACTTAATAATTTGTTTTATTTTACAGTTAGGAATATATTTTGTTGAATCATCTTTGTCGGGCATGGTAAAATATCCGTCAGCATGGGTTACAGCACCAACTAACTGTCCTGTCATTGCTACTGCAGAAACATCATCATAAGTAACTAATGAAAGGTTTCCCAACGGTGCACTTCCACTATGGCAGGTCTGACAAATGGTTTGCATAATGGGTAAGATACTTCCCGAAAATGTTACATTAATACTATCGCAGCCCAGACATTCATTGTTTTTAGCACCTTGCATAATCCATTGGTAAATATCATTAATCTGTACACTACTCAATGGAGAACCCGGTGGTGGCGGCATGATATCATCGGGGTCATTTTCAATAAGCACCTTGTAAAGTTTGCTGTCTTCGGGCCGGCCGGCTTTAACATCTCCTGTCTGAATAATGTTGGCATAGGTATCTAAAATAACGCCATCTTCTGCAGTTGCAGCATCGTGACATCCGCTATAGGCACATGATGCAGTTATTATTGGCTGAATGGTGTTTTTAAAATAAACCGTATCGGTGCTGCAATCTTCAGTGGCAGTGCTGTCATCGGTTGCTATAGCTAAGTCCTGCGGCTCGTGCTTACAGGAAGCTGCTGCAATTGTCAGTAGCATCAACCAAAAAAATATTGTTTTATTCATGCATGATTCAATTTTAAAACAAATAAAAAAGATATCTTTTAATTGTAGTCAATAAAAATGTATTAATGGGAAAATATAATGGCTGAAAGGTAATAAACATAAATATTCATTGTTTCAACATCAACATTTGAGTTACTTTTGCTCAAATATTTAAGATATGAACGGCATGCTTTTATTTTTAGATAATCTTGGTGGGGGTGAATTATTAGTGATCATGGTGTTTGTATTATTCTTCTTCGGTTCAAAAAAAGTACCTGACTTGGCCAGAGGGCTTGGTCGTGCCAGCCGCGAGTTTAAAGATGCTATGAATGGTGTACAACGCGAAATTGAGCAGAGTATGCAAACCCCGCCACCATCACCACAACAACCTCCAAAAACCATTGAAAAGCCTGATACCCCCGAAAATAATGGGGGTATAGATGAAAAAAATGCCTGATTTTAGGTGAAAGGCCCTGTTTTTTAGGGGGGTGTTTGAAAAAAAACGATATTTTTCTTGACATTGCCCTTTTTTTCAATGTATTTTTACCCCGTTTTTAAAAAATCAAACACTATATGAGCAATGTTCGCTTTCGTGCCCTCGATGCTACCAATGGGCGCATACCTGTAAAAATAACCCCTCCGTCAGTAAAGGTATCTGACTATTTTGCAACAAACGTTTTCACCAAAGAAGCTATGTTTAAGTTCTTACCTAAGAACGCATTTAATGCTGTAATGTCAGCAATAGATACAGGTGAGAAAATAGACCGTAAAATAGCTGGTGAAATTGCCCATGGTATGAAAGAGTGGGCCATCAGCAAAGGTGCTACACACTACACACATTGGTTTCAACCGCTAACCGGAGCTACTGCCGAAAAACATGATAGCTTTTTCGACATGAGCAATGATAACTCATTCGAACATTTTTCAGGAAGTTCTTTAGTGCAACAAGAGCCTGATGCAAGTAGTTTTCCAAGTGGAGGAATAAGAAATACTTTCGAAGCACGTGGCTATACGGCATGGGATCCGGGTTCTCCGGCATTTATTATTGAAAGCCCAAATGGACGCACCCTTTGTATTCCTACAATTTATGTCTCTTACACAGGTGAAACACTTGACTATAAAGCACCATTGTTAAAAGCATTGCATACACTGAATGAAGTAGCTGTTCCTGTAGCACAATATTTTGATAAAGACATCACACGCATTAGTACAACATTGGGCATTGAACAGGAATATTTCTTAGTTGACACTTCTTTGTTTTATGCACGACCTGATTTGGCCATTACCGGAAGAACAGTGTTCGGTCATTCACCGGCAAAAGGACAACAATTAGAAGATCATTATTTCGGTTCTATTCCCGACAGAGTAAATGCCTTTATGCACGATTTTGAAATTGAAGCCTACAAACTTGGCATTCCATTAAAGACACGTCATAATGAAGTAGCACCATGTCAGTTTGAATGTGCTCCTATTTTTGAAGAAATAAATCTTGCTGTTGATCACAATCAGCTTCTTATGGATTTAATGGATAAAGTTGCCCGCAGACATCAATTCAAAGTATTGTTTCATGAAAAACCTTATGCAGGAATAAACGGTAGCGGCAAACACAATAACTGGAGTATGGTTACCAACACCGGAAAAAATTTATTGTCGCCAGGTGGAAATCCAAAATCCAACCTCATGTTTTTAACTTTCTTTATCAATACCATAAAAGCTGTTCACGAACATGCAGACTTGCTACGTGCCAGCATTGCTTCAGCAGCTAATGACCATCGTTTAGGTGCTAATGAAGCACCACCTGCCATTATGAGTGTTTTCCTGGGTGCACAGTTAAGCAGCATCTTAGATAATATAGAGAAAAAAGTAGGTTCAAGTAAAATGAGTGTAGAAGATAAAACTGCACTTAAACTCAACATTGGTAAAATACCCGAAATATTACTTGATAATACCGACCGCAACCGCACATCACCCTTTGCCTTTACAGGAAATAAATTTGAGTTTCGTGCCGTTGGCTCTTCTGCCAACAGCAGCAATGCCATGACCGTTTTAAATACCATAGTGGCCAATCAACTTCGAATTTTCCGCAAAGAAGTTGACGCACTTATCAAGAAAAATGTGAAAAAAGACGAAGCTATACTTCGTGTGCTGCGTCAATACATTGTTGAGACAAAAAATATCCGTTTCGAAGGAAATGGCTATAGCGAAGAGTGGGTAAAAGAAGCAAAGAAGAGAGGTCTTTCCAACCATCAGACAACTCCGGTTGCATTAGATGCAATGGTTTCAAAAAAATCGCTGAAGCTTTTTGAAGACAACCATATTTTTACACATCGTGAAGCTGAAGCAAGACATGAAATAATGCTGGAAACTTATATCAAGAAAATTGAAATTGAAAGTCGTGTCATTGGCGATCTGGCACAAAATCATATTATTCCTGCAGCATTCCGTTATCAGAATTTTTTGGCAGAAACTGTTGACAATATCAAAGACTGCGATCTGAAAGCAGAAACATATTCCACACAGTTGCTGCTGATAAAAGAAATCAGTGCACACGTAAATGCCATTAAGAAAAATGTTGATGCCATGCTTGCATCACGAGATAAAGGAAATAAAATAACAGATTTACGTGAAAAAGCTATTTTTTATTGCGATAAGGTTAAAGTGTCCTTTTCAACAATCCGCGAACATGTTGATGCATTGGAAATGATAATTGATGATGAAATCTGGCCAATGGTAAAATACCGCGAATTGGTTACAATCAGATAATAGTGTTGCATAAAAAAGCTGTCCTTCGGGGCAGCTTTTTTGTTTAGAAGCTATATGCAAACATTGGAATAAATGGTTTTTAATTCAACCTTTGATACTGTTTCAAAAACTACTTAACCACAATTTGTAATTCTAAATTTTCCCACTCACTACTTCTTATAAAAATTCATTTCATCTATGTAATCATACACCGATTCAGGAAGATAAAAACGCACGTCCTTGCCTTCTTTGATGGCTTGTCTGATAAAGGTAGAAGATATTTCAACCAATGGTGCCTGAATAATTTTTACAAAAGGATGATTTTTTAATTCGCCCCCATCGGAATCTGGTCGCGGATAAACATATATTTTATAGTTTTCTAAAATCTGTTCAAAATTTTTCCATTTATGAAAAGTGATAAGGTTGTCGCTACCCATTATCAACACAAACTCATGTTGTGGGAATTTTTCATTCAGATGAACTAAGGTGTTTATGGTATAGGAAGGCTTAGGTAAGCCGAATTCTATTTTCGAAATTTTTATTTTTTTATAACTACCAATAGCTGTTTCTACTAAATGCAACCTCTGATAATCATTAAGCAAAGATCCGGCAGGCTTAAGCGGATTGTGTGGTGATACCACTAACCACACTTGTTCTAAATCTGTAAATTCTGCAAAATAATTTGCAATCATCATGTGCCCGTTATGCACAGGATTAAATGAACCAAAAAATAAACCAATCTTCATTTAGTTAATTCTTATTCTGTCAATGCGGGTAATTTTGTCTGCCTGATAGTTTATGGTTAATATTAAAACACCTTTATCATCATATATCTTCCATAATCCATTCCGTTGACCTTGTTTGTAGTTACGCACTTCATGTAATTTCCCATTGTCGTTGTAATAAACATGTTCGCCATCTTCAAGACCATCAATATACTTTCCTGTAAATGCTGTTTTGCCGTTTTTATAAGTCTGATGCCATGTGCCAAATTTTAATCCATCGGCATATTCACCTTCTGCAACATATTCTCCATTATTATATTTCCATAGTCCTTCTTTTTTACCATCAACATATTTTCCTGTTGCTATAAGTTGTAATGAGTCGTTATATTCTTTAGAAATGCCTTCTTCTTTACCATTTATAAAACTTTCATCTCGTCTTATTTCACCATTCCTAAAATACCATTTCCACTCACCTTCCGGAAGACCGTTTTTATAATTTCCAATTTGTTGAACAGCTCCATTTTGGAATAAAAATTTCCACTCGTCAATTCGTTTTCCATCTTTATATTTTCCTATAGAATACACTGTGCCATCTTCATAGAAAAATTTCCATTCTCCCTGTCTGTTTCCATTTTCATCCGTAATTCCTTCTGCAACTGGTTTATCGTCTTCAAACAACTTTCCTGATATAACATTTCCTTTCTCATCATAGATTTTTTCTACTCCCTGTCGTTTATCATTTATTACATTTACAATAGATTTTACTTTTCCTCCTGTATAAAAATTGCGCTTTACTTCAAACTTAGTAGTGCTTTTCTTATCAATTACTAACTCCCCATTTTTATACTTTTCTGAAAGAGCCAATGTGCCATCACTATTATATACCCTATAAAAGCCATTCCTTTTATCGTCAAGATATTCTGTTTCTTCTTTTAATTTATCATTGTCAAAAAACACCTTCCATACACCTTGCTTTAATCCAAATTTATCTATTCTGTTTATTCTCGCTTCGCTGCGGATATAACCCTCGTTGTAAGTTGTGATGGTAATCAATCTGCCATCATCTGCATATGATTTTGCAATTCCATCTTCAACACCATTTTTAAATGGTACCATATTTATAAGCTGGCCATTCTCGCCAAAGTCTTTTACCCAACCTTGTCTGATGCCATCTTTTAACTCTTCTTCCTGTTTTAATTTTCCATCAGAAAAATAGTAACGTTGTATTCCGTTTTTTAACCCTAAATCATAAATTAGTTCACTGGCTATTTTCCCGTTTTCATTGTAAAATTTCCATAAACCATCCGGTTTATTATTATGTCTGTTTCCTTCTGATTTTAATTTTCCGTTTTCAAAATAAGATTTCCATAAACCTTCTGGTTTTCCATTTACGAAGTTACCTTCGCTGCTTTTATTACCATTCTGATAATAAAAAGTTTTAAAACCATTGGTTGCTGCACTGTCTGTTTGTGCAAATATGTTTGAATAAAATGATAAAAAAAATGCTGCAATCAGTATTCTACAAACCATGTTGTTTTGATATTTCAAGCATGCGTTTTAAAGGTTGAAGTGCTGCCTGCTGCAAATGTTTAGGGATAATTACTTCCGGTACTTCGTTTTTCATACAGAGATACACTTTCTCTAAAGTATTTAGTTTCATGTAAGGACAATCGTTACAAGCACAGTTATTTTCCGGTGGCGCAGGAATAAACATTTTTTCAGGCGACAGTTTCTGCATCTGATATAAAATTCCCGACTCTGTAGCTACAATAAACACTTTCGCAGGATTATCTTTTGTGTACTTCAAAAGTCCTGTAGTACTGCCTATAAAATCTGCATGTCGCAATACATGATCTTCACATTCAGGATGCGCAATAACCAACGCTTCAGGATATCTCTCTTTAAGTTTTATAATTTTTTGTTCTGAAAATATTTCATGAACTACACAACTTCCATCCCACAACACCATGTCACGACCAATTTTTTTATTAATGTATGCTCCTAAATTTTTGTCCGGAGCAAAAATAATTTTCTGATCCGGAGCAAAACTTTCAACAATTTTTACCACATTGCTCGATGTACAAATAACATCACTCAAAGCTTTTATTTCTGCAGTGCAATTGATGTATGAAATAACAACATGATCAGGATGTTCTTCTTTAAATTTTTTAAAGTCAGCAGGTGGACAACTGTTAGCTAACGAGCAACCTGCATTCAAATCAGGTAAAACAACTTTTTTATCGGGATTCAGCAATTTTGCTGTCTCCGCCATAAAATGTACGCCTGCAAAAACTATCATAGAGGCATTAGTCTTTTCGGCTTGCTGCGCCAGCCCAAGACTATCACCCACAAAATCCGCCACATCCTGAATATCGGATTCCTGGTAGTAATGCGCCAGTATGACGGCATTTTTTTCTTTTTTTAATTTTTCTATTTCTTCAAACAAATCCATGGAGGCAGGAATACTTTCCGGCAAATATCCATGTTTCAAAATCATTTCAGAAACTTCAGTCATTACAATCAATTATTATAATTAAATAAATAAATATTATTTTAAAAAATATTATGTTGTTATAATTAGTCGGTTAATATGTGGTATAACTTTTTAAGAAGGTACTTGTATTTTAAGTTACCATGCATGCATTAACAACTTATAAACCTTTTATCATTACTAAACTTTTGATTAATAAAGGCATAAATATAACAATTAACAACGGTTAATAAGCATATATGTTTATAAAAAACGGTTAATTAAATGTTTATTTCTGTGCATGGCTCTGTTTAAATATTAGCTAAAACTTAGTACTAAAAAATTTTGATTTAATATTAAATATGATAAGGCATTTTAGATATGAACATTACAAACAAAAGAAATGATAAACTATAAACAGAAAATATTAATATGAACAAGAATGTTGTTAATTTTACACCATTATAACACACTATTAATCAGCATAAAAATATTTGCCTGTTAATACTGGTTAATAACTTAAATTTATCACATGCAAAGTATAATTATAGGCAGCGATCATGCCGGTTTCACATTGAAAGACGCCATAAAGAAAAAATTTTCTAAAAATTTTGAATTTACTGATAAAGGTACATTCAGTTCAGATTCTGTTGATTATCCTGACTATGCACATGCAGTTGCCGGAGAGGTAGATGCCGGAAAATTTGCATTTGGAATTCTTTTATGTGGTAGTGCTAATGGTGTTGCTATTACAGCTAATAGACATAATGGGGTGAGAGCTGCAATTTGCTGGATGCCCGAAATTGCTGAATTAGCCAGAAAGCATAATAATGCCAATATTATCTGTATTCCGGCACGCTTTGTTAGTGAAGAAACAGCTTTTTTAATGATAGAGAAGTTTGTAAGTACGGATTTTGAAGGTGGACGTCATCAGAAAAGAATAGATAAAATAAACTGTGTTTAATATTTAAAATAGAAAATAAATTGCTATGAAATTAAAATTTATTCTGCTGTTTTGTGTACTTCCATTTTTTGTAAAAGCACAGGAAGAACAAGATACTTCTTTAGTAACTTCTAAAAAACAGCAACGAGAAATTCCTCGATTTGCAATTACCGCAACTGGTGGCCTTAGTTGGAGATTAGCCGATGTTAACCCTGATGAGAATAGTTTAACTAAAGCTTATATTAAAGATTTGAAAAGCGGAAATGGTTTTGAGATTACCGCAAAATATTTTTTTAATTCAAAATTTGGTGTTGGTTTAAAATACAATAGTCATCTTTCAAAGGTCAGATACGATAATATGTACTTCTCGTATAACAATCAGAATTATTTTGGTACAGTGTCTGATGATATTTCAATCAATACCATAGCAGTAACTTTTAGCGGAAGATTTTATAATAGACAGAAAACAGGTTATTTTACTTTTGATGGTGGCATTGGTTTGATGACTTATAAAGACGATTCGAAAATCGCTACCAATATGATTAATATTAAAGGAAACACAATGGGCTTTAATGTTTCTGCCGGAGTGGGTGTTAACATTACAAGAAATGTAAGTTTAGTAATAGGTTTAAATTTTCTTAATGGTACTTTATCACAATATGATGTAACAGAAAATGGAATAAAGCAGCGGGTTACATTAAGTGAAAACGAATATCAAAGCCTTAGCCATATTGATGTTTTTGAAGGGCTGGTATTCACCTTTTAGACTCATAAATCTTTTTTTCTGAATTTACGCACAGCAAGTAGTGTTGGCATAACTATCCATATTAAAAGTATTAATAGAATAGTAATGGTTCCTTTCTGCGAGCCTAAAAATTCATTAAACAAAGCACCTGTATAACCCATTAGTGCTGAATAGTCTGTATGAATAAGAATAAGTATTCTGGCTAAGTCAACAGGATTAAAAGTAGTCAGTATCATAAGCGGCTTTTCTATAGGATAGTCGCCAAACTGAAACATTAATAGCAGTAATAAGCCATCATAAAGAATGGTAAAAAACAACCATGCAAATATTGCAACACCAATCCCCTTAGCTTTATCTTTTGTAATGATAGAACCAAGAAAAGCCAATGAAGTAAATATCAATGTAAGTAAAATACCGGCTAACAGAAAAATAAAACCTGTTACATCTGGTGTAAAAAGTAATATGGGTAAACCAATTCCAATTAGAAAAGCCAACGTTAAAGAAAGAACCACACCTGCATAAATACTTATAATAAGTTTTTTTCTGGAGACCGGCTGTGCTGTAAGTAACTCAATGAATTCTGAAGAATTAAAAATATAGATAGTAGCATAGATAAGGCAAACTAAAGGAACAATAAATAGAATAATATTTAATAAACTGATTAATCCTTTTGAAGTATTTTCATCAAGATTAAAAATGCTGAATCCTGTTACCATCAAAAAAACAAGGTAGGCTATTACAACCTTGCTTTTTAGAATGTCTAACATAATATATTTAACTATCTTATTCATTATTCCTTTTAAGAATGGTTGTAATAACTTTCGAAATAGATTTCTCGCCTGTTTGTAGTTGCAGTTCTTCTAATTTATTATGAAACATCAACTCGCCTTCCTTGAAGAAAATAATTTCTGAAACCAACTCATCCAGTTCACTTAGAATGTGGGATGTAATAATAATCAGTTTACCATTATTTTTTTCTACTCTAACTTTTTCTTTAAGTATCTCTGAAGATAAAGGATCGAGGCCGGCAGTTGGTTCATCTAGAATAATTATTTTAGGATGAAACAGAAATGCAAGACAAGCACTCACTTTTTGCCTTGTTCCACCAGACAAGGTTCCCATTCGTTTTTGAAAGATTGATTTCATGTTAAACGCATCGAGTAAATCCGTGTCAGCATGATTCATTTGCTCTTTACGCATATCCATAATCATTTCAAACACCTGACCAATATTCATATTTTCAGGATAGCGACCTATCTGCGGCATATATCCAATCTGACTTCGGTAGCTGACATCATTCTTTATATCTGTATTGTTAACTTTTATTGTGCCTGATTCGGGCAGCACCATTCCTAAAACAGATTTAATAAATGTTGTTTTACCTGATGCATTAGGTCCCAGTAATGCAACAGAGCTGTTGTTTTCAAGTTTTATGGATATATCTTTTAATACCCTGATCTTACCAAATGTTTTATTGATGTTTAATGATTCAATCACAGTGCTACAGGTTTCATTAATGGTTTATTGTCAACTAAATTTTCCGGTGTGATACTAGGAATAATCTTTTCGCTGCGGTCAAGTAAAAACACAATTAAGCTTTTAATAAATATTGAAGCAATGGGAATATTTTCTGTAACCATAGAAAACAAACTTACCGGTCTGTAGGGTACATCTCCAATACCATCGCGTTTTAAATCATAACCTTCATATTTATCCCAATAGTTACCATCAAAGTTATTTAAAACCAATGAGCCATTGGTTGCAACATCAAAAGTGTTGCTATTAAAGTTATTGTCATGAACGGTGTTGTTGCTACAACTTGCTTGTACACGCAAGGCATACCCATTTTTAAAGAAATTATTTTTTATGATATGAAGCCTGTTGGTTCCTTCCATCAAAACACCGGTAGTGTTGTTTTCAAATATATTATCTTTAATAGCTCCGTCAGATATTTCTTTTAACAACAAACCGTAAGCTGAAGCGCCTCTATTCATACTAAACAAATTTCGAAACATTGAAATGTGATTGGAAAACATGACTGCAACACCGGCACCATTATCAGTAAACGTATTGTCTATATAGGAATCATTATTTGAGAACATAAAGTGTAAACCATAACGCAAATTATTGTAACTGTTGTTTTTTTCAATATGAGAGTTTTCTACAAATTCAAAATATATACCATCTCTGTGACCGGAAATATTGTTGTTTTTTATAGAGGCATACAGGCACTTCCATAGATGAATAGCATTACCGGTAGATTGTTCATCAGTTCCAGGTGTTCCGCGAATTGTATTATTTTCTATTTTAAAATTATCGCAGTTGGCTATATGTATTGCAAAATAAGAGTTAATCAGAGTATTGTTTTTAATTAAAAACTGCCGGCTATTCATAACTTTAATTCCGGCTAAATCTTTCATGGAGGAATATCCTGAATTTTTAATGGTTAGTCCGGCAACCAAAACGCTGTTTGCATTAATGGTTAATACCTCAAACTTATTTTCTCCATCAAGAACTGGATTATCAACACCTATCAGTGACAGTGTTTTTTCTATGAGAATGTTTTGTTCTTTATATAGGCCGGAATAGATATAAAGTGTATCAAAAGGTTTTGCCAATGCAACACCTTCTTTAATTGACTTAATTGAAAATTCTTTTCCTATTTTTAATACACCTGCCTGTGATTTACCTGAAAAAAACAGAAGAATCAGAAAAAAATTTACAACAACAGAAAGTGTTTTATTTGATTTCATTCTGAACAAAATTCCAGTCAACTAATACACCGCCATCATCTTTTAATAGTTTCTCGGCATCTTCTTTATTAGCAAAAGCAGCAAAGCCGCTATTCATTGGCGTACGTAGGTTGTCGCTTTTTAAATAAACGGCATCAGCTGCATTCATCAAATCAATCTGATCAAAATAATTTACGACATAAAAATTTGCAGAACCCGCATTTACGTTAGATGATTGTCTGCTCCATTGCAACATGCAGTTAATATCATCAAATTTGTAAATACGACCTTTGTCCGATATTATTTCTGCACCAAAGCGAGTATCTGCAATAGGCATTTTGCAATGAACACAGGCATCTTTTCCGGCAACTAATGGCTCTGGCTTAGTCGTACATGATACTATAAGAAGAGAAATAATAATGAATGTCCACCTCATACATTTTATTTTTTACGATTTACTTTTTCTTAAACCCATGGCCCAAATTATAGCACAGATGAGTGCGGAACCAATTACAATATAACCACCTACATCGGGCATAGAGTGTGCATCAAAATTCAGCAACTGCTTATGGCCTAATATAGGTGGTTGATATACCAATCCTGGAATTTTAATGGGTGCATTAGGATCAAGATTATGTCCATAATCATAACCCCACTGATAGAAATCGTAGAGTGCAAGAATGCCACAAATAACAGAAACTACTAGGTAACTAAATAAAATTTTACGACTACCGGTTATGGCTATCACTAATCCATATACAATAAATGCGGCTACAATATATTTCAGGAATGAAAATTCGGGAAACATTTCTACACTTATTTTTTTCATTCCTATATAATGGTTCAAACCATTAATAACCTCTACGTCACCGGTTAATTTATCGAGCCATATTTTCATTACCAATCCTTCCGGATATTGTGGAGCGAATAAATCAATTCGCCAGATGGGAACGAAAAATGAAATGGCAATTAGTAAAGAAGAGATTGCAATGATAACTCTTGATACACCGTTTATTTTTGTCATAAAAATTTGTATTTAATTTTACCTCCTAAGAATTAAATTATTTATCGGGTGGCAATAAAACTGCATCTATAACATGTATCACTCCATTTGCTGCAGGAATGGTAGCAATGATATTTGCCTGATTGTTAACCATAATTTTATTGTCCTTGTTCGAAATTGTAATGTTTTTCAAATTTGCCTGATTGATTGTCTGGCCATCTGTAAGCATTTCCGGTTTAAAAACACCCAGCGAGACATGATATTCAAGAATATCCTGAAGCTTGGCTTTATTTTCGGGCTTCATTAAATCATCTACCGTTCCTGCAGGTAACTTATTAAACGCTTCATTGGTTGGTGCAAAAACAGTAAATGGACCGGCATTTGAAAGAGATGTTACATAGTCGGCTTGCTTTAGTGCGGCTACCAAAGTTGAATGGTCAGCTGAGCCTACTGCAATTTTAACAATATCTTTTTGCGAATCATCGTCTATAACAGCTTCTTGTCCGCCTGCTTGAGTTTCTTCAGTGGTGGCTGCTTGTTGGTTTTCTGCTGCGGGAGGATTACAGCTAAATGCTACTGATGCAGCAAACATTACTCCCATTAATAATTTTGTGTTCATAATAATCTTTAGTTTTTATAAAGCACCTCGTTGGTAGTGACACAACGAGGTGCGTTGTGTTATGTTATTAAATTAAAGATTTAGTTGATTGGGGGTTGATTTGTTCCTGTACTAAAAGTCAATGGAACATTTGAATTAGCTGGACTGATTCTGATATAACCTTGCATTTCCTGATGTAATGCAGAGCAGAAGTCAGTACAGTAGAATGGAAATACGCCCACTCTGTCCGGTTTCCACATTAAGGTAGATGTTTCACCGGGCATGATTAGTAACTCAGCATTATTAGCCCCTTTTACAGCGAAGCCGTGTGGCACATCCCAGTCTTGCTCTAAGTTAGTTACGTGGAAATAAACCACATCACCTAATTTCACACCTTCAATATTATCAGGAACAAAGTGTGAACGGATAGAAGACATATAAACATGCACTTCGTTTCCTTTTCTTTCAACCTTTGCTTCTTTTTCGCCTTTGGTTACATAAGGGTGGTGATTATCTTCAATCTTATAAATTTTTGTAGAATTTTTAGATAGCAACTCTGCAGGAACAGCTTCTGCATAGTGTGGCTCACCAATTGTTGGAAAGTCTAATATAAGTTTCATTTTATCGCCACTTATATCATAAAGCTGCGCGCTTTGTGTCAACTCCGGACCTGTTGGCAGATAACGGTCTTTTGTAATTTTATTATAAGCAATTACATATTTACCCCATGGCTTTTTAGTAGGACCACCGGGAACACATAAGTGACCAACAGAATAATAAGTAGGCACACGGTCAAGTACTGATAAATCGCTCAAACGCCATTTTACAATCTCTGACGATACAAAGAATGAAGTATAAGCATTGCCATTTGCATCAAACTCTGTGTGTAATGGTCCAAGACCAGGTTTTTTAACTTCACCATGTAATACGGCATCATATTTTAAAACAGGTAAGCCATCATAATCCCCTTCAAAGTTTTTAGCATTTATTGCCTCTTGCATTTTTGTAAATGAGAACACAGGAATTACTGCAGCCAATTTACCGCTACCAACAATATATTCACCTGTTGGATCAGTATCACAACCGTGTGGTGATTTTGGACAAGGCATCAGATAAACCATATCAGGACAATCTTTCGGATCGAGCATGATAACCTCTTTTTCAAGAGTTGAAGTAGCTGTGTGTGTTTTATCATCAAAGGTATTGTGAGCGTATGAAACACTCTTTTTTACGCCTTTTCCGGCTTTAACATACTCTTCGGCTTTTTTCCAGTTAACGGCCATAATAAAGTCTTTGTCAAACTTCGAGGCATTAACTTCAAGTAGCGTGTTTGCTCTTTCAGAATTGTAACAACTGAAGAAGAACCAACCATGTGATTTACCTTTACCTGCTCGAGACAAGTCAAAGTCAACACCGGGTAACAATATCTGAAATGCAATTCCCATTTTTCCGGACTCTTTATCTATATTGATAAAGCTTACAGTACCTTTGAAATTCTCCTTATAGGTATTAATAGGAACGTCTGTAATTCCATTAGTCATAGGTACACTGAAACGGGTACCGGCAACCACATACTCTGAATTTTCAGTAATAAATGGCGAAGAGTGATTTCCTGCACTATTAGGAATTTCAATGATTTCTGCTGTCTTAAACGTTTTCAGGTCAATACGTGCAATACGCGGAGTGTTGTTTGCATTTCCAAAAGCCCAGCGACCATCATGAACACCATCTGTCACTGATAAAGAAATGTGGTGCAAATCATCCCAAGGAACAAATCCATGAGAAGTGTTGAGCATAGCTTTGGATTCTTCGCTGTAGCCATATCCTTTTTCAGGATCTACAGAAAATACAGGAATTACCCTAAACAGCCTTCCTGAAGGTAATCCATAAATACTCATTTGACCACTAAAACCTCCTGATACGATGTTGTAAAACTCATCATACTTTCCAGGGGCAACATAGGCCTTTTGTGCAGCATCACCCGAAGTGGCTGTGCTCACATTTTTTGGCTTGCATGACGGCATTACTGCAATAGTTATTGCAACTGCCGATGCCATTAATACACTTTTAATTTCCGATTGTTTCATTATATTATTTTATTTTAGTTCCTTATTTAACACCATCGTTTTCACGCATATACTCATAGATATGACGTGCATCATCATCACTTAGCCCTTGATTTGGCATACGCACCAAGCACTCTTCCAACAAACCTTTAGCAACGGCATCTTTATCTAACATTTCATCAGGATTGGTCGAAAAGTTCATAATCCACTCTGCAGACCTCTTACCTGTAACACCTTTCCATCCCGGTCCTACTAATTTCTCATCAGTAAGTTTATGACAAGCAGAACATTTTACATCATAAACTGTCTTACCTGCATCAGCCATTTGTTTGTCAAGTTTTGGATCAACTTTTACATCAGTAAACTTGCCAAAACCTTTTCCATCATCTGCCACCTTAGTATCTTCTTTTTGTTTTTCTTCTTCGTAATACTGTTTCATATCTTTAGATTCAGCAGCTTTTTCTTCTTTAGTTGCAGACCCGCCACAGGCAGCAAACAGGGTAATGCCCATTCCGGCAATCATTAAATTGATTAAGTGTTTTTGAATTGATTTCATATTGATGATTTTAATTAAAATTTTACACGACAAAAGTATATATAATTAACAGGGTGTTCAAAAAAGACTGATATGATTGTTGTCACACAAACAATTGATAATTGCATGTATTGAAAACTGCTTTTCAGCATGTTTTTTTAATACTTCTAAATCTATTAAGATACATATCAAGATAAAAAATATGTATGGTATGCTACAACGGTTGTTTAATTTAAAAAATTTAGCAAAAAACAGAAATCAACCAGGAATAGAGTAATGCAACAACTATGGATCCAATAATAATATATAAAGCTCTCAAACGGTCTTTCTTTTTACAATGCTTGTTATCAATAGTATCAAGATTTCCCGGTTCATGAAAATTATGCAGACTGAAAATTGCAAAAAGCACACAAAATCTGCTTACAACTTCAATAAAAAGAATTATTGTTGCTAAAGTTGTTAGGAAAAGAAGATAAAAAATCCACAAGCTATGAAGGAAATGAACTGTTATTGTTAATATTATACTAATCAGTAAAAAAGAAACCAGAAATTTTTGCCTTATTCTAATCTCAGCTTCACCTATGTTGCAAGACCCGGCTTTATACTGATTTGTGCACATTGTAACTATTATTAAACCTTAACATCAAAGCCGCATTATTGTTCTGTAAAAATATTAATCAGTGCGAAAATATTATAGACTCACTTTATTTACTTTCACAGCCAAAATAGGCAATGGTAATGATGAAAAAAACCACATTTGTTTTTTTTATTTTATTCGGTCAGTTAATAACCGGTTTTAGTCAGTCGCAAGATTCTTTGGTGCTTCGAAAAATATACAATGAATCGTTAGCGCACGGACAAGCTTATAATTATCTTAAAGTGTTGTGCAAACAAATTGGACACAGACTTAGCGGCTCTCCGGCAGCAGAGAAGGCTGTGTTATGGGCAGAAAAATCAATGAAAGATTTTGGCGCAGATACAGTTTTTTTACAAGATGTTATGGTGCCGCATTGGATAAGAGGTGAAAAAGAAAGTGCGTCCATAATTTCTTCAAAAAACAATCTGTCAACACCATTAAATGTTCTTGCTTTGGGAGGAAGTGTTGGTACTGAGGGAAATACCCTTATTGCCAACGTAGTGGAGGTTACTTCATTAGATGAGTTAGATAAATTAGGTATAGCAAAATGTGCAGGCAAAATAGTTTTTATCAATCAGCGCATGGATGCAACTGAAGTTATGACGTTTAATGCTTATGGACCTGCCGTTGCCATTCGTTGGGCTGGAGCAAAAAAGGCTTCACCATATAATGCTATTGCTGTAATTGTTCGCTCAGTAAATCCTTCATTAGACGATTTTCCACATACCGGAACATTACATTATCCGGACACAATTAAAAAGATACCCGCTTGTGCAATTAGCACCAATGATGCTGAAAAATTATCAGCAATGCTTAAAAGCGATCATCAGCTTAAAATAAAACTGAAGATGAATTGTAAACAACTTCCCGATGCACCATCGCACAATGTTATTGGTGAGATAAAAGGCACAGATTCAACGGCAGGATATATTGTTGTTGGCGGACATCTTGACTCTTGGGATACCGGTGAAGGGGCACATGATGATGGCGCAGGAGTGGTGCAAGCAATGGAAGTATTAAATCTTCTGAAAAAGGCCGGTATTAAAACACGTCACACAATCAGGGCTGTTGCATTTATGAATGAAGAAAACGGAGGAAAAGGTGGAGAACACTATGCAAAAAATGCGCTTGAGAAAAACGAAAAACATTTGGCAGCAATTGAATCCGATTGTGGAGGTTTTACTCCAAGAGGATTCTTTTTGCAAGGTGATTCATTAAAAAAGGAAAAAATCAGATCGTGGAAAAACCTTTTCGAACCCTATCAGATTCACAGTTTTAATTTTAATGGTGGAGGTGCAGACATCGGACATTTAAAAAATCAAAATACATTTTTGTTAGGTCTGCTACCCGACACGCAACGCTATTTTGATATTCACCATTCGCCAAATGATGTGTTTGAGCATGTTAACAGACGAGAATTGCAATTAGGTGCTGCTACAATGGCTTCCATGATTTATTTAATAGATAAATACGGTTTGGAGTAATGTTGTTGAAAGAAACAGAGCTGAAACAAAATGCAGCACTTTACCATGAGCGTCAAAAGAATAATTCTTCTGATTCCCCACCAATATTTTTAGAAAGAAAAAAAGAAGTCTTTTCAGATTATGATCTGGCAACACGCAGAGCGGCATATTACCGCTGGAAAAGCACTGAAAGCCTCGACAAGCTGCTCATAACCTTTGAAGCCAATGCAATTAAATCAGGAATAAAAGTCTTATGGGCTGTTGATGCCATTCAGGCTCAAGCAGAACTCAATACTGTTATTAACAAGTTTCAACAAAGTAAAATTCAAATCAACACTTGTTATAACGAACTTGAAACCGAAAAATTAATCCTGCCTTTATCTGCCAATACAAAAAGTAAAATCAGTATTTGTGATGCAATTTTTGTTTCCGCAGAACCCGCAATAGTTGCCTGTTTATCGGATAATAATTTCTCTGAAAGCGATGTTAAAATATTACTTACCTCGGTTGATAAATTAGCTTCTTCTGTCAATGAACTTGAACTGCTTATGTCGCTGCAATCGCTTCAAAAAAGCAATTCAAGAAAGTCCTTTTCTTTAATTTCCAATGCCGGAAGTAACAGCCATAAACAGGAAGTTTATGTTTTGATTTTTGATAATGGACGAAGTAAATTATTAGAAAGTCAGACAGACAGACAAATGCTGCATTGCATTGATTGTGGGATATGTCAGGCTGTTTGCCCTATAACAGAAAGTATTGGTACAACGGGAGGCAATGAAAATAATTATGGCCCGCCATCATATATCAGAGCCGTTTATGATGGAGGACAACGCGAATTTGGCCATTATGCCGGGCTATGCAATATGTGTGGTAAATGCAATGTACATTGTCCTGTTTATATTGACTTTAAGAACTCATTTCTACATCTGCGTTATGAGAATGTTCAACAGAAACAACGCTCACAAAAGGAACGACTTTTTTATATGGTTTGGAGGAAAACTATGCTTAAGCGGGAGTTTATGAATTGGAAAACAGTTAATCCGTTACGCTATGCTGTTGAAACACTATTTCTAAAATCAAAAACAGGAATACGAAAACTGCCACAACCCGCTACAAAATCATTTAATCAGATGTGGCGCGATAAAATGGGAATGAAATAATTTTATTTCAGAATTTTTTTCAGATCAGGTCTTAGTCTGCTTTTGTAAACAGAATGGGCATGTTCTTTTATGCGTCCTTTACGAAGTCGTTTTTGTTCTTCTTCCGGAAGGTTAATAATCACTTTACATTCGGGAGTACAGCAACCCTCAAAAGCTGTCTTACACGACTCGCACTGAATAAATAATAAGTGACAATCGTCATTGGCGCAGTTAACGTGTGTATCGCAGTGTACTCCACATTGATGACATGTACTAACAATTTCATGGCTTATTCTTTCACCCATTCTTTCATCAAACACAAAATTCTTACCCAGAAATTTATTTTCTAAATTTTCAGTTTTTACTTCTCTTGCATATTGGATGATGCCGCCATAAAGTTGATTTACATCCTTATAACCATGATGCTTAAAATAGGCACTTGCTTTTTCGCAACGAATGCCGCCTGTACAGTACAATAAAATTTTATTGTCTTTATTGTTCTTTGTCATTTCAATTGCTTGTGGTAGTGCATCTCGAAATGTATCAGCATCGGGCTTTAAAGCATCTTTAAAAAAACCTACTTCACTTTCGTAGTGATTACGCATATCAACAACAATGGTTCCCGATTGCTGCATGGCCTCATTAAACTCTTTAGCAGTAAGATGATTACCCACATTTGTTATATCAAATGCATTGTCGTTTAAACCATCAGCAACTATTTTTGATTTGATGCGGACAATAAGTTTGTAGAATGACTTGCCATTATCTTCAACAGCAATTTTGAGTGGCATGTTTTTGAGCAGAGGTTGTTCTTCAAGATAATTTTTAAAAACAGCCCAATTGTGCTCAGGAACACTGATTTGAGCATTAATACCCTCGGCTGCAACATATATTCTGCCGAATATGTTTAATGCTTCGAAGTCGATATAAAGTTGATTTCTGAAATTTTCAACATCCTCAATATTAAAATATCTGTAGTAAGAAACAGTTTTTCTATTGAATGTTTCTTCGGAGAGACGCTGTTTGAGGAGTTGCTTACTTACAAGGTTTCGTAATTGCATGTTACGTGTTGTAATTAAACAGTTAGATATAATGATTAACCTTCTTTGGTTTCTTTTTTCTTGATTTTGCTGTAAAAAAAATAAAAGCCTGCACCAACCATAATATATGGAACAGCCATTAAATAAAGTATTCCTTTATTGAGACCTTTACCTGCTTTGTATCCCTGTTCAACGCTGCTTTCTGCACCGGCCCGGCAAACACTGCATTGTGCATTTACATTTTGAAAGGTAAGTACAGAAAAGAATATAATTAATAAAATTAAAAGCCGTTTCATATTATACTGTTAGCGTTCGTTTTACTGCAACCTGCTCATAGCCTTCAATGATGTCGCCTACTTTAATATCATTGTACCCTTCTATGTTCAATCCACACTCAAAGCCGGCAGAAACTTCTTTTACATCATCTTTAAAACGTTTAAGTGATGCCAGTTTGCCGGAATAGGCTACAATACCATCACGAATAACTCTGATGGCAGTATTTCTTGTCATTTTTCCATCAAGTACCATACAGCCTGCAATGGTTCCAACTTTAGGTATCTTAAATGTTTCACGCACTTCAATATTGCAGACAATTTTTTCTTCAAACTCTGGAGCAAGCATGCCTTCCATAGCCGCTTTAATTTCATTGATAGCGTCATAAATAATGCTGTAAAGCCTTATTTCAATCTCTTCTTTTTCTGCAAGTTTGCGGGCATTTACTGAAGGACGCACCTGGAAGCCAACAATGATGGCATTTGATGCTGATGCTAAAAGAACATCAGATTCTGTTATGGCACCAACTGATTTGTGAATAACATTAACCTGTACTTCTGCTGTGGAAAGCTTAAGTAATGAATCGGCAAGAGCTTCAATAGAGCCATCCACATCACCTTTTACAATTACATTTAGTTCTTTAAAGTTTCCAACGGCCAAACGTCTTCCTATTTCATCAAGTGTAATATGCTTGTGTGTACGAATACCTTGTTCGCGCTGCAACTGCAATCGTTTGTTGGCAATTTCTCTGGCTTCTCTTTCATCATCCATCACGTTAAACTGATCACCGGCTTGTGGCGCACCATTAAGTCCGAGAATCAAAACCGGTGTTGCCGGTCCCGCATTGTTTCTCTTGTTTCCACGCTCGTTGAACATTGCTTTCACACGTCCGCTGTAACATCCAGCAAGAACTACATCTCCAATCTTCAATGTACCGGATTGAACCAGCACCGTTGCAATGTAGCCTCGCCCTTTATCTAATGATGATTCTACAACGGTACCAATAGCATTTTTATTTGGATTGGCTTTAAGATCGAGTAACTCCGCTTCAAGCAAAACTTTTTCAAGTAATAGGTCAACATTCAATCCTTGTTTAGCACTTATCTCCTGCACCTGAAATTTACCTCCCCAATCTTCTACCAATATATTCATTTTAGACAGCTGTTCCTTAATTTTTTCAGGATTAGCTCCCGGCTTATCAATTTTATTTATTGCAAAAACAATAGGAACACCTGCTGCCTGTGCATGGTTTATTGCCTCAATGGTCTGTGGCATTACACTGTCATCTGCTGCAATTACTATAATGGCAACATCGGTAATTTTTGCACCGCGTGCACGCATAGCTGTAAATGCTTCGTGACCGGGTGTATCAAGAAAAGCTATTTTCTTACCACTGTCAAGTTGCACTTCATAAGCACCTATATGCTGTGTTATTCCACCGGCTTCTCCGGAAATAACATTCGTTTTTCTGACATAATCCAACAAAGACGTCTTTCCATGATCTACGTGACCCATTACAGTTACAATAGGTGCACGTGGCTTCAAGTCTTCGGGCTTGTCTTCTACTTCTTTAATGGCTTCCTGTACTTCTACTGAAACGAATTCAACAGTTGCACCAAACTCTTCGACAACTACACTAAGTGTTTCTGCATCTAAGCGCTGGTTGATGGATACAACCATACCCAGACTCATACAAGTTGATATAATCTGATTAATAGGTACACCAAGTAACTTCGACAATTCGCTGGCCGTTACAAACTCGGTTACTTTAATCACTTTCTTTTCGTTGCTTTCCTGCTCTAGTTGTGATTGTAATTCTTCCTGAGCTTGTTCGCGTTTAAGTTTTTTAAGTTTAGATGATTTTGACTTTCCTCCACCACTTAGCCTTGCTAATGTAGCTTTAATCTGATCTTGAATTTCCTTATCGGTAACTTCAGGCTTTGCTTCGGCCGGTTTATTACGGAAATCATTCCTGCGTTTAAAATCACCATGTCCTCCACCGGGCCTTTGTCCACCACCTGTTCGTGGCGCATTACCCTGATGCGGTTGGCTGCCGGTTTTTCCAATATCAACCTTCTTATCTTTTCTTTTTCTCTTTTTCTTCCTGTCGTCTTCAGATGATGTGGCAACAGGCTTTTTCTTTGGCGGATCAACAGGCAGGTTTATCTTACCTAAAATAGTTGGCCCTGTCAACTTCTCCCGATCCGTTCTGAATAATTCTGGGGGCGTTGTATCTTCAGTTTTTGGTTCGGTTTCTGAAGTAACAGTTTTGTCGGTTTGTTCAACAACGGGTGTATTGTCAATAACAATTTCAGGTTGTACCTCAACAACTGAAACAGGTTCCTCATGGGTTACTGCCGCTACTTCATCAATTTGTTTTACTTCTTCCTCTTCTTTTTTCTTAGTTGTTTTCTTTTTCTTTGGTTCTTCTTCTATAGCCGCTTCTTCTGCTTTTTTCTTTGCTGTAGTTTTCTTTGGTTCTTCAGCAATGCTTTCCTCTTTCTTGGTGGTTTTTTTCTTTTTCTTGTCTGTACTTTCAAGATCTATCTTACCCTGAATTTTCGGACCCTCAAGCTTGTTGGCTTTAGCTTTAACAACTTCAGGCTCTTTTGTTTTTTCTTTTGGTGCAGCCGGTTTTTCTACTTCTGCAACAGGTGCAGGTTCTTCTGCTTTAACAGTCTTTGACTTAGTTGTTTTCTCTGTGTTTTCTTTTGCCTTTGCTGTAGTTTGTTTTTCTGTTGCTTGTTGTTTTATACTAAGTAGTTTATCAACCAACTCATCATCAGTTTCCGATTCAGAACCGGATTTGCCGGAATCATCTTTTACTTCAATGATGGTGTTTTCGCGTTTTTGTTTTTCGCGTGTAATTTCGTTGGCTTCCTGACGTGCATGCATATCAGGTGCAAACTCTTTCGTCAGCAGAAAAAAAGCATCAGCACTGATTTTGGTATTAGGGTTCTTTTCCACTTGAATTCCATTCTTATTCAGAAATTCAATAATGTGGTCAATACCCACACCCAAATCTTTGGTGGCTTTACTTAAGCGTACGTCTTTTTTCTCGTCTGACATTAAACAGTCTGTGTTTTAATATTTATAGCAGCATGCATATAGGCTGCAAATTTAGCTTATTCAAACTCTTCATTCAGGATTCTTACAACTTCACGAATAGTTTCTTCTTCAAGGTCGGTGCGTTTTACCAAATCGTCAATAGAGATGGCAAGAACATCTTTAGCAGAGTCACAACCAATTTTTTTGAACTCTTCAATTATCCATGGTTCAATTTCATCAGTAAACTCATCCAAATCAACATCTTCATCGTCCTCAACGTCAGAATCACGGTAAACATCAATTTCAAATCCGGTGAGTTTACCCGCCAACTTAATATTGTTACCTCCTTTACCGATGGCTAATGAAACCTGATCGGGTTTCATATATACAGCTGCTTTTTTGTTTTCGTCATCAAGCTTTATTTCCGCAATTTTTGCCGGGCTTAAAGCACGCTGAATGTAAAGAGATAAATTGTTTGTGAAATTTATAACATCAATATTTTCGTTGCGTAATTCACGAACAATGCCATGAATTCGCGAACCTTTCATACCTACACAGGCACCAACAGGATCAATTCTGTCATCATAAGACTCAACAGCAACCTTGGCACGTTCTCCGGGCTCGCGAACAATGTTTTTTATTGTAATTAAGCCGTCAAACACTTCAGGTACCTCAAGTTCAAACAAACGCTCAAGAAATACCGGTGCGGTGCGTGATAAAATAATTTTTGGGCTTCCACCTTGCATTTCTACTCGAAGAACTACGGCTCGCACAGTATCACCTTTTTTAAAGAAGTCAGCAGGAATCTGTTCATTTTTTGGTAGTGATAGCTCATTACCTTCATCATCAATTACCATGATTTCTTTTTTCCAAACCTGATAAACCTCACCGGTAACTATTTCACCTACACGATCTTTGTATTTCTGATAGATGGATTCTTTCTCAAGCTCCATAATTCTGGCTACTAAATTCTGACGTGCAGCAAGTACAGCCCTGCGACCGAAGTCATCAAGAAGAATCTGTTCTGTAACATCTTCACCAACTTCAAAGTCCGATTCAATTTTTAGTGCATCGCTTAAAGCTATTTGTGTGTTTTCATCTTCAACCATACCATCTTCTACAATGGTTCGGTTTCTGTACATTTCCACATCACCTTTATCGGTATTGATTACAACATCTATATTGTTGTCTTCACCAAATTTTTTTCTGACCATAGCACGGAATACGTCTTCCATGATACTCATTAGTGTAGCACGATCAATGTTTTTGGAGTCTTTAAACTCACTGAATGATTCTATAAGGACGGCATGATCCATTGTATTGATGTATTATTTAAATTCTAATTTAGTTTCTTTTATAATTTGCATTGGTAGGGTAATTGTAAGTTGTTTTTCAACCTTTTTTCCTGCTATTTTTTCTTTAAAGGTTTCCTGCAGTTGCAATTCCTGATCATTGGCATCAACAAGAATTCCGGTATGTTGTTTTCCATCATTAAGAAGAATTTTAACTGAACGGCCTATTCGTCTTTTATATTGACCAAGCACTTTCAGAGGTTGGTCCATTCCGGGAGAACCTACTTCAAACTCTTTATTTTCAAACACTCCTGATGACTCCATCTCTTTGTATAGATAACGATTGAGTAATACACATTCATCAATAGTAATTCCGGCAGGTTTGTCAACTAAAACAGTTATTTTGCCCGGTGTAACCTTTAAGTCCACCAAAAACAAGTCCTTGTCTGTAATATAGACTCTTATTAATTCATGTATTTGCTCTGCAATCATCTTTAATGTGTACTGAATAAAAAAGGGGACATTGTCCCCTTCACTTACCTAATACGTGACAAAAGTATAAAAAATTACTAAATATAAAATGAAAAGTATATTTTTACCATTGATAATACCTTAAATCAAATTTCTATGGCCGACAATCTAAACTTAGAAAAAGTTCTTTTCTTAGATATTGAAACAGTTCCACAATTTGAGTCCTATACAAGTTTAACAGGAATTGGTAAAGAATTATGGGATAATAAAGCGCTTAATCTGAAGAGGCATGAAACGGATTCAGCAGAAAGTTTGTATCCAAGAGCAGGTATATATGCAGAATTTGGTAAGATTGTATGTATCTCTGTTGGGTGGTTTGCACTTGAAAGTAATAAAAGATATTTTAAGGTTAAATCTTTTTATAGTGATAGTGAGGCAAATTTATTATTGAAATTCAGAGAGTTATTGGTAAATCAATACAATAAATCGTCTCATTTGTTATGTGCACATAATGGTAAAGAGTTTGACTTTCCTTATTTATGTAGAAGGATGCTCATAAACAAAATGAAAATTCCTGATATTTTAAATATTGGAGGTAAGAAACCCTGGGAAGTGCAGCATTTAGACACAATGGATATGTGGCGTTTTGGAGATTACAAAAGTTATACACCCTTGAAATTGCTTACACACATTTTAAATATTCCCAGTCCTAAAGACGAAATTGATGGTAGTGATGTCTGGCATGTTTACTGGCAGGATAAAGACCTTAAGAGAATTGTAAATTATTGTCAGAAAGATGTGGTAGCTGTTGCAAGATTACTTCTTGCCTTTAGAAATGAAAGTGAATTGAAGGAATCGGAGATAGAAATTATTGATTAATTGTTTTTTCTGAAAACATAAATCAGACTGGAAAAATTCCCTGTGTAGATGGCTGCATGCAAATTTGAATGAATACCTCTGTAAAGTGCATTAGTAAGTTGTATTGCTTTTGATGATTTTGCTTTATAGCGTTCACTTAGTAATGAAACATAAGTGGAGTCAAATAGCATTGGCTTTTTATAGAGTAAAGTAAAATTAAATGATTCTATTAGTGTTGTTAACGTTTCAGGTGTAAAATGATAAAGGTGTCTTGGCACATCATAAGCAGCCCAAAATTCTTTATAATATTCAGCATCTTTAGAAGCCGCATTTGGCACTGCAATAATGAGAACACCGCCTCTTTTTAGGGATAGTTTAATGTGGGTTAATGTTTCTTTAAGTGTGTGGACATGCTCTAATACATGCCAAAGTGTAATACAGTTAAACTCTTCAGTATCAGTATTGTAAAACTCTTCAATGGGATGCAAGTCAGTATTAAAAGCCTCTTTAGCAAGATTGATGGCCTCCTGTGAGGGCTCAAATCCTTTTGCATGGAAACCAGATTTTAAAAGTGCTTTCACAAAATAACCATTGCCTGCACCCAGGTCGGATATTGAAGAATTTTGCGGTATAAGCTTTTTAACCAATCTAACTTTTTGATTTACAGCGATATTCCTAATAATAGGATATAGCTTATCAATAACGCCCTTGCTTTTATTGGTATGAGAAACATAGTCATCAGACTTATAATAAGCGCCTATTTCAGCAGCATCGGGCCTTGGTGATGTGAATAACAATCCGCATCCAACACATTGATTAATAGTGAAATATGATCCAGAATATCCAAAATCTTTACAGGCTAAGTATTCAATTTTATTATTAATCCCACAGGAGGGGCATTGATTGAGTATTTCCATTAAGGGGCAAAAATAAAAAAAGACCACCAACAGGTAGTCTTTAGTTTCACGTGAAACAGCAATTTTATTATCGTCCTAAATAAACCATTAAAATAGATATGTCTGAAGGAGAGACACCGCTTATTCTAGAAGCTTGTCCCAATGTCTGTGGTTTAACTACAGAAAGTTTTTGACGTGCCTCAGCACTCAAAGATTTTATTTTATTGTAATTGAAATCTTCGTGTAAAACGAGATTCTCCAATTTATTTAATTTAACGGTATGTTCAAACTCTTTTGCAATATAGCTTTCATATTTCATAGCTATTTCTGCTTGCTCAACGACTTCATTTTTTAACTCAGGTGTTATAAAGGATAGTTTTTCAGATAATACAGAAGAATAACTTATTAGATCCGATAAACTTATTCCCGGACGATTTAAAACCTGTATAATTTTTACTTTTTGAGAAAGTTCTGCAGACTCTTTTGAATTAAGGTAGCTATTTATTTCCGTGGGCGAAATACTTTCAGCTCTGCAAGCTTCAATTATTTTGTTTACAAAATCTTTTTTTACTGTTACACGTGAAAATCTTTGAGCATCGGCCAAACCAATTTGATGACTTACTGGTGTTAACCTAATGTCAGCATTATCTTGTCTTAAAAGTGTACGGAATTCTGCGCGACTTGTAAACATACGATAAGGCTCATCGGTTCCTTTTGTTACCAAATCATCAATAAGCACACCAATGTAGGCGTCAGAACGTTTTAAGATGAAAGGATTTTGATTATTAATTTTTAGATGGGCATTTATTCCGGCAATCAAACCCTGGCATGCAGCTTCTTCATAGCCGGTGGTTCCATTTATTTGTCCTGCAAAATATAGGTTCTCTATTTTTTTTGTTTCTAAAGTCAGGTTTAATTGAAGAGGAGGAAAATAATCATATTCTATTGCATAGCCGGGTCTGAACATTTTTACGTTTTCAAGTCCGGGTATTTTTTTAAGCGCAGCATATTGTACTTCTTCAGGCAGACTGGACGAAAAGCCATTAAGGTAAATTTCTACTGTATTCCAACCTTCAGGTTCAATAAATAACTGATGACGGTCTTTATCTGCAAACCGATTGATTTTATCTTCAATGGAAGGACAATATCTTGGTCCTAGTCCTTGGATTCTACCGTTGAACATGGGCGATTTCTCGAATCCGGTTTTTAAGATATTGTGAACTTCTTCATTGGTGTATGTTATGTGACAGCTTCGTTGCGAAGAAAGTGGTTGGGTATCTGTGAAGGAGAATTTACCCGGGTTTTCATCGCCTTTTTGCTCCTCTAATTTTGAATAGTCTATGCTACGACCATCTAGTCGTGGAGGCGTACCTGTTTTCATTCTCCCACTTACAAAACCTAAACTTACTAATTGTTCTGTGATGCCTGTAGCAGCTTTTTCTCCGGAACGACCACCGCCAAAGCGTTTTTCACCGATGTGAATAATACCATTTAGGAAGGTTCCATTAGTAAGTACCACTGCTTTGCATCGTACTTGATGTCCCATACTAGTTACAACCCCCTTTAGCTTATTATCTTCAATTATTAAGGCACTAACCATGTCCTGCCAGAAGTCAACATTAGGCGTGTTTTCAAGCATTTGTCGCCATTCTGAAGCAAATAACATTCTGTCGTTTTGAGTACGAGGGCTCCACATGGCAGGTCCCTTAGAGCGGTTAAGTATTCTGAACTGTATGGCAGATTTATCGGAGATTATTCCCGAATAGCCACCTAAAGCGTCAATTTCACGAACAATTTGCCCCTTTGCAACACCTCCCATAGCAGGGTTACAACTCATTTGTGCAATGGTTTGCATGTTCATGGTAATTAATAAAACACGGCTACCTATATTGGCAGCAGCAGCAGCAGCTTCGCAACCGGCATGGCCAGCCCCAACCACAACGATATCGTACTCTTGGATCATATATAGGCACATTTAAAAACCAAAACTTTCGGTTTCACGTGAAACATTTAAAATATTGTAGAATTAAATTCGTAAACCCTTTTAAATCAAAAGGTTCGCAAAGATAGGTATTTGTTTTCTGCCAAGGTCATTTTTTGTTTGTCGGCAGGCTTTTTATCACTATATCCACATAAATGAAGTACACCGTGAATCATGACACGGTGTAACTCATCCTTTGTGCTGTTTTTCAATAATTTAGCGTTTTCTCTGACCCTGTCAATACTGATAAAAATATCACCAGAAATAATAGTATTTTCAGAATAATCAAAGGTGATAATATCTGTTAATGTTTTGTGATTCAGATATTTTACATTCATTGAATGCAAAAACGCATCAGAGCAAAAAATAAAATTTAAGATACCCTGTTTTTTGCGGAGCTTTTTAACACACTCCACCACCCAAGAAGAGATATCCGCTTTGCCATTTAAACGGAATTGTACATCTTCCTTAAAAAAATTCACTTCAGGTTTCATCATTTAGCTGTTACAGGAGGCTCCATAACAGCCTTGCATTGCTTGCAAGTTCTTTTTTCTAGCGAATTATAGAAATCGTTCATCACTACAGGTAATTGATTTACAATATCTTTTAATGGGAAAAACTCTTCATATAGTTTGTGATTACATTTTTCGCAAAACCACATACAGGCATCCATTTCATCAGGTTTGCGATAGCGCTCTATTACTAAACCAATAGTGTTTGCGCCTCTTTGCGGACTGTGTGGCACACGTGGTGGTAATAAAAACATTTCGCCTTGTTTGATTGGAATATCAACGGGTTTTCCATCTTGTATGGTTTTTACCACAATATCTCCTTCTATCTGATAAAACAATTCTTCTGCATCTTCAAAATGATAGTCTTTTCTTGAATTTGGACCTCCAACGATCATGACAATAAAATCTTTATTGTCTATGTAAACTTGTTTGTTGCCTACAGGAGGTTTTAACAGATGACGGTTTTCTTCAACCCACAGCTGAAGATTAAAAGGTTTGCTGACTGCCATAGTTTTTTAAATTGAATTTATTTTTGAAATAGATTGTTGAGTTTCTTCGATACTTCTTCGGTAAACTCCTGTGCTTTTGTGCCAAGGTCTTTTGCCGAACTTTCAAGATCATCCTTTAAAGTTTCAAATTTTTGTTTTACACCGTCAGATAAATTTCCTCCCGTAAGAAGAATGTCTATTTGGTTATGTAGCAGATAGGGCAATTTTTCTTTTAGTGCAGCTGAGACAGCTTCTATTGCTTTGGTAGCTTGCTCCTGATTAATATTAGCAGCCTTGCTTACCTGATCAACGATTGGATTTGACATGATTTTTTGTTTTTTTGTTTTCCAAAGTTATGGTAAAAAAATGTTTATCAAATTAAGTCAGGTACATTTGCACTATGAATCTGGATTTAACGCATAAAAAAGCCCTTGTTTGCGGTAGCACACAAGGCATTGGTAAAGCAGCGGCAAAAGAACTTTGCCTTCTTGGTGCCAAGGTTGTGCTTTTGGCAAGAAATGAACAAAAACTTAAAACAGTAGCTTCGGAGCTAAACACATATAGTAAAACGGAACCAGAATATATTGTGGCAGATTTTTCTGATCCTGAAAATTTAAGAAAGCAAGTTCGTGAATACATAAATAAAAATGGTGGGTTCAATATCTTAGTCAATAATGCAGGCGGTCCTCCGGCCGGAAATATTACCGATGCTACAGCAATAGGTTTTATTCAAGCATTTAAAGAACATCTTATTTGCAATCATTATCTGGCACAGGAATGTATGGCCGGCATGAAGGAGTTGGGCTATGGAAGAATTGTTAATGTAATCTCAACTTCGGTGAAACAACCGATAAAAGGACTTGGTGTTTCCAATACCATAAGGGCCGCAGTAGGTAACTGGAGCAAAACCATGTCAATAGAACTGGCACCATTCGGTATAACAGTAAACAATGTTTTGCCCGGTGCAACACTCACAGCACGATTGGAACAGATAATTGCAGATAAGGTTGAGAAAACAGGAAAATCAGAAAGGGAAGTTATTGAATCTCTAACGACAGAAATTCCTGCCAAACGTTTTGCCAATCCCGAAGAGACAGCAGCTGCAATTGCATTTTTAGCTTCTCCAGCAGCAGGTTATATTAACGGTACCAACGTGGTTGTTGATGGTGGCCGTACTGCATGTCTGTAAAATTATTGATAAAGCAGAAACTTGATTTTATTTAAAATTTGATCGTTGTTTAATGGTCTCGCTAAAGTATCTGTAGCACCGGCATTGAGGCATTTATCTTTTTCCTGAGCATCAGAGCCTGACAGAACAGCCAGTACGGGTATATTTTTGTACTGAGCAGTTTTGCGTATTTCGGCAATAGCATCAATTCCATTCATCACCGGCATCATGATATCCATTAATACAATATCAACATGAGGATTTTTTTCAAGTTTATTTATGGCTTCTTTTCCATCATAAGCACATATAAGATTTGCTCCTGCATTTTCAATTAATGTTGTTAAGGCATAGATGTTTCGCAAATCATCATCTGCCATCAATATGGTTTTTCCGCTTAATGATGACTCGTGAAAAGTATGCTCAACAATGGCTTCTTTTTGCGGAATACCGGCAGGCACCTGTAACTGATTCATTACTTTTTCGAGCTGCTTTTTATTTAAAGGCTTTCGGTGGTGTGCTGTTATATTATACTCACTAATCAAAACTTCTGTAGGCTTAAGTTCACTGATAATATGGATAGGAATTTGACTAAGTTTTTTCTCCGAGCGGATACTGTTAAGTAAACTTCCTCCATCAATATCAGGCAGATTATGGTCTAAGATAATGACATGTGGTTGATATTTCTTTGCAAGTAAAATTCCTGTTTCACCATTCTGTGAAGCAATTGCTTTATAGTTAAAAATATGGCAGTAATCTATTAATGTTTTAAGGAATGCAATATCTTTTTCGAGAATTAAAATTACCTTGTCGAATGGTGTGATGAAATTTCTGTCATCGGTAAAATCATTATCAGGAAAATTTGAAACAATGGTATTGATTAATGGCAATTCCTGTTTAATATTTTGCGGTTTTTGTTGCTTAGTTTCTGCTTGTGTGATGACTTTCTTTACAGGATTGTCATTTGTACTTTCACAGGATGCAAAAAATGGAATAAACACAGTAAACGTACTTCCTTTACCCGGGGTACTCTGTAAAACAATTTCACCACCGAGAATTTGAACAATTTCGCGACTGATGGTTAGACCCAACCCTGTTCCACCATATTTTCTACTTGTACTGTTATCAACCTGCTTAAATGATTCAAATACCTGTTTCTGTTTATCAACAGGAATTCCAATTCCTGTATCTGTTACACTTATTGCAATAATATCTTCTTCAAATTGGAGATTATGAATCCTGCAATCTTCTGTTGTTGCTTTTCTGAAATCAAGACTAACCAGCCCGTTTTTATCGGTAAACTTCAAAGCATTGGAAATAAGATTTTTTATTACCTGCTCCAAACGCAACTTGTCGCTAACCATTTCCGGATAGCAGTCATCCCACACTTTTACCTCAAAGTTTATCTGCTTTTCGTTTGCATACTCTTTAAATAACAGGTTAATATCGTTAGCAACAGTTTCGATATTCATTTTTTCAAATACAAACTCCAGTTTACCGCTTTCAATTTTTGAAATGTCAAGAATATCATTGATAAGCATTAATAAATCGGCCCCCGACTTGTGTATGACACTTGCATGTTCAATTTGTTTGTCGGTGAGATTTTTATTTTTATTTCCTGCAAGTAGTTTTGCAAGAATCAAAATGCTATTTAGTGGTGTGCGAAGCTCATGCGACATATTTGCAAGAAATGCCGATTTAAACTTATTGGTTTGCTCAAGCTGTGTTGCTTTAAAGGCAAGGGATTGACGTGCTTCTTCAACGGCAAGGCTTCTTTCTTCGAGCAGATGTGCTTTAATTTCAAGATTTGCATTGGCAGCTTTCAGTTCTTCCTGTTGCTTTTCCAATTCTTTTTGTGACACTTCCAGCTCTTCAGATTTAATTCTCAGGTTATGATTTACCTGTGCCAACTCTTGTTTTTGTGTCACCAACTCTTCTGATTGAATGATACTTTCTTCAAGCAATTCTCGAGTGAGAGCATTGGAGTACACGGCATAGATACTTGCTGATACGGGTTCAATAAGACGATGTAAATAGTTTATTCCTGAAGCACTGAGTTTGTTTAACGAAGCAATTTCCATAGCACCAATTACACGACCGGATGCAAATAGTGGCATGACAAAAACAGAACAAGGCATGGACTTGTTTTGGTTGTCTTTACCAACTTCAAAAAGTAAACTGGTTTCTAATTTTTCGTTATTTTCAATACATTTCTTTACCAACTGATGTTTGATCCATTCTAAATGCAAATCGCTAAGGTTTTGGCTCCTGCAATACATTCCTTTTAAATCAACCTCAGGCAGAAACTCTTCTTTAAGTTCTATAAGAAAAACGGTTCCATGACATGCTCCTGCATATTCAACCACCTCTTTAATCAGGTTGTTGCAAAGTACATGCATGTCGAAGGTATAATCTTTATTTAAAACACTAATTCGCTCAAGACCTTCTGAAATCCATTTTTGCGAAGCATCTTCATCACTGGCAGCCTTTAATTTGCAACGCATGTCAAGAAGTGCTTTCCCCTGAACATCATTTTCGCTTAAGGGCACAAAGTGATAATCAAAATTTCCATGACCAATATTGTTGGCAAACTCTGCTGTACGATTTAATCCGCTTACATGTGCTTTAAGTGCATCTATCATTTCGCCAACAGCATTTTTTGGTGTTTTAATATTCAATTCAGGAAGTTCGCCTTTTCCTAATTGCAACAAATAGCGTCTGATTTTCATCAGTGGGTTTACAACTTGTTTGTTCAAAAACAAAGTAATAATGATGATGAAGTTGATAATTACCATTGCCAACCCTAAAACAACAGCCATCAGTATTATAAAAGACTGAATCATTTCTTTTTGCTTAGCAGTAGTTTCAGCACGCTTTTTTATGTTGAAGTCGCTAAGTAAGGCAGTAATTTCCTGTACTTGTGGAGTAATTTGTGTTTCTAAAATCTCTACATTATTTTCTGTACTAAAACGAGCCTTTTCTATCAACTGAGATTCAAAATAAATTAAGCGGTCGTATTTTTCGAATAGGCCGATTAATGCAAGCTGTTCTTTTTGTTGCCACGATTCTGAAAGGCGTTTAAGTTCCTTTTTTAGTGCAGGATATTGTGTTTCGTTAATAAACAGAAGCTCACTGATGGCAGAGGTTTTGTTTTTGCGAAAAGCCACATTGGTTGCCTGAAGCCATGAATTATTTACTAATTGTGCAAGATCGGAAATTGCTGATTGAGATGGGGTGGTTACTTCTGCAATTTCAATAGTGATATTTTTGCTTTTGTCAATAATATAGGTGCTAATAAAGGCGTTGGCTAAGGTGATAACAATAAGCATGATAAAAATGAAATAAAGCTTTTTATCAATTTTAAAAGACCATTTATTGGATTGCATTGCTCCGGTTATAAAAAATATTTAAAAATTATACGAGGAGGAGGTGCAAATGGTTACCCTAATGAATCAAAAAATCCCGCTGACAAAGGCGGGATTTTGAGTGAGGTCGCGAGCAGATTCGAACTGCTGTACAAGGTTTTGCAGACCTCTGCCTAGCCACTCGGCCACGCGACCATATTTACTGGCGGCAAATGTAAAAATATTTTGCTTGCAGCAACAGGAATGAAAATAATGAAATAAATGGTCTTAAACGATAAAAGAGATAAACCGGTTACATTAAATTTCAATAACAAATATAGCCTCACGTATAAAACCCTGTACAGGAGGATTGTATTTGGTTATAGCCACTTTTATTTTACTGCAGATTGTAAAACGCTCTTTCATTTTTTGTGCAATGCGGTTGCCAACATGTTCTATAAGTTTTGAAGGAATTGACATTTGTGTTTTAACCATTTCATTGACTTCGACATAATCAATTGTCTGTGTCAGATTATCGGAGTTTGCGGCATTACTCAGGTCGGCATAAAAAGTTATATCCACACAATAACGGCTGCCAATTGCTGTTTCTTGCGGAAGGCAGCCATGATAGGCATAACATTCAATTCCGGATAAAATAAGCTGGTACATAATACAAAATTTTGGGTACAAAAGTAAGTCATTGATAAATGATTCTTTTTATTTAATATCGCCTTTTATTTATGAAATATAAAAATGAAAATTCGTCTTGTTTTATTATTCACCATTATAAACCTTAATCTGCTAATGGCTCAGCAGCCCATAACTTTAAATGTGTCTCAGCCTGATCAAAACTGGCCTAATAGTGTTACTTACCATATTTTTGTCCGTTCGTTTTCTGATGGCAACGGTGACGGAATTGGCGACCTAAAAGGTATTACAGCCAGATGGGAGTATCTTAGAAAATTAGGTGCAGAAGCAATTTTAATCAGCCCTATATTTGCTTCACCATCGTACCATAAATATGATGTAACAGATTACTATAAATTATCACCGGAATATGGGAATATTGAATCGTTTCAATATTTTATTAAAGATGCCCATGCCGAAGGATTTAAGGTGATTTTAGATATACCGCTAAATCATTGCAGCAGCAAACACCCCTGGTTTTTAGAAGCAGCAAAAAACCCGGCAAGTGCAATGCGAAACTATTTTGTGTGGAGTAACAATCCACCTGCAACCGAAAAAGATAAATGGTATTTGCCAAAAGATGAAAAAGGTAATATCATTGGAAAAACATACTACTATGGTTTTTTCAGCCCTGAAATGCCTGACTGGAACTACGACAATGCACAGGTAGTTGAAGAGTCTCAAAAAATATTAAAATTTTGGATTGATTTGGGAGTAGATGGATTCAGGTTGGATGCCGCACAGCATATTTTTAAAGATCACAATAAAAATATTGGCTTTTGGAATATGATTTCGGCTTATATAAAAAGTATTAACAAGCACGCCTTTTTAGTAGGCGAAGTGGACAACTCCTCTGATGTGGTAGCACCATATCTTAAGCCACTCGATGCATGTTTTGATTTTGATTTGTCACGTGAGATTGTACAGTCATTGAAGAATGAGAATGCAAGCAATTTTCCTGTGAGAATGGAAAAAATAATCACACACTATAGTGTTGCAAACAAAGATTATAGAGATGTTATTTTTCTTACCAATCACGATCAGAACAGATTGATGAGTGAAGTTGGAAATAATTTAGACAAGGCAAAACTAGCTGCCAATATTTTATTTACACTCCCGGGAATTCCATACATTTATTATGGAGAAGAAATAGGGATGAAAGGAGAAAAGCCAGATGAGTTTATTCGGGAGCCCATGTTATTTGCTCCTGAAAAAGAAGATGAAATGCGGCCAAATTGGATGAAACCAAAATACAGCACAGATAAAACAGTTGAACCGGCAATTGTACAGATAAAAGAAGATCAGTCGCTATGGAATCATTATTCAAGACTCATTTCTTTGCGCAAAGACAACAGAGCATTGTATTTTGGTCAATTTGAAAACTCATCTTTGAGCAGTAAAAGTATAATAGCATATTACCGCATTTATAATCAAATGCGTGTTTTAATTATTAACAATGTAAGTGCCACAGCCGTTACGCTCACTAAAGAAGAGAAAGACAACTCGCTTGTAAATTCAATTTATCAGACTTCAAAACAAACAATTGTTAAAGGTAACAAAATAACACTGGCACCATACAGTACAATCATACTCACCAATTGAAAGCTAATTAAAACCAATATAAACCCGTGAATTGAAGTAGTATGTAGAGGGTATAGTGAAGTCAAACCTTTCAAAACTATGCTGATGTTTTACAGGTAGAATCGGGTACTAAACCAACTTCAATGCAGATTCTAATCTTTTAATCACCTCGTTTTTACCTAACAGGTCAATCATTGGAAAAAGATCTACGCCTTGTGCTTGTCCGCTAATAAAAACACGAAAGAGTTGAAGCACTTCACCGGGTTTGATATTGTTTTTTTCTGCAGTAGCTTTAAAAATCTGCTCGGTATGCTGACTGCTCCAGTCCTGTAAAGCCATAAATTCATCAGAAAGTGTTTTGAAAAAGGAAATAAAATCCGGTTTCCATTTTTTAGCAATAACGGCCTGATCAAATTCTACCGGTGCTATAAAAAGATAAATCCCTTTTTCGAGCATTTCTTTCTCAAACTGAACACGAGGTTTTAGTAATGCCACACATGCTGAAAGAAAATTATCTGACAGACGCACATCATCAGCACTGAATCCGGTGCGTGATGCAACTGAGGGTTTAATACGTTTTACAATGGCTTCGACAGGTTGTTGCAATAACCATTGTGTGTTGTACCATTTTGCTTTTTCAGGATCGAAACGAGCACCTGCTTTGTGAACATGATCTATAGAAAATGCAGCAATGAGTTGGTTAATATTAAAAATTTCCTGCTCGGTTCCGGGATTCCATCCCAACATGGCAAGCATGTTAACAAATGCTTCGGGGTAGTAGCCATTTTCGCGGTAACCACTCGAAACTTCACCTGTTACAGGATCTTTCCATTCAAGAGGAAAGACTGGAAATCCTAACCTGTCTCCATCGCGCTTACTTAGTTTTCCTTTACCATCAGGTTTCAGCAACAAAGGCAGGTGCGCATAGTGGGGCATTTGCGCAGTTAGACCAAGATAACGATAAATTAAAATATGAGCAGGTGCAGAAGGCAACCACTCTTCACCTCTTATGGCATGGGTTATTTCCATCAGGTAGTCATCTACAATATGTGCTAAATGATAAGTAGGCATACCATCACTTTTAAGCAGCACTTTATCATCTACTAAATTAGAATCAAAACTAACTTCACCACGAATGAGGTCGGTAAAAGTTATAGTTTCATTTTCCGGAACTTTTAGTCTTATAACATAAGGAACATTGTTTGATAGTCGTTCATTAACTTCTTTGATTGTTAGAGCCAATGAATTATTAAGTTTCATTCTTGTTGCACTGCCATAAGAAAATGTTTCTTTTTTTTGTTCGGCAGTTTGACGTTGTTGTTCTAACTGTTCTGCAGTATCAAAAGCATAATAGGCTTTGCCCGATTCAACAAGTTGTAAAGCGTAGCTTCTGTAAATTTCTTTCCGCTCACTCTGTCTGTAGGGTTCATGTTTTCCACCAACAGAAACACCTTCGTCAATAGTAATGCCACACCAGTTCAGTGCATCAATGATATATTGTTCGGCACCGGAAACAAAACGATTCTGATCGGTATCTTCTATTCGTAATAAAAAATCGCCTCCATGTTTCTTAGCAAAAAGCCAGGCATAAAGCGCTGTGCGTACACCACCCATGTGTAACGGGCCGGTTGGGCTGGGGGCAAATCGTGTTCTTATTCTTCGCTGCATAAACTAAATTCTGCTGCAAAGATAATCGAGTAAAAGATTGTGTAGTTTATTTCTTTAGTGAAGTTATACTTGAAGTGAGTTTTTCTTCAATTTTTTTGTAACGACTTAACTGATCAAAATATTCGGGCTTTGTTTCTAACTCTTTTATCTTGTTGGTAACAAATTTTCTGAGTTTACTCAGTGTGTTGGAAGTTTGCATATTCACAAACTTTGAGTTGCTGTTTTTTGCAGCGTCAGTCAAAGCGTCAACCCCTTTTTCAGTTACAACTGGTGAACTGTGTTCGAGGAAGATTCCAAGGTTTTGAATTATTCCCATCTTGCCAAATCCCGAAGCTTTATTTAAGGCTTTTAACATGTAATCGTAATTTTCATCGCTGCCATACTGAGCATAAAGTCCTGAAAGTGTATAAAGAAGGTTATTATTAATATCGTACTCATATTTTTTTAGTGTGGACAACTGCTTAGGATTTTTAGTGATGTAATGTTCTAATGCAGTAGTCATTACATTGTATGAAGAATCGTTTATGGCAATATTATCTAACGAAGAATCATCAAAATATTTATATAAAGTTGACAGTGCAGATTCTCTGACATGTGCTTTGGCATCATTAGTTACCATTTGTTGTAACTTGCTTTTTACTGCACTATCGGCTTTAGCTGCTGCACCTATATTTCTCAAAGCAAGTGTTCTGATGGAAGGGCTTTTATCGTCTAATGCACGGATAATAATTTTTGCTTCTGCGCTATTGCCTTCATATCCTTTTACCAATGCATCAATTGCTTCGTAACGATCAAGAAACAATGGTGCATGTTGGTACTGATACATCCATTCATTATTGGTGTGATTGTCTTTTTTTGCACATAGCAATTGTTTTTCTGCATCAACATTAATCAATTGTGGCTTGCTGTCACAATCAAAAAATAAATATTCTTTTTGTTGAGTAAGTGTCACAGATTCATGTCTTACTTTTCCATTTTCATAAATATCAATAATCAAAGGCAGTTTATATAGCGGTGTTTCCTGTAGGTCTTGTTTCTGTTCGATGATGACGGTTTGTTTTTTCAGTGTATCGTTCCATTGATAGCTGATGTCAAGAATAGGGTGACCCTTAGCAAAAAACCACTGATTGAAAAACCAGTTGAGGTCTTGGCCTGTAACAGATTCAAATGCCAAGCGTAGATTATGAGCTTCAACAGGACTGAACTTATTGTCGTTTAAATATTTTTTTAAAGAAGCAAAAAATGCATCATCTCCAACATATTTACGAAGCATGTGCAGCACACTACCCCCCTTGGAATAGCTGTGCCTGTCAAACATATCTTCACGCGAATTGTAATGAAAGCGAATAAGATTTACCTGTTTGTATTTTGCTTCGGAGAGATACTGGTTTAAATCATCCATGCCGCCTTTATCAGCTTCTTCTCGGCCATATTTATACTCATCCCACAAGTATTCACCATATGTGGCAAAAGATTCGTTTAATGGAATATTGCTCCATGATTCGCAGGTAACATAATCGCCAAACCAGTGATGAAAAATTTCATGTGCTATTGTACCTTCATTAGTGCCATCAAGCAGTTCGCGTTTGGTGCGGTGTAAATACTCACCATAAAGAATGGCAGAAGTGTTTTCCATGGCACCGCTAACGTAATCGTGAACAACAACATTCGATAGTTTTTCCCAGGGATAGTCAACGCCTAATTTGCGAGAGTAGAAATCGAGTATTTCAGGGGTGTTTCCAAAAATGTCCCTTGCATATTTTTCATATTCTGGATCTACATAATAGTTAACATCAATATTGCGCCAGCGATCTTTAACCACCTTAAAATTACTCACAGCCATCATGGTCAGATAGGGTGCAGCAGGCAATGATTGCTTCCAGGTATCAGTTCGTGTACCGTCTGCATTTTTAACGGAGGAGGTCATCAATCCATTGCTTAGTGTTACCAATGAACTGTCAACCGTAATGCTGATTTCCTGCGTCATATTTTGGTTAGGAGAATCAATTGTAGGAAACCAAACGGAGTTGCTTTGTGTTTCGCCTTGTGTCCATACCTGCCGTGGTTTGTTGGGGTCTTTGCCATCGGCATTGATAAAATAAAGCCCTTTATCACTCATAATGGCAGCGCTGCCTCCAATGCTTTTCAACTCATCTGGCTTTGATATGTAGTCAACATATACGGTGTAGGTTTCTGCTCTGTTGTAAAAGCGGTCGAGGTTGATGGTTAAAGAATCGTTTTGATAGGAATAGTTTAATTTTTTTCTCCCGGTGTCTGTTATCAAACTAACATCATTAATGTCCATACCACGGGCATTTAGTATCAATGTGTTTACGTTGGCAAAATAAGGTTTGGCAGTTACTTCGGCAATGCCATATAGGTATTTCTTTTGCCAGTCGAAGCGCACATTAAGTTTGGTATGCTGAAGATCGTTAACTATGGTGTTGCTGGCACGATAACCCTCAAAAGCAGGTTTAACTTCTATCTTAGGCAGGTTGTGTACTTCGGAGGCAGACTTTTGAGTAGTTTTGCAGGAGGATAAGACAGCGAGGGTCATTACCCAAACCCATAGTTTTTTAATTGAAGTCATTGAATATAAAAAATTTTCGGTGTAAAACAATAAAAATTTTAGTGCGAATATGGTTAATTTTGAGTTAAAGCAAAAATGACTTTTTTAGGGAAGCAAATGTTAAAAAAGAATAAGCACAATAGAATGTTCTATTTGTTGGTTGATTTTTACAAAAATATGTTGAAGATTTAACAGACTATGATGTAGGATGTAAAAGCATTGATTGTATTTTTATGAATCTTAAATCAAAAGAACTAAATAGCAATGTCTATTTTTAAAAAGAAGGAACAACGTTTTTCAAAATAATTTTAGAAAACCTGTTTGGTGTTTAAGTAATAAAAATATAACTTGATGCAAAAGAATTCTTTCTACTAAAATTAAAAAATGGAAGTGAGTATTTTTTATTTTAAACTTTCGAAATCAAATAGGGGTATCTTTAATTATCAATGATATTAATTTCAATTAAAAAAAATTGATAATCTTGAAACATCTTAAAAACAGGCTTTAAAATGGTTGCTTCTTATTAAGTTTCTTCAAATCTTCTGTATCAACGGTAATGTGTAAAGTGCCATTATTGAAGTTAGCCATTACAATACTATTATGATTATGGGCGATGCTTTTAATAGGTAAAAAAAGTAGTTCTCCTACTTCCACATTTAAAACTTCTGCAATAATAAATAGAACATTTAAAGTAATTTGTGTTTTATTGTTTTCTATGCGGTTATAAGCAGTTGGAGTAAGTGATAATGCTTTTGCAACTTCAGCTTGTGAAATTTGCTTGGCAACACGTATTGCCTTTATGTTGTTGGCAACCAATTTGTTTTTATCTTTCATGATTAGCGCAAAAATATGCAAATAATTCATTTTATTGCAAATAATGCAGCATTATAGTTAATTGAAATTTTTAGCACGTATGTTTGTTGATAGCTACTGATAAAAGAAAAAATTTCATCGTTTTAAATATGTATGATGGAGTCAAACAAAATCAGATAGAATAATTAATATAGAAAATCAAGTAATAAATAAAATATGAAAAAAATCACATCGTATACTTTTGTAACAGTTTGTTTTTTGTTTTTGACTTTCTCTTGTAATAAGGAAAATAACGATATCAATATATCTAAGAAAGAATGCTTAAAATATATTAGACAAGATATATCTAATGGAAAATACTACCCTAATGAAAAGAATAAATATGATTACAGTTCTGCTAATTATTTTAACTTTTTAACTGAAAATCGCGAATTAATTAATGGAAAGAAAAGTAATGACCCAAGCAACAGAGATGGTATAACTTTGGATGACTATAAAAATGCTATAATTGAGTTTTATGCAGATAAAGGACATGATGCAAATGAAATAAATGAGAGGTTTGTTTATAGTGAAACTCTATTAAGTCAATATCCAAGTTTTAACTATTCAGAAATGTTGGAATCTTATGTTGAACAGAATATTATTCCGTCAGAAGAAAAGGATATCATCATTGATTATGTTGATTATTTTTTTAGTCAAGATGATTATGAAACTCTTCTAAATGTTACAAGCACATATATTTATATTATGTAAACAACAGCGACTTTTCGGAATTTCAGAAAAGAGGAATGTTAACAATTTTTGATATCTTTGTTGAAAATCAAAGATTATATTCAGCAAATGAGCAATTCTCATTTTTACCATTAGTTAATGGAAATCCTCCTATACCAGGTGGGAGACCTAGTAAGGATACAGAATGTGGTGGGCGTATAATTTTAGGTATAGTGGGTGGAGCTATTACAGGAAATGGCATTGGAGCTGTAATTGGTTTTGGTTATGCTTTATTTGAAGATTGGGTGAGTGGTTGTATGGATTAAGTTAATTAATTGAGCACAAAAATGAAATCAATAGTATTTTTATTTCTTAAAAGTTTTATTTTTCTTTCAATACTTTATTTAATTGGTTATTTTTTAGTTTTTCCTGTTTCTTCAATTAACAAAATAGAATTAATGAAGTGGGTATTTTTACCTACAACTTTTCTTTCAACCATTTTGCTATTATTTCATATTTTAATATCAAAAAGAGTGGGAATTACAAATAACTTTTCTTCAAAACAAGAAGGTGTATTATATAAGGAAGTTAATTTGAAAGAATTGTCAGACAAAATCCAAAACAAAACAAATTGGAAATTAATTCATATCGATGGAGGGAAACTTATTTTTAAAAGCCGATTTGATTCATTTAAATCATTTGGCGAATTAATTGTTATTAGTAAAACTCAAAATAAAACTAATATATCCAGTAAACCATTATTCTGGACTACATTGTTTGATATGGGAAAAAATTTTCAAAATGTTGAGCAGATTAAAACATTTGCGCATATACAGGATTAAAATTAACGGCCCAAAAAAACGGTTACAACTCATCAATAATTTTCATCACGCGGTCTGTCATGGCATTACAGTAAACGGCATTAAACTCAAACAACTCTTCTGCTGCATACGATTTTTCAATTTCAGCACGCAGCATAGATTTTGAACGATTGAGTCGTACCTTTACATTGGCAGCACTGATTTGCAACAGTGCAGCAGTTTCTGCAACGTTGAGTCCGTTAATCTCGCGCAAAGCAAAAACCATTCTGTAATCTTCAGGAAGTTTTTTCAATGCTTCTTCTATAATGTTTCCCAGTTCGTGGTTTAGTATTTTTTGAGTAGTGTCGTTGTTGGAATGAGTAAACATTGGTTTTGAATTATCGTTCACGTCTTGTTGTATTTCGTTTTTAAATCCAGCTTTTTCTTTTTTGCGAAAACAGTTGTTCAGCATAATGCGGATTATCCAGGTCTTAAAATTCGAACGTCCTTCAAACAGAGACAGATTTTTATATGCATCTACAAATGTATCCTGCATAAGATCTTCCGTATCTTCGTGATTATAATTGTAGGAGCGTCCAATTTTATAAAGTGTGGGATTAAATCGCCTTACAATAATTTCGTAAAGCGATTTCTCTCCTTTTAATATACGTTCCGCAATTTGTGTTTCGGATAGTTCATTATAAAGTTCCATATTATTGTTTTACAAATTTAGCTAGTTGAGCCATTGAGAAAGCCGATATTGCCATGACCAAATCTCGTACGGCAACATCTACATAATTGAAACCTAAAAGCAAGGTTAGTGCAATAAGTGTTAGCCATGCTGCTACTATTTGCCCACCAATAGCAGGCTTTTTAAATACAATAATACCTGCTACTATTTCAATTACACCTACAATCATCATAAAAGCAGCAGGTGTTAGAGGCAGCATTCCGGCTATTGTTGGGTTGATATATTGTGGCCAATTGGTAAGCAGGTTTGTAAATTTATCTGCACCGGCTACTATCGGAACAACTACAAAGGTGTATTTAAGCAAATTGAAAGTTTGTGTGAGCGATGAATTATTAGTTGTCATAATGATTGTTTTTTAATGATTAGAATTTCTCAGGAAATTGTAATGCTATTCCTTTTGCCAGGTCATCTGCCATATCAAGCATGTGTTGGTTGGCCTGGTCATAGTGAATGATGGCATTGTTGTAGTCTTTATTGAGTAGGTCAACAGCATAGGTAGTAGTTTGTTCAATATGCATTTCCATCATGTGTTGCATATCATGCGGAGGCCAGTTGGCCGGATTGGCGGTAGAAAGAAAGTTGGCAATATCATTAGCATTGACTTTCCAGTTGGCAATAGCTTTGTTAAGGGCAGGCTGGTCATTATTATTTGCGGCTTCAAGAACAGGAACAGCTAAGTTTATGTGTGTTGTAAGCAAAGCGGAAAGTGAGTCACCGGCAGCCTGACCATAATATGGAACAATTGCAGCACCAATTTCTTTTTGATTTTCTAATAAACGATTCAAAGTGGAAGATAGCCCGGAAGGATTGTTGTAGTAGGCATCAACGGTTGCATAGGTAAATTGCATATGGTCATTCCAAAGTTTGCGCATACCATCTTGAAGGCTGTAGTATTGCGTGCTTTCTAAAGGATTGGAATCGTTATCTTTTTTACAAGACGTAAGCATAGTGCCAAGGCAAAGAAAGAGTAGAAATATAGCGTTTGTTTTTAAATTAAACCTTGTTTTGTTCTTCTGTGAAGCCTTCACAATTTCAAGGGAGTTCTTTTGTTGTAATGATGTTTTTTTCATTTTTTACTATTTTTTAATGTTTATACTCTATTAGAGTAAATGAAAAAACAAAAGGTTACAAAAAATTACAGAAAAGCAGATTTATAGTGAATGAAGAACAAAACTCTTCTTTATGCAAAGGCGTTTTTCTTTGCAATTTTAGTGTTATTCTTTCTTTACGTATTTACATGAAAAATGCGTTTTTTCACGCAGAGTTTGATAGCATATTTTCTAAACACCGGTCAATCATAGCAAGTGCTTCGTCAACAGTTTCTTTTTTTGTTCGGAATGCTAAAATTGCAATTCTAATTACAAAGTGGTTGTCAATCATTGACGAACTTAAAAACACAGAACCGTCTTTATGTATTGCTTCCATCAGCAGTTTGTTCTTTTCATCAGTATCAGATGTAAATGGATACCAAAAATAACTTACAGATAAATCCGGTTCTGGGCCCAAACAAAATCCTCTTTCTGCTAATTTTATTCTAAAGTATTGTACTAGAAAAAGTTTCTCTTCAAGACAGGCTATAAAAGGTTCTATACCGTGAAACTTTAACGGCAGCCAAACCCTGAGGCCCCGAAAATGTTTGGTGAGTTCCGGTGATAAGTTTGCTGGACTTTGAATAAGCTCTTCGTTTTGCCCATCTTGCATATAGTTTGCAGTGTAGTAATGTGAGTGTAAAACAGAAAGACTGTTTTTTACCAAAACCGCACCAACACCATAAGGAAGAAACAAACCTTTATGCGGGTCAACAATTAATGAATCGGCACGTTCTATTCCTTTAAATAATTTTTTCTTAGACGTTAGTATAAAAAAACCACCATAGGCAGCATCAACATGAAACCATAATCTGTGATTGCTTGCAATATCTGCAATACTATTCAACGGGTCTATAGTACCTGTATCGGTAGTTCCAGCAGTGGCAACAATTAAAAAAGGGTTGAGTCCATCAGCTTTATCTTTTTCAATCAATAAATTAAGTTCATCAGGAATAATCCTGAACATGTCATCTAAAGGGAGATAACGAATAATTACATCTTCAAGTCCAATAATGCGTAATGCTTTTTGTGTGGAATGATGTACTTGTTCGCTTAGGTAAACCACACTTTTATAAACAATTTCGTTTTTAATTTTAAACTGATCTCTTGCTGCAGTAAATGCAATTAAAGTAGAGACGGAGCCACCTGAAGACAAACATCCAACTGCATTTTCGGGAAATGAAAAAACATTTTTTATCCAATTAATTACTTCATTTTCCATTGTAGCTGCACCGGGCGAAGCAAAATAGGCGCTGGCAAATGGATTGGTAACTGCTGCAATAAAATCTGCTAAGGCAGAAGTATAAATTCCTCCACCGGGAATGTAGCCCAAATGTTTGGGCGATGCAGCATTGATGCCACTTTCTGCAACTTCACTCTGATAAAGGTTCAGTAAATTTTGCAAAGTTGATGGTTGGTTATTGATGGATAAATCTCCAACAGTTTTTTCCTGATAACCTTTTATGGTATGCAGTGTTGAAATAAAATTATTAGTATATTCTGCAGTCTGATTTAATAACGATGCTCTTTCTGCTTCAGAAATATCAAGTTGGCTGCTGATTTTATTAAGTTTGTTTAATTCATCAATAATAGATTGGGTGCTCATCTGAAACAGGAAATGTTAAGTTGTTTTAATCAGGTATCAATTGTGGTTTAAAAAATACTTAGTCCAAAGCTGTTCTTGACGTTATTGCAATTCTGTTCCATGCATTAATGGTTACAATGGTCATTATTACTGCGGCCATTTCTTTATCTGTTAAATGTTTTTTTGCTTCTTCAAAAACAGAATCGCTTACAGGATGATTTGCTATTAAAGTCATGGCTTCTGTAAGTGCTAAAACGGCACGTTCTTTTTTAGTAAATAAATCGGTTTCGTGCCAACTATTGAGTAGAAACAATCGTTGTGCACTTTCACCGTATTTCAAGGCATCGCGCACATGCATGTTAATGCAATAAGCACAACCATTGATTTGTGAGGCACGTGTTTTTATTAACTCAAAAAGTATTTTATCTAATCCACTTGCTGCCAGATATTTTTCAAGGTTAAGCATTGCATCAAATGCTTTCGGGTCGGCTTTTGATAAGTTGAAACGTTCTTTCATTGTATTATGATTTTAACTGTAAAAATTATGAATAAGGTTTAACAAATTTTTTTATAGTTTGGTTTTTATTATTATCGCTAACACAAAAATAATAAACACCTTTTTAAAGATATCTTATAACTATTTCCATTGAATCGGTTTCGTTAGTTTGTCTTGCTAAAATACCACAACTGCAATAGTTATAAGCAAACAATGTTTTTTTATCATCTTGAAGGGAGTAATCAGCGATATAAATCTGTCTCTTCCTTTACAAACCAAAGTTAGTTTAGGCATGCATTTACTGCTTGTTTATTCAATCAATTTTCCAATCCCAATGCCCAAGTGCAGTCCAATACTGAAATGAACATCATGCCTGTCAAGCGCACATTCAACTATTGGCCCAAGGTGAATGTTTTTAATATCGAAATGATAGCCTGCTTCTAAATGCAGAGAAACATCGGCATGGTTGGGCTCAGAGTCTTCAAATAAAACTCCCGGTGTAATACTGAGTTCAACACGATGTGCCGGACTGTATCCTGCAACAATACCAATCATATTATGTCCATGGCGGTCAAATATTCTTTCGTATTCGGCACCAATGGAAAAATTTGAATGTTTGATGTTGCGGCTGAAATGAAAATGAAAGCCATAGTTTAAAGTTTTGTCTTTAGTAAAGTAAACGGCAGAATTACCAATACCTATTTCCGCTTTGTGAGGTTGATGCTCATGTTCAGGCTCAGTAGAAATGCAAAATCCGGGTAACGCCATTATTATAAAAACTAATAAAGTCAATAGGGTAAAAAGTCGCTCTTTCTTAAAAAAAATCATGCATGGTTTTGTTTGTGTGGGATAAAAATCTGCTGCAAAAATATATTAAAAGCAAAGTAATTTTTATCGGGCACCTCCTTGAGGAAAATCAGGTTCAAAGTTAATAGTTCTACAAAATTTTAATTCAAATACCATTGAAATGGATGTGAACAAAAAAACAAAAATTTTTTCTATTCATTATTTTTTTACTTTTGCGCACTTATTAACGGTGACATAGCTCAGTTGGTAGAGCAAAGGACTGAAAATCCTTGTGTCGGTGGTTCGATTCCACCTGTCACCACTAACATTTTCAGGAAAAGATTCAATGAAATCATCTTCTCCTTCTAGATTGCAACACGTTCTGTTGATTGATGATAATGAAATAGATAATTTCATCAACGAGCGTATTATCACCTCTTCAGGGTTTAGCGAGGTATGTACTGTAAAAACCTCTGCCGATGAAGCTATTGAATACCTGAATATCATTGCCAAAGACAGTAAGGTACCGTTGCCACAGGTAATTTTCCTTGATTTGAACATGCCTGTAAAAGACGGTTTTGCTTTTCTTGACGAGTTTAATTCGCTTGCAGAAAATATCCGTCAGTCATGTCGCATCATAGTGCTGTCATCATCCATTAGCCCGGACGATATTAACCGCGCCTCTGCCAACCCTTATGTCATCCGTTATCTGAATAAGCCATTGGCTGAAAAATATCTTGAAGCAATAGACCTTTAGGATTTTTTATTACAGAATTTACCTCATTCAGTATTGCGTTTAAAATTTTCCGATAAAGTTTTACAATAATCTATTCCATGTACCTTTGCCGCCTATGGCTACAACTGACGAATTATTCAAAAATATCATATCACATGCCAAGGAGTATGGATTTATTTTTCCCTCAAGTGAAATCTATGACGGACTGAGTGCCGTTTATGATTATGGTCAATATGGCGTGGAGCTGAAAAAAAATCTGCGCGACTACTGGTGGAAAGCTATGGTGCAGACAAACCCTGATATTGTTGGAATAGATGCAGCCATTTTTATGCATCCTACAATATGGAAAGCTTCGGGACACGTTGATGCATTTAATGATCCGTTGATTGACAATAAAGATTCTAAAAAACGCTACCGTGCCGATGTGCTGATTGAAGAATATGTTGCAAAAATTGAAGATAAAATACGTAAGGAGGTAGAAAAAGCAGCTAAGCGTTTTGAAAATTTTGATGAGGCCATGTTTCTGTCAACCAATGCACGTGTACTAGAATACCGTCAGCAGGTTGATAAGATAAATGCCCGTTTTAAAGAAGCCTTAGAAGCCGGTAATCTTACAGAGGTTAGGCAGATTATTATTGATTTAGAGATTGTTTGTCCTGTCAGCGGATCGCGTAACTGGACAGAAGTGCGACAGTTTAACCTGATGTTCTCAACACAATTGGGAAGTGTAACAGACGATTCTGCAACCATTTATCTGCGACCTGAAACAGCACAGGGAATTTTTGTAAACTTTTTAAATGTTCAGAAAACGGGCAGGATGAAAATTCCTTTCGGTATAGCACAAACAGGTAAGGCTTTTAGAAATGAAATTGTAGCAAGACAGTTTATTTTCCGTATGCGTGAATTTGAGCAAATGGAAATGCAGTACTTCGTAAAGCCCGGCACCGAAATGGAATGGTACAACTACTGGAAAGAAAAGCGGTTTAACTGGCATCTTTCTCTTGGCCTTGGTGCTAATCGCTTTCGCTTTCATGACCATCTCAAGTTGGCACACTATGCTAATGCTGCCTGTGATATAGAGTTTTGTTTTCCTTTTGGTTTCAAAGAACTTGAAGGTATTCACTCACGTACGGATTTTGACTTGTCTAATCATGAAAAATATTCCGGAAAAAAATTACGATACTTCGATACAGAGCAAAACACATCGTTTGTTCCTTACGTGGTGGAAACCAGTATTGGGCTCGACAGACTGTTTCTTGCGATGCTTAGTACAGCGTACAATGAAGAAACACTTGCTGATGGTTCGCAACGTACAGTATTAAACTTCCCACCATTTTTAGCCCCCATAAAATGTGCTGTTTTACCTCTGTTGAAGAAAGACGGACTGCCCGAAGTGGCTCAAAAAATATTTAATACACTCAGACTTTCTTATCAATGTCATTACGATGAAAAAGATGCTATTGGTAAACGTTACCGCAGACACGATGCCATTGGAACACCTTTCTGCATTACGGTTGACCATCAGACATTAACTGATAGTACAGTTACACTTCGTCACCGCGATAGTATGGCGCAGGAACGTATTGGAATTAATGAATTGAAAGCGATTTTAGATAAAGAACTTGCTTTGGAAAATATTCTGGCTAAACTGTAAGTCTGTTTTTTTATTCTATTAAAAACTCAACTGTAAAGTCATGATAATCGGGTTGTGAAATACCATGAGCATAAGAAGTATTTTCAGGTTGTGTGTATTTTGAAAGATAAGCCAAATCAATTTTCTGATGAATGTCATCATCTTTTTCAATTTTTTTGACTGTAACATTCAGGATGGTGTTGTTAAGGTTTAATTGACCTGCACCATTCTTTAAAATTTCATTAAACCATCCAGTTTTACTTTTGTTCCAACTGCGTGAAAAGAAACGGCCTGCTACTGTTACCATCCAAATGTCTGTAAATGACTTTCTGTTAATACCACTTTTAATTCCTATTAAGGTATAATGCTGGAGGTAATCGGTAAGAAGTTTGACAGACATGTACAAAGTTTGATGACAAACGTAATTTTTTAAATCGGAAAAATAGCTGCTATTATCAATTTATCTTTTTAACATCACTAATTCCTTTTATTTTTACGCCCGTGATAAATTTTTTAAAGAAGTATCCTTTTGTGTTGCTGTTGCTGATAGCCCTTGTGGGTTACTATCAGGTTGCATTTTTTCAGAATACGTTGAAGTGGGATGTCACCGATCAGTATTATCCGTGGCGCATGTTTGTGGTGCAGTGTCTGCGAAATGGTATTTTACCTTTTTGGAATCCATACGAACAGTTTGGTTACCCGATGCATGCTGACCCGCAAAGTGGGGTATGGTATCCTGTTGTCTGGCTTATGTCGTTGTTTGGACCCTATACACTTTACAGTGTGCAAATAGAATTTATGTTGCATATCATTGGTGGAGGCATTGGTATGTTGTTTTTATTACAACGTTTCCATATCAATCCGTTTATCGCATTCATCAATTCCATTGCTTATATGTTTTGTGGTTTGTTTGTAGGCAATGCGCAACATCTGACTTTTACCATTGCTGCCTGTTGGTTACCTTTTGTCATTCTTGCTTTTAAGAACATGGCAGAGCATAATCACTGGCGTTTTGCATTGCATTTTGCTTTGTTTGGCTACTTGTTGGTGTCGGGAGGATATCCTGCTTTTGCCATCATTTTATTTTATATTCTGTTAACCGTATCAGTATTTCTTTTTATTCGTAATCGTCAGAGCAAACATTGGATGAAACGCTTTCTCCTGCATAGCATACTTGCTGTTGTTCTGTTATTGTTGTGTTCATCGGGTATTTTGTACAGTGTTTTTCAAAGTTCAGATTATCTTGCGCGTGCAGAAGGGCTCTCATTTAAAGTAGCATCGTTTGGTCCTTTTTCACCTCAGTCACTCATATCTCTTATGTTTCCACTGGCATCTGCACGCGACAGCGAATTTTTCGGAACAGACATCAGTATGTCTTCAGTTTTTATTGGGATGTTGCCGTTGGCAGGATTTTTACTTTTTATCATCAGACCTAAATCGCGCTCTGCATGGCTTATTCTTGCAGCAACTATTATCATGCTGTTGGCTTCTTTTGGAAGTTATACGCCTGTTTTTGGCTGGCTTTACAATACTTTTCCCATGCTTGATTTATTCCGGTTCCCCTCGGTTTATAGATTATTTTTTATTATAGGAATTATGTTGCTTTCTGGCATGGCACTCTCTGCACCCGATGCTTTCAGCCGCCTTAAACTACCATTAGCCACCTTAGGAGGCATTGCCGCAGTAACAACTGTTTTTTTCTGGATAAAGAATACGCAGGACTGGAACTTTAAACCTTGGCATGATGCTTTCAACAACATTTCGTTTACGCAGGCAATAGCACTTCAGGGTTTTATTCAATTGCTGTTTATTGTGATGATGTTGCTGGCATTATTAATTAAAGATAGGGCAAAAATTTTGATGTCCATGATAATATTGTCTGCCGCCAATGTAATTGCTGCTGCACAATTAAACATTCCAGTGACGGTGACCTACAATCTAAAAACCTCCGAAGTAGCAAAAGAAGTAAAAGAAAAAGCAGTTGCAGACTTTCCTGTTCCTGAAGTGCGACCTGTTTTACTCAACAACGACTCAGGAGGGTGGGTAAGTCCTTTTTGGCGAAACTTAAATCTATTTAAAAAACAACCTGCATGGGATGGATATAATTCTTTTCAGTTGAAAAATTATGTAAACTTTGTTGATGATGAATCGCTCAGGCAAAGGCAGATTGCCAACAACTGGATTTATTTTTCAGACACAGTTATTGCTTATTCAGAAGAACCCATTATAGTTGCTCCTGCATCTTTGCATAATGTTAGTTATGTACCTGCAAACAAAGCAGGCTACTTGAATATTCAACCAACATCTGACAAGAAAATTTCTGTAAAAAAATTTATTCCCGGAAAGATAATTGTTGATGCAGAGGCCAAGGCGCCCTCGGCTTTAACACTGATGCAGCAGTACTATCACGGATGGAAAATTTATGACAATGGAAAAGAAGTTAAGCCCATTATTACCGATTATTTGTTTATGACCATTCCTTTAACACAAGGTAGTCATCAGATAGAATACTGCTATGAAAACAAACCGATATATTATACTTTGTTGCTTTCGGGAGTTACACTTTTTGCATTAATAGGTTTTTCACTTTTTGCCTTTTTCAGCAAGAACAAGTTGCAGACTATGCCAAGTTAGTGCAGCAGTTTTATCCCATGAAAACTCTTGTTGCCTGATTTCACCTTTTTGCCTTAGTTGTTCGGCAACTTCCTGATGTTGCAATACCTGCTCCAAAGCACCGGTAATGGCATTTACGTTGTGTGGGTCAACGCATATTGCTGCATTACCTGCAATTTCAGGAAGACAACTTACATTGGAAGTAATTACAGGAACACCACAGCGCATGGCTTCAATCATCGGAATGCCAAAACCTTCAAAAAACGAAACATACATCATTGCTTCTGCAGATGCAGTAAGTTGTGCCAAGGCTTTTGCCGAAAGTCGTCCGGTAAAAATTATATCGTCTTCAATTTTTGTTTCAGAAAGTGCCAGTTGCAAATCACTTTCCATTTTATTTCTATCGGAGACAAACACAAACTTTAATTCTCCGCCAAACTGTTTTTTGTATTGTCCAAAGGCACGCACCATGTTCGCTGTGTTTTTACGTTGATGCAGCGAGCCTGTATATAATATAAAGCGGCATCCTGTGGTATATTGGTTACGCACCAGCTCTTGTTCTTTTGCTGAAAGCGGCTTGTACATGTCATGAATGCCGTTATAGAGCACGTCTGTTTTTTCAATGTTAATATTATAGGTGTTTACAATATCCTGACGTGAAAATTCAGATACAGTACCTACTCTCTGCGCTTGTTGTGCTGCTATGCGCGACCACTTACTGTAATAACGTGCTACCTGTGCCGGCATATATTGTGGAAAATGTTCAAAGTTTAAATCGTGAATTACTGCTACCTGTGGTACAGTTGCTTTGCTGCAAATAAAACTCTCGGGGCTGAAGAATAAATCCGGTTTATACTTTTTAAGTGCTCTGTGAAGGCTTATTTCAAACCAAGTGTACCATAACCATGGATGCCGGGCCTGTGGATAAACAACAACAGGCAGAATGTTATTGCTGAAGACAAATTCAGAATGGAACTTACGATCGAAAAAAAAGATAAAATGATGCTCCGGGTGCTGTGTGACAATACGCTTCAGGGTCTCGAATGCAAACCATCCTGTTCCATCCAACTTTTCTTTAAGCAACATTCTGGTGTTTACCGCTATCAGCGCCATTACGATTATTTATATTTTTGTAGTGCAAAAGTATTTTAAATAGAAACTCATAGCAGGCCATAAAATAAATTCCCTCATGTTGAGTTATATATTCCGTATCCCGAACCATATGTACAAACAGCTGTCTATTGTCCTTTTTCTGCTACTATCAGCAATACAATCCCATTCGCAAAATCTGCCTTTAGGCTCATGGCGCGAGCACCTTTCTTTCACACAGTCACAGTTTGTGGCGAATACAGCCCAGCGTGTTTATTGTGCCACCGATCAGGCTGTGTATTTTATTGATAAATCAGATAACAGTGTTCAACGCTATTCAAAAATAAATGGACTTTCTGATGTCGGCATCAGACTGATGGATTACAGCCATTCAGAAAATGTGGTTTTTGTGGGCTATGTAAATTCCAATATTGACCTGATATCAAGTACGGGCATCATAAATGTTTCTGATGTTGAAAGAAGAACAGCTACCGGTGATAAAACCATTAACGATGTAACGTTTAATTCAAAGTTTGCATACCTGGCAACAGGTTTTGGTGTTCTGGCTCTCGATTTAATAAAGGCTGAAATAAAAGAGACCTACGTTGTTGGAACCACCGGAAATGAAGTTCCTGTTTATTCGGTTACTACTGATGGTACCTATATTTATGCTGCCATTGCAGGCGGAATTCTCAGAGGAGAAATAAGCAATCCATCACTCAATAATTTTGCAGAATGGCAAATGGTTTATCCAAATACTTTTACCGGAGTTACATTTAATAAGATGTGCTGGCTCAATGGTAATCTGGCTGTTAATTTTCATTCTGCCACAGCGGATAGTGTAGTTATCGTTAACACAACAACTTTTGCAACAGGAACCACATTGCTTAGTGGAGGCTTTGAGCTGCGACAGTTAAAAACCGAAAATAACCGCCTTTATGCAGTGAATAATTATTCTGTTAATGAATGGGATAATAATTTTCAATCATTACGACAGATATATGGTAGTGCTAACTATCAGAACACAGATATGTTTGGCATAGCTACAGGAAGTGGCAATCAACTTTACATTGCTGATCGTAACAATGGGTTGGTAAACTATACAGACAATAACAACATAACATTTACCGTTCCAAACAGCCCGGCATCGCCCAATGCAAGTTTTGTATTTCACAATGGCACATCATTGGTGACTACACATGGCACCAACCGCTGGAGCGACAGTTATGGTACTGATGGATATTCAACTTTTGATGGTGTACAGTGGAAAACATGGAATGTAAAAACTATTACCAATTCAAATGTTGATCTCAATCAAATGCTCGATTTGCAATCCGTAGTCAGGGAGCCCGGAAATCCAGGGCACTTTTTTCTGGGTTCGCGCATCAATGGTGTTTTTGAATTTGATAATAATGTTCCGGTGAAGATGTACAATAAAGACAATAGCAGTTTAAAAGGAGCATTTGGAAATCCGGGACAAACAAAAATTGGCGGTTTAGCGTATGATGCTGCTGGAAATCTTTGGGTAGTTAATTCAGGGGTAAACACACCATTAAATGTAATGAGTAAAGATGGTGTTTGGCAGGCAATCAATCTACAGGCTGTTATTCCATCAGGAGTAAATATATTTTTTGGAGATATTTTATGCGATTCTTATGGTCAGATATGGACAACCTTAATCAGCAATGGTTTGATTGTATATGATCCTGTGGCGCAAGCCTCAGCAAGAATTTCTCAGGAGACCGGTGGATTAAATGTAAATGATGTTCGTTGTATAGTAGAAGATAAAGAAGGGCAGATCTGGCTTGGAACATCAGAGGGTATTGCTGTTATTTATTCTCCCGGAAATGCAACAGGGAGCACAGCTGTTAAAGCACAAAAAATTCTGATAACTATTGATGGTATTACACAGTATCTTTTAGACAAAGAAATTATTACTGCAATTGCAGTTGATGGAGCCAACAGAAAATGGATTGGCACCAATGGTGGAGGCGTCTTTTTGCTTTCTGCTGATGGCACAAAGCAAATTCAGAACTTTAATACTTCAAACAGCCCTTTGTTTTCAAACACAATTACTTCAATTGCCATTGATCCGGTTACAGGCGAAGTTTTTATCGGTACCGATAAAGGATTGATTTCTTATGTTGGCGATGCAACACAAGGTGCAGAATCGTGCTCAGGATTAAAAGTATTTCCCAACCCGGTGAAAGAAAATTATAATGGTCCTATTGCAGTGCGTGGCGTTACAGCAAATGGTAATATTAAAATTACTGATATTGCAGGAAATGTAGTTTATGAAACAACAGCTAAAGGTGGAATTGCTACTTGGGATGGTAACAACTTTGAAGGCAAGCGGGCACATACAGGAGTGTATTTGGTTTTTGCCACCGATGAAAAAGGTGACAACACGTGTGTAACTAAACTTTTTTTGGTGAATTAATTACCGATTTTTCTGTTGTTGTGGACTTTTTAATAAGGAAAAAACAATAAGCAAAAATCAGATATGCAGTTATGTTAGCTACATCATGAATCCACCATACTGCATCGCCTATAGTTGTACCAATAAAAGAGTCAATAAACACACTGCAAAAAGTGTATATAAATACCCCTATTAGCAATGTAAAAACAGGATTATTGAGTTTGTTTCCTACACCTTCAATCCATTTTAGCGATGCCCATGCTGCTAAAACAGCAACGATTGATAAATAGCCAAAAGAATAAGTTCCTCGATAAGCACCATTATCACTTACTAATGGCAGAATGATAAATACCAGTACATAGCAAACAAAAAGCAATAGGTAAATTAGTTTAAAAAGCTTCTTTAGATTGTTAAATAGTCCTGATGATTCAATTATGAAAACCATGAGTAATGCTTCTGCCAGAGTATAAATATCCACAGCCAACAGTACATAGGAGCGGTTTGTTTTATAAAATGTCCAGCCAAAAATATCAGTTGCTGCACCATACAAAAGCAACAAAATTAAAAGCCGGAATTGTAGTCCGGCTTTCTTAAATATCATTACTCCGAATAATGCCACCAGCACTTCAATGCAGGTTGCAAGCATCCGAGTAAAAAAAGAATCCATTTAATCATGATGAGGGGGGCCAATGTCGTTCGAGAATTTTATTATCAACTACTACATTTGCTCCGGATTTGTCAACAGCAAAAATAATAATTCTTAGTTTACTGTCTTCGCCATCTTTGTCCAAACCAAAGTAATAGCGGATACCTCCAAAATTATTTTCGCCATTGGTTGCCTCATACAACCGGGTTAAAAAGTCCTCAGATGAAAATAAGGCATAAGGCCATTTAACGGTACCATCACCAAAGGTTTCATTAAAAAAAGAGGTGTAGGCACTCATGTTTTCTTTGATTTTTCCATACTTATAAACAGATGCCGCTGTGGGAATTGTTTTTCTGTATTGTGAAAGATAGTTTGTTATGGCTTCGGGTGTCAGTAAATCATAGGCATGTTTTAAAGTGTCGTTTATCAGGTAAATATCAGCATTGTCTGTTGTGGCAAAATTTGCAGGTTGATCAACATCATAATTAAACTTACATGCTGCCAGCATTTTTACATCTTTAAAAAGAGTGGCGGGTTCATTATCACTGAATCCATAAAATATGTATCCGTTGGCTTCCGGGTCTTCTTCTGTCATTTGCAACAATGCTTCTGCGGAGAAGGCACCACCGATGGGCAAGCTCTTAAGTTCTGAAGCAATGGTACTGTTGTTTATGGTTTCCAAATAGTTTTTTATCAGCGAAACAGCTTCGACAACTGTCATTAAATGCTCGTTAGGCAGCGCAGGTGCTGCTGCCATTTGTTTGGCAGCAGCAACTGCAGTTTCTTTTTTTTCTTCGGGGTTACTACAAGAGGTTACAAGCAGGGTAAGTGTTAGGGCTGCTGTAAAAAATCCGATAATTCTGTTATTCATGTTTTTGGTTTTAGTTAGACAGTAAAAAAGAGCGGTTTATTTTCTGTCAGGATAACTTAAATATCGGTTTGTGGTTGTAAATTTTAGTTAATTAAAAGTTGGATTATTTTTTTCAAATATACTTTTGAAAAAGCTTAATCCAACAATAATTGTACAAAATGCAATATGGTGGTACAAAATGTAAAAAATAGTTTGTTTTCTGTAGTTACTTCAAAATAAAAAGGAGGCAAAACGCCTCCTTTAGAAATCAATAATTACAAAAAACACTTATCTTTTTTTGAACCTTGCCTGAAAGAAACGCAGATAAGTAGGTTCATAAATCATTTCTAATCCTTTTATTTTTTCACGATTTTTATAGACACGTTCAATTGATTCTGAAATCACATCCATGTGTGCCTGTGTATAAACCCTTCTCGGAATGGTTAGCCGCACCAATTCCAATTCAGGGAAGTAGTGGTCGCCTGTTTTTTTATTTCTACCAGCAGAAACAATACCTCTTTCCATTGTTCGCACACCGCTGTCTTCATAAATTTCAGCAGCTAATGCCTGAGCAGGAAACTGTGTTTGTTTAAGGTGTGGTAAAAACTTTTTAGCGTCAATAAAAATTCCATGCCCTCCCACAGGATTTACAATTGGAATATTCATTTCATTGAGTTTATCTCCCAGATACAGTACCTGTCCGATTCGTGCCCTGATATGATCATCACTAACAGATTCAATAATTCCTGTTGCCATTGCTTCCATATCACGTCCGGCTAATCCGCCATAGGTATGCAGGCCTTCATATACAACAACAAGATTACTTGCTTCTTCAAACTTTTTATCATCGTTTAAAGCCAGAAATCCTCCGATGTTAACCAATGCATCTTTCTTTCCACTGAAGGTTGCTCCATCGGTCAGGCTGCAGATTTCTTTTACAATGGTTGCAATGCTTTTTCTTTTATAACCGTCTTCACGTTGTTGTATAAAATAAGCATTCTCTGCAATGCGTGTCATATCTAGCATAACCTTAATGCCTAGCTTTGATGTATATTTTCTAAGCTCTTTAATATTAGCCATAGAAATTGGCTGACCACCTGCCATGTTAACTGTAGTTGCTACACAGACATAAGGAATTTTGTTCGCACCAAATTTTTTAACTAGTTTATCTAGTTTGTTTATATCAATATTTCCTTTAAAAGGATGTAGGTTGGAGCTGTCATGTGCTTCATCAATAATGACATCATAAAATGTTGCACCTGCAAGTTCCTGGTGAAGACGAGTTGTAGTAAAATACATGTTACCGGGAACTATATCGCCTTTTTTAATCATTATCTGCGACAGAATATTTTCTGCACCGCGACCCTGATGCGTAGGGATAAGATGTTTAAATCCATAATATTTTTTTACTACTTCTTCTAAACGGTAAAAGTTTTTACTGCCGGCATAAGCTTCGTCACCGAGCATCATTCCTGCCCATTGCTGATCGCTCATGGCAGAAGTTCCGCTGTCTGTCAACAAATCAATATATACATCTTCAGATTTAAGAAGAAACGTGTTATAACCGGCCTGCTGTAATGCTTTTTTACGCTGTTGTGGTGTTGTCATTTTCAACAGCTCAACCATTTTTATTTTAAAGGGTTCTGCCCATGAATGTTTTGGCATAATAAATTATTTTTTGTAAGTTGTGTTTTTAAATAACTTTTGAATTTATTTAAACAATAAAAAATTCGCTTGCAATAGTAAAATAAAGCTAAAAACTAAAAATTGACTTTCATTGGTAAAATCCAATAAAAACTTCATTTTAAGCTGTTAAGAATATGATTAAAATCAGTTTAATGAAAAATGCAGCTTAAATACTTTGTTCTAAAATGAAAATCAGAAGAATTACAGAAATAAAAATAACAATTAAACCTTCTGTGTTTTTTTTGTCTGACTACTCCATTTCGGACAATCACATTTTTTTTTAAAAATACGACAAGAAGATTGAAACAAAATTAGCGTTGCTGTCAATAAAAGAAGTGTGTAACGATATTTTTTTAATTGTTCCATTGTAAAGTATTTATCAGTTGCAAAACATCTTTGCGTATAAACTCCAATGATGGCTGCAACGAATCTGCATTTGGAATAGTATTAAAATACAACGACCCTCTTAAAAAATGCTGAAAGCTGTCGGTAACATAAAATTGCAAGTTGCTAGCTGCATTTCCACCGATATCATAAACTACTCCATAAACTTTATTTTTTGTATTGATAAAGGTTTCGTCAATGCCATTTGCTTTTATGGTATGCTTGTAGGCAAAGCCTCTGGAGTCTTCAGACATTTGGGTAAGGTTTTTTTTTAAAGGCTTATAGGTAAGATAAAGCTGCGCACCAAATTTTGGATAGAGAATATATTTCCAACAAGGCTCAGCAAATCGGTTTGTATCAGGCAAAACATAACTGTAGTCGGGTGTTTCAAAACGATAAGGACAAGAGTTGTCTGTAAACAAAGCGTATTTTTTTTCAGGCATATCTATACGAAAAAAACCGCGCGGCTTTGGTGCAGGTGTTTTGCTGCAAGATGTTAGTATGCCCAAAAGTAAGAAACACATTAACTTTTTCATTCCTGTTCTTGTATAATCTGCAATTTAACACGTTTTATTTTCCGCCTGTCAGCGGATTCAATAGTAAAACGCAGGTTTTTGAATGATATTACTTCGCCAATACGTGGTATGGTGTGATTGATTTCCAACAACAATCCGGCAAGAGTGTCTTTTTCACCTTCTATTTCATCAAACATTGTCATATCTATTTCAAGAATACGACATACCTCATTCAGTGAAGTTTTTGCCTCGAATACGTAGGTTTGTTCATCAATTTTGGTGTAAACAGGTTCTTCATCATCAAACTCATCTTTTATCTCTCCAACTATTTCTTCAAGTACATCTTCTAGTGTAATAAGCCCTTGTGTTGCACCAAACTCATCAACAATAATGGCCATGTGTATTTTGCGTTGTTGAAATTCTTGCAATAAGTCATTTATCTTTTTGTTTTCAGGAACAAAGTATGTTTTACGGATAAGAAGTGGCCAGTCGAAGTTTTCTTTTTTAATGTGTGCCAATAAATCTTTTATATGCAACACCCCTTTGATATTGTCAATAGACGATTCATAAACAGGTACTCTTGAATATCCTGCATCAATAACACGTTGCAATAACTCTTTAAATGGTGTTTGTAAGCCGAAAGCAATCATATCGGGAAGCGGACGCATTATTTGTTTAACATCAATATTTCCGAAGTTAACAATACCTTTGAGAATACGTTTTTCTTCCGGTGGAGATTCAATATCACTGGTAATTTCAATGGCATGTGTTAATTCATCCAAACTTACGTTAGTACGTTTGCGTTTAAGATGTTTATCAAAAAGTGATGTTGATTTTACTAATGGAACACTAAATGGTGTCAGTATTTTTCCAATTATATAAACAGGGTAAGCCATAAAGGAAAGAATACGCAGGTTGTTATGTGCAGCATAAACCTTTGGTAACACTTCGCTAAACATGGTGATGAGAAAAGTTACACTGAAAACTTGTACAAAAAAGATGAGAATGGGATTTTCACCCAGCAACTGTGTGTTTGAAAAAATGAGAGAAGAAAAAATGATTAATGAAATGTTTACACAGGTATTGGAAATTAAAATTGTAGCAAGCAGTTTTTTAGGCTGATCGAGTAATTGTAGAATTATTTTATTGATGTATGTTGGTTTTTCATCTCTCAGGTACTGAAGTTGTGCAGGACGCAGCGAGAAAAATGCGACTTCGCTTCCTGAAAAAAGAGCAGAAAGCAAAAGCATTATAAGAATAACAATCAGATCACCGGTAAATGAATAGGATGAAAAATTGGTAAGTAACAAGCTACTGACGACAGGCATGTTGAGGGGTTGAATACAATGTAATTTCCTGCAAATATAGGATGAAGTGGCTTAGTTGGGTATTAAAAGCCATGCAATGCAGTTAAAATGGCAAATCATCATTTAATTCAGAATGACTTGCATCAGATGCAGGATGTTCAGTTGTTGATGTTTTGTCAGTAGTGCCTGTTGAGGGATTTCCGTTTTCATCAGTTTTGCGACCTAGTAATGTCATGCTGTCGCCAATGACTTCAGTAATGTATTTTTTATTGCCGTCTTTGTCATCCCAGTTGCGTGTGCGTAGTTTTCCTTCAATATAGACTAAGCTGCCTTTTTTCAAAAACTTTTCTGCAGTCTCTGCAAGCTGTCGCCACAACACCACATTATGCCATTCTGTTTGTGTAACTCTCTGCCCGTCCTTGTTCTTATAAACTTCAGATGTTGCCAATGGAAACTTTGCTACACTTATGTTGCCATCTATATGACGCATTTCCGGGTCTTTTCCTAAGTTGCCTACTAAAATTACTTTATTAACTCCTGACATGATTGCTTTTATTTAACTGCGTAACGAATGTGTATTTGTTTATGCTTACAAATATAGCAATTTGGACATAAAAAAACCCCGCTTATGCAGGGTCTTTTTTTAGGATTGTATTTCTTATCTTGATTTCACAATTTTCTGCACCTGATACTTTCCATCAGTATGAATAGCCAACATGTAAATTCCTGCAGGAACATCCATGTTGATTTCTGACGTCTGATTTAAGGTGATTACAGAACGATAAACAATCTTGCCTAGCATATCCAAAACCTGAATTTCTGCATTACCTTCTTTTTCTGATAGAACAAAGATATTTAACTGATCAGTAAATGGATTTGGTGATATACTGATGTTGTTTAACACTTCAGAAATAGCGCCCTCGCCCTGCTCACGACAAGATGTTACTGTGAGTTGGGCTGATTTTGTTTTGTCGCAACCAAAGGCTGTTTCTGTAACCTTGTATTGTCCTGCTAATGTTGCAGTATAGGTTTGTGCTGTAGCTCCCGGAATTAATACACTGTTTCTGTACCATTGGTAGGTTACTCCTGTAAAATTATTTGCAGTAAAAACTTGTGCTGCTCCATTACAGATAGTTGCACTTGTAGGTGTAATTACGGGTGCAGGATTGTTGATGACGTCTAAAACAGCAATGTTACTTGTCACCGCACAGGAGCCATTTATAGAAACTTCAACTTTATACTGACCTTCAGAAGTAACATTGATGATCTGACTGTTTCCTGGACGTAGTACATTGTTTCTAAACCAGCGATATGTGTAACCTGCTCCGCTATTAGCAGTAAAGGTCATTGGTGTTCCGCTGCAAACTGTAGAAGTTCCTGCAGGGCTAACAGAAGCAGAAACACTATTTTCAGTTAACACTGCAGCAGGTGATGTTCCACTGCCACAGGGTGAATTAATAAATACCGTATAACTACCGCCTGATGTTGCAGAATATGTTGAACTTGTTGCACCGGAAATGATGTTGCCGTTTTTATACCACTGATGTGTAAAACCTATTCCTGATGATGCACTCAATAACATTGAACCTCCAGTACAAATTATCTGATTGCCCGATGGATTTATCTGTGCATTAAAACTTCCTATACTTACAATGATAGCATTGCTGTTTGTGTTGCCGCAACTTGCACTAACATTACAAGAATAGTTTCCTGAAACATTGGCAGTAAAACTTGTTGATGTGGCACCAGATATGTTATTGCCATTATTTTTCCACTGATAGTTATATCCGGGAATAGGATTGTTTACATACATTGTTACGGTTCCCTGATTACAGAGCGTTGTTGGGTCGTTGGTAGAGATAGAAGCTGAAACAGAAGAAGCAGTATTTACAGCAATAGTTTTTGATTTAGAGCAACCATTGGCAGTTTCAACAACTCTGTACGAGCCATTAGATGTTGCTGTATAATTCTGTGATGTTGCACCATTTATGTCCACACTGTTTTTCTGCCATTGATACTGTACACCGGTAAAGGTATTTGCTGTGAGCACTACTGAACCGGGGCTACAGAAAGAAGTAGGTGTAGTATGAGAAATTGAAGGTGTAGGGTTATTTATTTGATTTCCTACAACAGTGTTTGTTGTTACAGTACATGACCCTGATGTGATGACACAATAATAAGTTCCGGATGAACCAATGTTAATAGAAGAAGCTGTGCTTGAAAGCAGTACATTGTTTCTATACCATTTGTAAGTAAATCCGGGACCGGAAGTAGCATTTAAAGTTGCATTAGAGCCTGCACAAAAGCTTACCGTTCCTGATGGAGCAATTTGTCCTGTCATTGCACCTATGCTTACACTAACTATTGCAGATGTGCTGCTGCAGAGGTTTGAATTTGTAACCACTACTGCGTAGTTGCCAGTTACGGTGGCATTGTATGTGGAGTTGTTGGCACCTGAAATCACATTACCATTATTGAGCCATTGATATGTTAGTCCTGTTCCTGAATTTGCAGAAAGAACAACAGGTCCTGCACAAACATTAATGGTGCCGGTAGGGGTAGTTACTGCTGTTGGTGTATCACATAATGTGGTAAATGGAACAGTGCTACTCCAAGGAGAAACGGTTAACCCGCATACCAGTTGTACCTGCCATTGATAATTAGTGTTGGGCTGTAAACCTGTTAACGTATATGGAGTAGATACATTAGTTAAAATTGTCCATGTTGAATTGCTTGCTTTTTTATACTGAAGGTTATAAGAACCGCCACCACTACCGGGAGAGCTGTTTAGCACAGCTGAGGTTGACGAGATGGATGTTGTATAGTTATTTTGTGGCGTGTTGCATGGTTGTGCTGTTGTAGAGAAAGGTATTGATGCAGAAAAACCTGAAGTTGTTCCACCTGCACAAACAGTTTCTACCTGCCATTCATAGTTACTACTTGCTGTCAAAGAATAAGCGGTGTAGCTTGTTGATGTTGTATTTGCTGTAGTCCATGTTGCATTACCAACTAAACGATGGCGAACATTGTAGCTTAATGCGCCACCAACTGCTGTCCAGCTAAATGTTGCAAAAGTTGAATTTATATTTGTTGTTGAAGTGCCTGTAGGAATACTGCAGGTAAACGGAAGTGTGGTAAATGTTGTTGAAATCGTAAATATAGAAGAACCCCCTGTACAAACGGTCTGCACCTGCCACTCATAGTTGCTTCCCGCTGTCAGACCTGTAGCTGTATAAGGTGAAGCAGTTGCAGTAGCTGTAGTCCATGTTGAAGTACCAACAACACGATAGCGCAACACATAACTTGATGCACTTACTGCTGCTGTCCAGTTAAAAACAGCAGAGGTGTTCGTTACAGTAGTGGTGTTCATTCCCGGAGGAGGCATACATGCCATACCAATACATGCAGTCAAACATGCGCCACTGTTATATTTATTAATGATTACAGCTTGTGGCTGTGAACCAAATCCTAAAGAAAGATTGATACCTACGGAATTCAAATGACAATAACTCATTATAGTTCCACCTCCCGAAGGAATTGGTGCGCCACTACAGCTTCCTTCATAACCATAACCTGCTGCGGGACCACAACCATCAATGGCAGTGTTGTTTCCATTCCACACACAAGCATGTGTATGTCGCGAACCCATTAAATGACCTTGTTCGTGAGTAACAACCATTACGCTCCATGAGTAAGTAGGGAAATTGCTATAAGATGAGTTGATACCGCTATAACATTTACTTGAGTTGATGTTTGATGCACAAATGCCACTGAAACCTGCAGCTATACCACCACCACCACCATAGCCAAGCAGGTGACCCAGGTCGCCATTGAAACTTGTACGGTATGTCTGGAATTGACTCAGGTAATTTGAAGATGTTGTTCCTGTATAAGGACTAACCACATCCCAAACATATACCTCACTCAACTCTACAGGAATGTTATCGTTGGTATAGATGATGGCACTTTGATTGAAAATTCCAGTAACATAATTTGCAGCATCTGTAATACTTCCTTTTCCCTGAAAAATATTGTAATTTACTTCCCAATACAACCTGATACAGTTTACCATCATACCTCTGTTGGCAGGCAACTGCAATTCTTGAGGTGTATAAGTTCCGTTGTCGGCAAGTGTTGCACATTCCATTGCAGGTCTGGAAGTCAGGTCTGCATCGTTATAAATTACATGTAGGTTAGAACGATTGTTTTCCAAACGGCCAATAACGAAATTTCCTGCCGATGGAGTAGAAATCAATGCCATCACTTCATTATCAAAAATGCTGATGGCTGCTATGGAATTGTTATCACCATTAATAATTCCCTGATAATGTAAACCGGGAGTATAGTTCACAGCCCCGCCATTACTGCCTGCTGATGTAACACTAAAATCAGGAGTAAAAATGTTTGCTTTATACAAATCAACCTGAATAGTATTATTGTTGATAGGAATTCGCAATGATAAATAGTCAGGCTGCTGACTCATTAAAGAAGCAATAGCAGACTTGTTCAACTCAACAAAAGTTGCTTTGGTTGCAGTAGCTGCATGTTGTCTTTTCAGTTGTTCATTGTCCGGACTAACAGTAAATAGGTTCTCCGTTGCAAACACAGCCTGCTGTTGCTTGGCAGAAAATATTTTTTGTGCTACAGGTTTAAGATTCTGTGCCCACAACATCATGGGCAGACAAATTAATAGTAATAAGTAAAATCGTTTGTTCATAAATTTGAGGATTATAAGGTTTCAAATATATTATATTTTACTTATTTTCAAAATATCTTTGTAATAAATGTTGCTTTCAGATGAATAATTTAATAAAAAGAGGCATACTGATAATTTGGCTGCTGTTTTCAAAATCACTTTTTGCACAGAATCTATATTTTCCACCATTAACCGGAAACAATTGGGACACACTATCACCTTCGGCTTTAAACTGGTGTCAACCACGTATTGACTCATTATACCAGTTTCTACAAGACAGACATACAAAAGGATTTATCATTCTTAAAGATGGAAAGATTGTTCTTGAAAAATATTTCGGCAGCTATACTGTTGACTCTATTCATTACTGGGCATCGGCAGGAAAAAGCCTCACTGCTTTTCTCACAGGAGTAGCTCAGGAAAAAGGTTTCGTAAATATTCAATCATCTGTATCGCAATATCTCGGCACCGGATGGACAAGTGCACCAGCTGCCAAAGAAAGCCTCATCACATTACGACATTTACTTACTATGACAAGTGGATTGGATGATTCGCCACCACCACCATGCGATGTAAACGATTCATCAAAAGCATGTCTTAACTACCTTGCTGATGCGGGAACACGATGGGCATATCATTCCGGTGCATATAAACATCTTCAAGATGTAATCAGCGTAACAAGTGGCGTGTCTTACAATGCTTTTACCACAAATTTTTTGAGTTCTAAAATTGGCATGGGTGGACTATGGTATGATGCAGTGTTTTACAGTAAGACAAGAGGCATGGCTCGTTTTGGTTTGCTAACATTAAGTAAAGGAATCTGGAATAATGATACCATAATGAAAGACACAGCATATATTTCTGCTATGAGTAATACTTCACAAAATTTAAATAACTCTTATGGTTATCTGTGGTGGCTTAACGGCAAATCTTCGTTTATGATACCCCAGGTGCAAATAGTTTTTCCGGGAATGTTGTTACCCTCTGCTCCTCCGGACTTGTTTGCTGCATTGGGAAAAAACGATCAAAAAATTTATGTTGTGCCATCAGAAAACCTGGTGGTTGTACGCATGGGAGACTCGGCTTATAGCAGTCAGTCTGCTGTTACCGTTTTTGATAATGAACTATGGACTTATATTGACAGTTTATCATTTTGTCCGACTTCGGTCAACGAAATAAATACAAACAGCCTGGCGTGGTTTTATCCCAACCCTGCAAACAATTTTTTACAGCTTGATGCAGAAACATCAACATATTTTATTTACAACATACATGGTCAATGTTGTTTGCAAGGCAAAATTAGTTCAAATAGAAAAGTTGATATTTCAATGTTAAATGAAGGACTTTATTTTTTAGAAATACAGACTAGGAATAACCGTCTGCAGCAGTTTAAATTTATTAGAAAAAAATAGCTGCTATAACTGCCACAGACCTGTTTTGCGAAGATGATTTTCCAAAACATCCAATCGTGCACTCCCTGTAACACCCATCAGGTCTTTTAGTTGAGAAAGTTTTAGCTTCCATGTTTTTGATAAAGCTATCAGCTCTTTTTTATTGAAGGGATTGATGGTTTTCTTTTTAACAGATTGTTTCATATTAAACCTTTAGATGCAGGTTGTACTGTAAAAATTATGCCAAGGTTACAGCAGCATTGTATTTGCCCGGGGCTATTCATTGCTGTTTCACGAAAGAAAAAACTCAATATGTTGATTTAGCTGCCACAAAAAGTAACAAGGTTAGTTTTAAAATAATATTGCATAAAAATTTAAATACCTTTTGGGTAAAATATATCTGTAATTAAAAATTCAGCAACTTTGATATTAGCTGGAAAGTAAAATTAAAGGAGAGTCGCTACTCCTGCCGCAAATAAAGAGGACACAGAAAAAAAAGTTTACAAAGTGAAGCTAAGAAAAATAGCAAATAAAAATTCATTGTTCTTATGATAGAAGGATGCTTCATAACCTGTCAACAACGATTTTTTATAATATGGACAATTTATTTCACCATCCGGATAACTTCATTTAAAAAGATTAAATATTTTGTTTGATAAAATCTCACAAAGGAGATTTTTTAAATACCAGCATCACTATATTCCCCTACTTACCATTAGCAACATCTTCTTTTCCGGCCTTAACTATTTCGCCATATTGAATTTCGTCACCGCTAAAAGATTTTAGTTTTATTCGGTAGTAGTTTGTTGTGGCTGCATCGGTCCTGTCAACAAAAGAATAGTAGTTTATCTGATTGTTACGGTTGGCTTTTACCAATCCGGCTTCGCTGAAATCGGTACCATTGGCAGAGCGTTCTACAATAAAGTAGTTATGGTTTTCTGTAGTCTTGCACTTCCACACAATGCTGGATGTGTTTGCATGTTGAATAACTTTCAATTCAGGGTCGTCATCTTTGGATATTGCAATGATTTTGACAGCATCATCCGTCAGCCTCCAGGCACGGTCAACACCTAAAGATTTTAGTACAATGTTTACTTTCAGAACAGGCGATTTCTCACCTTCAACCTCGTATTTAAAAATTTTACTTTCTGCCATATCAGTTCCTTTAACAACGAACGATTTTGCAATGGCTTCGTTTTGCATAATGTAGATAATACACTGGTCACCGGCATTGAGCTTACCATCTGCCATTAAAGTTACTTCTACCTGATAGCGATAGTTTCCTTTTTCATTACACAATCTGTTGTTTGAAGTAAATATAGCAGAGTCGTTACGCACTTCCCAATATTCTGCATTAATAACACCACCTGAAACTTTAAAAGTCTCATTTTTTTTAAAGTTTACAGTATAAATTACCTTATCACCTGCCAGAAGACATGTAGTTATCATCATTAACAGCAGTGTTCCAATAGACTTTTTCAATTTCATGAGTCCGATTTTTTCTTTATACAAATATTGAGGAATAGGGCTGTATGTTTATGCTACTTTTGTCATACTTTTCAAATGGCAGGTGTTTATATCCATATTCCGTTTTGCAGAAAGGCTTGTACCTACTGCGACTTTCATTTTTCGACTCAGATAAAGAACAAAAGTGCTTTTGTAGAAGCCTTGTTACGTGAGATAGTGCTGCAAGCAGGTTATATTGATGAACCTGTTACTACAATATATTTCGGTGGAGGAACACCCTCATTACTCACAGGAGTGGAGATTGACTGCATCATTGAAAAGTTGAACAGTGTATTTAAACTTGATGTTAAAGAAATTACTTTAGAGGCTAACCCCGATAATCTGACAACAGCCTATTTAAAAGAGTTGCAGAAAACAGCTGTTAACAGACTGAGTGTTGGTGTGCAGTCGTTTGAAGAGCATCGTCTGCAATGGATGAACAGAAGTCATAATGCACAACAGGCAGTTACAGCTATTGAAAATGCAATGCAAATGGGATTTAACGTAAGTGCCGATTTGATTTTTGCATTACCTGAAATGTCAACAGATGAATGGCAAAAGCAGTTACAGAAGATGATTGGTTTAAGACCACAACATATTTCTGCATATAGTTTAACACTTGAGGAAAGAACGGTTTATCATCATCAGGTTGCGAAGAAAAAAATCAGAGAGTTAGATGATGTTATATCAGAAGAGCAGTTTTTATTGGCGCATCAGCAGTTAAGTAATGCGGGATATCATCACTATGAAATATCGAACTACGCAAGTACCGGACACGTTGCAATTCACAACAGCAGTTATTGGAAAAGTGAGGTATATTTAGGTCTTGGTCCATCAGCACATAGTTTTAATGGAAAAACACGTAAATGGAATATCAGCAACAACACAGCTTATATAAAATCAGTGAATAAAGGAGTCATTCCTTTTGAAAGTGAGATGCTGACAGAAGCCGACAGATACAATGAATTTGTGATGACAGGCCTGAGAACTGCCATAGGTATTAATAGAAAGCTATGGGACGAATTGGTGCCTGTAATGTACAAAGCGGATTTACTGACGGAAATGAATGAGCTGATTAGTCAGAAATTTTTAGTTCATGACGGTTCTCGTATATTTATACCCTTTCAGCATTGGTACAAAGCCGATCAGTTAATCAGCAAATTGTTTGCAATGGAAAATAGATAAGAGAAATGATTACGCATTTAAAAATCGGTGACGAAGAATATACTGCAAAGCTAAATGAGCCCATAGATATTTCTATTTCATTGCACCCGGGCAATGATAATGTTAATGCATGGTATGCTCCTCCACCGGAAATTGTTCCTGTTCGCATGGATAGTTGGGTAGGCGAAGTTGCACAGGGCGCGGCAGTAAATTTCAGAAATGTGTTTTTTAATCCACATGCACATGGCACACATACAGAGTGTGTAGGTCACATCACTAAGGAATGGGTTTCGTTAAATAGCGTTTTAAAACAATTTTTCTTTCCTGCAAAGCTGGTTACTGTGCTTCCGATAATTTCTGATGGTGATATGATTATCACTAAGGAAGATATAGTACAGGCTTGGAACAACTGTGGTGCCGAGGCATTAGTCATTCGTACATTGCCTAATGACAACAGTAAGCAAAGCAGACAATATTCAAATACCAATCCGCCTTACCTGCATCATGAGGCAGCAGCGTGGATGGCAGAACAAAACATCAAGCACCTGCTACTTGACCTGCCCTCTGTTGACCGCGAGCAGGACGGAGGAAAACTACTTGCCCACAATGCATTTTGGAATACGGCAAAAGAGATTCGTTATGATTGTACTATTTCGGAAATGATTTTTGTGCCCGACCATATTGCTGATGGACTATATTTGCTCAATATTCAGATTACTGCATTGGAGAATGATGCAAGCCCTTCCAAACCACTATTGTTTCAATTGACTAAAAAATAAAATGTGTTGAAATGAAAAAACTACTTAATTATTTCTTTCAGGGATTGTTGGTTGTTATACCTATTGCTGTTACCATTTTTGTAATTTATAAAATCATTACCTGGATTGACAACCTGCTGCCGTTTCAGATTCCGGTCAAGTTGCCCGGCATTGGCGAAGTGAGTATTCCCGGTCTGGGAATTCTTACTATTGTTATTGCGGTTACTGCCTTTGGCTATCTGGCAAAATTTTTTGTTGCCAATCCGTTCTTTGTTTTGCTTGAACGTATCCTTGAGCGTACTCCGTTGTTAAAAATTATTTACACTTCAGTAAAAGATCTGATTGAAGCGTTTGTGGGAGAGAAAAAGCGGTTTAACCAGCCTGTGTTGGTAACGGTAAATAAAGAGTCGGGTGTACAGCGCATTGGATTCATCACACAAAAAGATTTATCGGTGCTTGGCATAAGCAGTCATAAAATGGCTGTTTATCTTCCTTTCTCTTATGGTTTTAACGGACAGTTGTTGATAGTGCCTGCAGAGAATGTAGAGAAGATTGATGCATCAGGCACAGAGATGATGAAGTTTGTAATTTCAGGAGGTGTAACAGAAGTAGATTAAACAAAGAGCTATGAATATTTTTCGGTTTGCATTATTTACCATAATGTTAGTTGTAATGTGGGCAGGTGTTTGTGCTCAGGATTATTTTATTCCGATAAACAGAGAATGGAACCTACGATATGAACCATTTCTTCAAACAACAAAGAGTAATAAAGTACATACATCAATTAAGCCTTATCGCCATGATGAAATTATTGCGGTTGCAAACATTGATTCTATTGATACCGCTAACTTCCCGATTAATCGTTTTTCAAAAACCCTGGTCGGGCGAAAAATTTTTAAAGAACATTTAGTACAAATCAAGGATGATGATTTTCTGATTCATGCCGATTTTATTTTTGAAGGTCGTCTGGGAAAAGACCTGCCAGAAGCAGAAACATTGTTTACCAATTCAAGAGGATTCTGGCTTGGCGGAACTGCAGGAAAGAGGTTTTCTTTCTCCACCACATTTTTCGAAAATCAGGCAAGGTTTCCTGCTTACATTGATACTTTTGTTACACGATTCAACATTATTCCCGGTGAGGGGCGTATAAAAAAACAGTATGGCAGCTATGATTATTCCAACGTTACAGGAACTATTTCATATACTATTAACAGACATTTTAATGTGCAGTTTGGTCACGATAAAAATTTTATTGGTGATGGTTATCGCTCACTGCTTTTATCTGATAATGCCAACAGCTATCCGTTTCTGAAAATATCCACTACGGCATGGAAGGTTAAGTATGTAAATCTGTTTACCGTACTCACAGACCTTCAGTTTCCAGCACCTAATGATATTGCTTTCAAAAAAAAATATGCATCATTTCATTATCTCGATCTTAACATTGGTAAACATGCCTCAATCGGAATTTTAGAAAGTGTTGTTTGGTCGGGCGACTCGGCACGTGGGCAAGGTTTTGATATTAACTACATGAATCCTTTTGTATTTATCCGTCCTGTGGAGTTTTCAATAGGCTCTCCCGATAATATGATGCTGGGTTTTAATTTGAAAGTAAAGCTATTTTCCAAACTGGTGTTTTATGGTCAGTTGATGTTGGATGAGTTTAAACTATCGGAAATAAGAGATGGCAATGGATGGTTTGCTAATAAACAAGCTTTTCAGCTGGGATTAAAGAGTTACGATTTACCAATTAAAAATCTTGATGTGCTAACGGAGTTTAACTACGTAAGGCCGTTTACTTATTCGCACCGGACAACGTTTACAAACTATGCGCATTTCAATCAGTCGCTGGCACATCCTTTAGGATCAAACTTCATTGAGTCGGTATCTTTGATTAACTACAGGTATAAAAATTATATTTTCCGTTTTCAGTTTAACTATGCTGAAACTGCAAGCGATACAGGAAATTCAAATCTGGGGAATGACATTTTTAAGAATTATGAGACCTACACTTTTGCTTACGGCAACAGAATGCTTCAGGGGCAACGTCATAGCCTGATTTATAGCGACATCAGAGCAGGATATGTAATTAACCCACGTACCAATTTGTGCTTCGAATTGGGTTATACCTATCGGAGAATGACAACGTCCGGAGAAGTAGCTACCACAAACTGGGTTTATGCAAGTATCAGGACAGCACTTTTTAACCGCTATCATGATTTTTAATTACACCAATAATTAAGAGGGTTTTACCTGAAAAAAGTATCTATTGACAAAATAATACTTTTGTACTGATTTAACACCGATACATTTGAGCCAAACAGATTACGCACCATGATTAATATTGCTTTTAGTTGTATTACCGCTTTTATTATTACCTTCCTTGCCATACCGTCAATCATAAAGGTTGCCGTAATTAAAAACCTTTTTGATGAACCTGGTGGGCGAAAAGTGCATAGGGCAAGCGTTCCTACTTTGGGAGGGTTAGCCATTTTTGCCGGAGTAGTTTTTGCATTCACATTCTGGTCAGCAGGATTTAACCTTCAGGATACTCAGTACATTATTGCAGCATTAATAGTCATGTTTTTTATTGGAATAAAAGACGATATTGTGGAGTTGCCTGCTATGAAAAAACTTTACGGACAGATTGTTGCTGCTGTCATTATTGTATTGTTTGCCAACATTCGCATAACCGGTCTTTATGGTATTTTTGGAATAGATCAGGTGCCATACTGGTTCAGTCTTTTGTTTTCGATGTTTACCATTCTGCTCATCATCAATGCTTTTAACCTAATTGATGGTGTTGACGGACTGGCTGCCGGTATTGGCGCTATTGCCGCATTTACCTATGGCATTTATTTCTACAATTATAATGAGATAGCCCTTTGTATTCTGTCGTTTTCTCTATTCAGTTCGCTATTGGCCTTTTTGGTATATAATTTTTCTCCTGCCAATATTTTTATGGGCGATACAGGTTCATTAATCATAGGTTTGATTTTGTCTATCCTCACAATTAAATTTATAGAAATGAGTTTTGCTCCACGTCCTGCAAATTTCCCATTTCAGAGTAGCCCGGCTATGGCAGTTGCTATTTTGGTGTTGCCTTTATTTGATTTGCTCAGGGTATTTATTGTAAGGATATTAAACAAGCGTTCACCGTTTCAAGCCGACAGACTGCATATACACCACTTGTTGCTCGATATGGGATTAAATCACCGAGAAGTTTCTATTACACTTTACTTGGTAAACATTGGCTTTATACTTGTGGCATTGGCCTTACGCAGCTTTGGTGCAATGGCATTGTTATTTATTATATCAGCCTTAGCCTTGATTCTGAGCTTAGTACCCTACTATTTAAAATATCAGACTGGTCGTACCAGAACATTTCCGAGTTCGACCAAGTAGGGCGTTGATACCATATTTGCCTCACTTACATGAAAAATTGATATAATTATGTAAGCATTTCCCCAAAAAGTAAACATTTTTTTTATTTTCGTCCGAACTTGAATAACAGGCAATTTTCCGGACTCTCTGCCTGCTAAATTAATTATCATGCGACTAAAAAAACTGGTTTACTCCATTGCTCTTTTATTGCCGTTCATAGGTAATGCACAGGTAGTTGATAACACACAACCCAATTCCGGTGATCCTATTGCTGCCATGCTCGACAGCTTAGTGTCTATTCGTAACGTTGTGCGACTGAGCGAAACAAACTTTCAGCAGCCTCCTGTTTTTAGTGAAAACGATGCCGTACTTTCTGATGCTTTTATTCAGGAAAGGATTTCAAAAATTTCGACACCCATACCTTTAACCTACAATTATCAGGTAAAAAATTATATAAAGCTTTATGCTTCACAACGGGCACAGTTGACATCACGGGTACTTGGTTTGTCCCGATTATACTTTCCGTATTTTGAACAAATGCTTGACAAGTACAATCTTCCTGTTGAATTAAAATATCTGGCAATTGTTGAATCGGCACTAAACCCAACAGCAGTATCGTCAGCAGGTGCAACAGGTATATGGCAGTTTATGTTTAACACCGGAAAAATGTATGGGCTGAACATTAACTCTTATATTGATGAACGAAGAGATGTGCGTTTGGCAACCGATGCTGCATGCCGCTATTTTCAGGATATGTATGCTATTTATGGCGATTGGTTGCTGGTAATAGCATCTTACAACTGTGGACCGGGTAATGTTAACCGTGCCATAGCACGTGCAGGTGGTAGCAAAAACTTTTGGGAGATCAGTCGTTTTCTTCCGGCAGAAACCAGAGGTTATGTTCCTGCTTTTATTGGTGCTACCTATGTAATGTATTATGCCAATGAATATAACATTACTCCCATAGCACCTACATTCACCTATTTTAATGTTGATACGGTTGGTGTGAAAAATAAAATCTCGTTTCGTCAGTTAAGTCAAACACTAAACATACCTTATGATGTGATTGCATTTTTAAATCCAATTTATAAACGCAATATGATTCCCGGTGAGGGCAACAGACTTTATCTTCCAACAGAAAAGATAAGCATGTATTTAGCAAACGAAGAGAGTCTTTATGCTGCTAGCGGCACAGAGTTGCAACCATCATCATTTGCTATAGCCGATGATGTTGGCTATGTGCAGGTGAAACAACATGTAAAAGTTCGTAAGGGGGAAAATTTATACACTTTTGCCAGAAGAAATGATTGCTCTGCAAAGCAGGTAAAGAAATGGAATGGTTTAAGGTCAAACTATATTAAGGCAGGACAGAAACTGGTTGTTTATGCAACTATAAAGCAAAAATCTACACCAGTTGAGAATACCACTTCAACTGCTGCTAATGATAAAGCAGACTCGGTAAATGAAAATAACACAGTTAAGGCAGATTCTGCATCTCAAACAGAAACAGATGCGGTTACTACTGAGAACAAAACAACGCAAGTAAGCCAGGCACAAAGTGCTGCATCAAAATATATTATCCACTTAGTTCAGCCGGGTGACACACTTTGGAACATTGCAAAGCGCTATGATGGTATTACTGTTGAACTACTCAAAGAGGTAAATAATTTTACGCCACAATCAACACTGAAAGTTGGAAGTAAATTAAAAATTCCTACGGCAGGTTAATTTTGTTTTAGTGTATTATTAATGATTAGCATTTTCAATGTGCTGACGAAATTCGTTTTTAATATCCTGTAGCGCAGGAGTCAGAAAAGTTGATGTTTTTAGGACAGGTTCGTAGAGTTTAGATTCTTTTTTAGTCTGCGTATTGATAAAGTTGAGATGTGGTTCAAGTGATTTGAGTAGCCATAGGAATACGCTCAACACCAAAGCATATTTCAGTAAGCCAAAAACTCCTCCTATAATTTTATTGAAAAGATTAAGGTCACCTGCTTTGAGAATACCTTCGAGCAAGCGGGCATAAAGAATAAACACGGCCATAATTATTCCAGTCACAATAAAGAAGCCTACCCAAGCAGGCAGGGCGCTGTCTTTGTTTACCAGTTGAAATATCCAGCCTTGTACCAACCCCGAAAATTTGAAAGCAACATAAAGTCCTGCAATGAGTCCAAGAATCATGGCAATCTCATAAATAATGCCGCGCGTGAAACCTTTATATGCACCCCAGAGTAATGGCACTGCTAAAAACAAATCAAGAATATTCATGCTATCGAATAGTACGCTCAAAGTAAGCGATGCCGCTGTAAACTATATACAGCATCAGCAGAAAATACCAAACAATAAATTGTTGAAAGGTGTTGATTAAACCAAGGTAATATCAAACTGAACCAATTCAATAAATTCCTGAATGCGTTCGTTGAGTTCATCACTATCTAAATTCATTATTCTTTCTGTACCGAATTTTTCTACGCAAAAAGAAGCCATTGCAGAACCGTAGATGATGGCACGCTTCATACTGCTGAAAGAGATGTCGCGTGTTTTGGCAAGATAGCCAATGAAGCCCCCCGCAAAAGTATCACCTGCGCCAGTGGGGTCAAACACATCTTCTAATGGAAGTGCAGGAGCAAAAAATACTTCGTTGTTGTGAAAGAGAAGGGCACCATGTTCGCCCTTTTTAATGATAAGATATTTTGGACCCATGGTTAAAATCTTCTTAGCAGCTTTTACCAAGGAATATTCGTTGGTGAGTTGTCGTGCTTCGGCATCGTTGATGGTGAGCACATCTATCATTGAAATGTTCTTTAGCAAATCGTCCATTGCCATATCCATCCAAAAGTTCATGGTGTCCATGACAATAAGTTTTGGACGTTTGTGCAAACGCTCTATTACCTGCAACTGAATTTTAGGCATAAGGTTGCCAAGCATAAGGAATTCGCAGTCCTGATAGCTTTCGGGTATAATGGGGTCGAAGTTGGCAAGGACGTTGAGTTGGGTGTCTAACGTGTCACGGCTGTTCATGTCTGTATGATAACGGCCACTCCAAAAGAAAGATTTTTCACCCTCAATAATCTGCAGACCTTCTGTGCGGATGTTGTGGTTGTTGAAATCCTGAATGGTGCTTTGGGGAAAGTCATCGCCAACAACACCAACAAGATTTATTTTAGGGGCAAAGTAGGATGCTGCAAGTGAGGCATAGGTGGCAGCACCACCAATAATTTTATCTGTTTTTCCAAAAGGCGTTTCTATTGCATCGAAGGCAACTGTTCCAACAACAAGTAATGACATGATATGAGTTTGAAAATTTTGCGCAAAGCTAATACTATTATTCGTTTTTGAGATTTTGTTCTTTAATCAGGTTTTGCAGCCATGAAATTACAGCAACTGAAAATCTTCATTAAAAAAATAAACAGATATATCTATCTTTAAGCCTTAATCTTTTAAAATATAAAAATCATGTTAGAACAATTATTTAATCTGGTAAAAGAAAATGCCGGAGAGGCTATCATCAACAATCAGGCAATACCGAACGAACAAAACGATGCAGCCATTAATCAGGCTACGGAAGGAATTATTAGTGGATTGAAATCGCAATTGGCATCGGGCAATATTAGTGAGGTTGCGCAACTATTAGGTGGACAAAATAATGCAGCAACTGCAGGGGTTACGAATGCAATTTCATCGCAGGTGTCACAGGGGATGATGGAAAAATTTGGTTTGTCAGGCAACAGCGCAGGTTCTATAGTGTCGTCACTTATTCCTGTTGTGCTAAGTAAGTTGATTTCGAAAACGAATGATCCAAACGATAAGAGTTTTGATCTGAATGGTATTTTTAATCATCTTAGTAATGGGAAAACACAAGGTATGGATTTATCGAGTATATTGGGTTCTGTGACAGGTAATAATGGCGGAGGCGGAATAGGCAATGTACTTGGTTCTGTGATGGGCGGAGATAAAAACGCTGCACTAGGTGGACTGATGGATATTTTTAAGAAATAGGAAAATAAATATCTCAGTATCAAAATTCATAAAAAATCCCTTCAGTTCTATCAAATTGATTTTGCTGAAGGGATTTTTAATTCTAAACTTTTAAAGCTTCAGCGCAACAATTCTTAAATCGAACTTTCTAACTTTAATACATTTTAAGTTTCTATACTCAAACCGATAAATGCAAGCGTCCAACGGCAATGGTCATTCTGCTGATGCAAACGGGTTGATTTTTTTCGTTTAGAATTTCTATTGTCCAGACCTGTGTTTTTTTTCCAAGATGAAAGGGTTTTGCAGTGCCGTAAACGAAGCCTTCTTTTACGGGTCGCACGTGGTTGGCATTGATTTCCATGCCAACAGCAACGTATGTGTTGTCTTTTAATGTTAGAAATGCACCAATGCTTGCCAACGATTCTGCAAGTGCGCAAGAGGCACCTCCATGTAATATACCCATGGGTTGACAAGTACGGTGGTCAACAGACATTTTTCCTTTAACAACATTGTTGTCAATGGAAGTTATTTCGATGCCTAGGTAACCAAGCATGGTATTGCTTTCTAATTTTTTTACATCTTGCAATGTATAGTTGCCAAAAATAGAATTCATTATTTGCTTTTTTTAGATGGAAAAACTGTGCGATAAATTTCATCTACAAAAATTTTAAGGCGCAGAATGTAGAGTGGTGACGATAAGTTATCGGTGAGTTGTTTGTTATTTTTAAGCATTATACGATAGCCCACGCCAAAACCCACGCCCACCCAACGGATGACTTTATAGTGTCCTGTTATGGCAGGTTCAAATAAAATAATGTTTCCTTGTCTGGCTTTGTTATTGGCTTTTATTCCATCGGGATATTCGTAGTAGCTTGTGCCAAAGCCAAAGTGCATCGGGACATTTATTTGCCATGGGTCGTTCCTGTAAATAACATATTCAATGCCTGTAGTAAAATAGTTGCTGCGGACTTCGCCACGATAGAATTTATTTGGTTTTATCTGCAAGCTGTCCACTACATCGGTAAATAGTTTCATATAACCCATACTGAATTTTACACGCTTGCCAAAATCCAACCCTGTTTTAAAACCAATGGCATTGGCACCACGACTGCGAACAAAAGAGTTATATCCATCTAACTGAAAAAACGGTTTGGGTTTTTGTTGAAATAAATAAGTAAGCGTGTCGCGCAGTTGAGCATGCACATTGACACTGCATGAAAGCAGTGCAACAATTGTGATTAGCACATATTTTATTTTTTTTGAAGACATTGTACCGACAGAACAAAAATATAAAGGGACACAGTTTAATTTAGGAATAATTAATTTGCTTACTAACAATTTTAAATGAATTACAAAACTGACGGAGGTCAGTGAGTAAGAAAGTAAAAGTATGTTTAACTTTTATAACTTTGCAAGCAATGAATAATTTTTGCAGAATGAAAAAGCAACGAAAATTAAATATTAAACAATGAAAGTAGAAATTAAAGTTCCGAGCCCGGGTGAGAGTATTACAGAAGTGCAGATAGCACGTTGGATAAAAAAAGATGGCGATTATGTTGAGCGTGATGAAGAGATTGCAGAGATTGATTCGGATAAGGCAACACTATCACTGGTAGCGGAAGCAGATGGTGTTTTGAAAACACTTGTTGGCGAAGGAGAGAATATTGCTGTTGGCTCTATTGTTTGTACCATAGACACAGATGCAAAACCTGTTACAAATGCAAAAGTTAGTAAAGAAGAAAAGCCTAAGGAAGATAAACCAAAAGAAGTAAAACCTGCTGTAGCTGCTAAGTCAGAAGGATATGCTTCAGGTACTCCGTCTGTTGCTGCAGCTAAGATGATGAAAGAAAATAATTTAAAAAGTGAAAATGTGCAGGCAACGGGCAAAGGTGGACGTATTACAAAAGGTGATGTGTTACAAACATTACAAACACCTGCTGCGGTACAAACAGTACCACAGTCACGAGAGCAACGAAGAGAAAAAATGACAATGTTGCGTACAAAACTTTCGCAGCGCCTGGTTGCCGTAAAACAAGAGACAGCAATGCTTACAACTTTTAACGAAGTTGATATGAGCGCTATTATGAACATCAGAAAACAATACAAAGATGTTTTTAAAGAAAAGCATGGTGTAGGGTTAGGCTTTATGTCTTTTTTTACAAAAGCTGTTTGTGAAGCGTTAAAGTCTTTTCCGGCAGTGAATGCACAAATTGACGGTGAAGAAATTTTATATCACAACTATTGTGATGTAGGCATTGCAGTGAGTGCACCCAAAGGGTTGATGGTTCCGATTATTCGCAGTGCAGAAACATTGTCACTTGCACAAATAGAACAACAGGTGATAGACCTGGCCACCAAAGCCCGCGACAGTAAACTGACTATTGATGAAATGACGGGAGGAACTTTTACCATAACTAATGGTGGTGTGTTTGGCTCTATGCTGTCAACACCGATTATTAATCCACCACAGAGTGCAATTTTAGGAATGCATAACATTGTTGAACGTCCTGTTGCAGTGAATGGAGAAATAGTTATTCGGCCTGTTATGTATGTTGCATTATCGTACGATCATAGAATTATTGATGGCAGAGAGTCTGTTGGATTTTTAGTAAAAGTTAAGCAGATGCTTGAAGAACCTGTAAAAATGTTGTTTGAAGGCAATGACCCAATTAAAGTATTACTACATTTGTAACCACTTTTCTTTTACCAATAAACAAAAAGAGGCTGCCTGAATAAGGCAGCCTCTGCTATTTTATTTTGTGTTGTATTTATTCAACAACTTTCATTTCGTCAACAATGTGTTTGGCTCCACCAAATTTGTCAATACAAAACAACACATATCTGATATCCACACAGATGGTGCGTTTGTATTCTTCATCATATTTAATATCACCGCTCATAGCCTCCCAGTTGCCATCGAATGCAAGTCCGATGATTTCGCCATTGCCATTGATAACAGGACTTCCGCTGTTGCCACCTGTAATGTCGTTGTTTGTAAGAAAACAGGTATTTAATGTTCCGTTGCTGCCATAGCGACCATAATCTTTTTTGTTGTACAGTTCAACTATCTTTTCAGGAACTTTAAACTCTGTATTGCTGTTATCCATTTTTTGCATCACACCTTCTATGGTTGTAAAATAACTGTACTTAACAGCATCGGCAGGATCGTAAGCGCGCACAGAGCCATAACTTAAACGCATGGTACTGTTGGCATCGGGATATAATTTTTTCTCAGGCATCATTTCACGCAAACCTTCAATATATAACCTGTTGTTGGCAGCCAATGCCAAATCAATGGTACGAATAGGAGCACGGAAGTTGTCATCATAAAAGTTCAATTGTGTACTTATGAGTTTAAATGCAGGATCGTTTTTAAGTTTCTTTGCCGAAGGATTTTCTAAGAAAGCAAGCACCTTGGTTTTATCTGAAAAAATACTCTTTGCAAAAACTGCAGCTGCCATTTTATTGTAATCGTCTTTGTATTTTTTTGCCATTTCTGCAAAGATGGACGCCTGCTGATCTTTTGCAATATCATTGGCAAACGCTTTAACCAAAACAGCAAAAACTTTTTGGTCAACACCGGCATCATACTCTTCAAAATAATCATCAACTCTTGATTTAAGCATTGCTGCTTTTGCTTTTATGTCATCTGTATTAGGTTCTTTTTCGTTAAGTGCTTTGTCTAAAGCAGAAAACGAAAACGCATAACGCAAAATTTCTGTTCCCATTAATGCCTCTGAAGTGTAAACACGAAGTTTAGCATATTTTCTTGCGTTGTCATATGATTGTTGTAGGTTACCCATTACAAATCCATAGTGCAATCTTCTTTTTTTATCAGCGTTAACCCATGTAGTGAATTGATTTTCGAGGTTGCGTTTTTGCTCAACAACTTTCATTCTTTTTAACTGCTTCTGCTGACCGATAAAATATTTCCAGTAGTTACTTACCTGATTGCGTTTTGCCTGATATTTAATTCTTATGGCATCATTATCTGCCATAGCATTGTTGATGACATCTAATCTTTTGGTGCGAAGTTTCACTAATGATGGACTTGTAATATCAAGACCATTTTCAATGCTGTATGATGTAGCATAACGATCGGTTCTTCCCGGATAGCCCATAATCATTGCAAAATCACCTTCTTTAACTCCTTTAATACTTACAGGAAAATAGTATTTAGATTTTAGTGGAATATTTTCTTTAGCAAACTTAGCCGGTTTTCCATCGGGTGAGGTGTAAATACGAAACATAGAAAAATCACCTGTCTGACGTGGCCACATCCAGTTATCGGTGTCGCCACCAAAGTTTCCAATGCTCATGGGAGGAGTTCCAACCAAACGTACATCTTCATATTTTTCGTAAACGAATAAATAATATTCATTGCCACCATACATAGCACGAACATCTGCAGTATAAAACGCATTATCTGCAGTTGCTTCTTTAGTCAGTTTAGAAAATATTCCGGGCAATTTAGCTTGCAAATCTGCTTCGGAAAGGGTGTCACTGAGTTCGGCTTTTACTTTTTGAGTAACATCTTCCATGCGGATAAGGAACTTTACAGAAAGTCCTGGAGCAGGAAGTTCTTTATCGCGGGCAGTTGCCCAAAAGCCATTCGTCAAATAATCATGATCCAAACTACTCAGTGATTGAATGTAGTCAAGTCCGCAGTGATGGTTGGTAAGTATTAATCCATCGGGAGAGACAATTTCGCCTGTACAACCACCACCAAAGTGAATGATTCCGTCTTTCATTGAAGATTTGTTGATGTTATAAATATCATCAGCCGTGAGCTTAAAGCCCATCTTTTGCATGTCTGCCTCATTAAGTTGTTTTAATGTTGACAGCAGCCACATGCCTTCATCGGCACGTAACAATGTAGTAAAAAACAGCGCACAAGCCGTAAAAAACAGTCGTAATTTATAATTCATAATTTAAAAGATTTTATGTGGCGAATATCTGTATTTTTATTCTTATAATAGTTAAAAACTTGTTAATGACAGAGGAATAAAATCCGTTCACAAGTTTATTCTGTTTTATGCCGATATTTTAACAATCAAATTTTGACAAAAGCCGATGATTTTTTTCAAAAGCCACGAATCGTTTATTCGTAATTTTATCATGTTGAAAAAGGCAGACGTAAAACTTAATAAAGTAACATCTGAGTTATTTATTTGGATTTGATTGATTAAATTTGACAACAAAAGAAAAAGTAAAATCCCGGTTATATGAATAATCTAAAAATATTTTTTATTGCAAGTGCAGGAATGTTTGTTTTATCATGTTGTGGAACAAAGCAAAGTAATAACTCAAGTGTAGAGAAAGTGAGCAAGGCTGTAAATGATGAGCCTGTACAGTACGACCCCGATGAAACTATAGAACTGGATAATGGTCAGAAGTGGAAGGTCAATGAAGAGATGAAGCCTTTTGTTGAGGAAGGCAAAAAAATATTGAATGAATATATACGGAATGAAGATAGTGACTATACCGGCTTAGCTGCAGCACTCAGTGAGCAAGATAATAAGTTGATTGAAAGTTGTACAATGGAGGGAAAAAGTCATGAGGAGTTACATAAGTGGCTACATCCACATTTAGATATAATATCAGACCTTGAGAGCACAAAAGATACAACACAAGCAAAAAAGTTGGTGGAACAACTTAGGGCTTCTTATGTTGATTTTGAAAAATACTTTCAGTAAGTACAGAATGTAAGTATTGTTTTTTATTTACTTGTAATTCGGTAATGTTGCCGGTTTTACTAAGTGAATAGTCAAGAAATTATAAATAATTGGATAATAACATAAATGACAGAGTTTTTTAATCAACTACTTCACGAAATTGAGCGACCACTTACCAATCCGGTACTGATTTTTTCTTTGATTTTATTTATCATACTGCTTTCTCCTATTTTGCTGAGACGATTGAATATTCCCGGTATCATCGGACTCATCATTGCAGGAGTAATTATCGGGCCACATGGTTTATACATTCTCGAAAAAAATTCAGCCATCAATCTGTTTTCAACAATAGGTTTGCTGTATATTATGTTTATAGCAGGCCTGGAGCTTGACCTGAATGAATTTAAATCACACCGCAACAAAAGTTTGGTGTTTGGTTTTTTTACCTTTATCATCCCTTTGGGTATTGGCTTTCCTGTTTGTCATTATTTTTTGAATTATGATTTTAATGCAAGCTTTCTGACTGCAAGTATGTTTGCAACACATACACTTGTGGCCTATCCCATTGTCAGCAAGTTTGGTGTATCAAAAAATCAGGCTGTTGCCATTACTGTTGGTGGAACCATTTTAACAGACACTGCTGTACTGATTATTCTGGCAGTTATCATGGGCAATAGTCAGGGTAATTTAAATCAGGAATTCTGGATTCGTTTAGGTGCATCGCTGATTATTTTTTCTGCAATTATGTTTATTGTTGTACCTCGTATTGCCAAATGGTTTTTCAGAAAACTGGAAAGTGAAAAACACTCACATTATATTTTTGTACTATCTGTAGTGTTTTTTGCAGCCTTTCTTGCAGAGGTTGCAGGCGTTGAACCGATAATAGGAGCCTTCGTTGCAGGTTTGGCATTGAATAAACTGATCCCCCACTCATCAGCACTGATGAACAGAATAGAGTTTATTGGAAACTCTTTGTTTATTCCATTTTTCCTGATCAGTGTAGGTATGCTGGTTGATGTAAGCGTTATCATGAATGGCCCTACTGCACTCATCATTGCAGCTACATTGACAATTGTTGCGGTAACCGGCAAGTGGCTTGCAGCTTTTCTGACACAAGTTATTTTTAAATTTTCATCATCGCAGCGACAGCTTATTTTTGGCCTTAGCAATGCACATGCAGCTGCTACACTTGCTGTTATTTTAGTGGGGTATAAAGCAGGCATTCTTGATGAGAATATTCTTAATGGTACAATTATCCTTATTTTGATTACATGTATCATTGCTTCATTTGCAACAGAACGAGCCGCAAAAAAAATTATAGTAGAAACAGAAGACGACAGTAGTGATCTTTTTAAAAACAATAGTGCCTCAAACGAACATATTTTGATTCCTGTTGCCAACGTAGGCAAAATGGAAAGGTTGTTGGACTTTGCAATTTTAATAAAGGATAAAAAATCTGTTAACCCGGTGTCAGTACTTTCAGTAGTTTCTGACAATAGCGAGGCCGAAAAAAATATTTTGAAAGCAAAAAGTAAATTAGAAGGTTTTGTTAGACAAGCATCAGGAACAGAAACAAAGGTTAATGTAATTACTACAATTGACCACAATGCAGCAAGTGGAATTACGCGTTGCTCAAGAGAGATAATGGCCGACATCATTGTTTTAGGATGGCCACAGCGTTCAGGGTTTCTTGATAAACTTTTTGGTGTGAAAATTGAAAGTATTTTAAACAATACTGATAAGACAACTTTAATTTGCTTTCTTGAAAAACCTCTTGAACTTCATAAGCGAATAGTACTTGCTGTGCCACCTCTTGCAGAGCATGAAAACGGGTTTGGTTTATGGCTTACTAAATTCGCAAAATTGGCGCATGAACTCAGTATTCCGATACATGCCCATTGTAATGAAGCTACTGAAAAGTCAATGAAGAAGTTTCTTAACAAACAGAAGTTGTCTGCATCACTAAATGTTAGTTTGTTTAACGACTGGGATGACTTTCTGGTACTGGCACGAAATATTCATGCCGATGATTTCATAGTACTTGTTTCTGCCAGGCGAGGTGCAACTTCTTATACGAGTATATTGGATGGACTCCCTTTAAAAATAGAAAAACATTTTAGCGACAACAGTCGTGTGATAATTTACCCACAACAATATGACGGTAATATTAATCTGGAAAACTACAGCGAAGTTTCAACAGAAACCTTAAACAGAGGTATTGAAGTGGTTCAGAAAATAGGAAAAGAAATTGGTTCTATGCTGAAGAAGAAAAATCAGGAGTAGTGATTAATGCTTTATTATTTCGATTTATAAACCGGAACGGTAGAACAAGGTTCGCCAAACATAATACTTCTAACAACAGGTTTTAATTTTTGTGTCAGCAGCATATAGACAGCAGGAGAAAAATTTTCTTCGCCACAGCCTTTTATAACAATACGTTTGTTGCGATAGTTTTCAATATTTATTTTTTCTATTGCATCATTGGTTAACTTTTCCTTGAGTTGAATGGTGTTACCAAAAAAGATGGTGGAGGCATGCAGGTGTAATGCTTCGCTAACGAGCATATATGCCCAGGTTGGAATAATGGCGTCAACAGAGCAGTAAACAGCAACGGCAGCTCCGTCATACTGCTGCCAATTGTGTTGTCTGATATGCTCTCTGAAATCTTTTTCTTTAAGAATTAATTCTTCAAATAACCATCCTTTAATGTCAAGTTCGGCTAATGTAGTGACAGGTATAAAATCTTTTGGATCTATCTGTAAAATTCCACTGTCGGCCACACGGTTTTTAATTTCCTGTTCCATGATTACCACATTCCAAGTTCCATACGTGCCTCTTCGCTCATCATATCTTTATCCCATGGCGGATCAAAAGTCAGTTCAACTTTTGCATCATTTACATCAGGAATACTTTTTATTTTTTGCTCAACTTCCAAAGGCAATGATTCTGCAACAGGGCAAGCAGGTGAAGTCAGGGTCATCTTTACGTGAACATCATTACCTTCAATAATCTTTACTTCGTAAATCAGTCCCAGTTCATAAATGTCAACCGGAATTTCCGGATCGTAACAGGTCTTTATTGTTTCAATAACCCTGTCATATAATTCTTTTGGCTCTTCCATAAGTGCAAATTTAATGGATTTATTGTTGTCTTGATTTTATTGCTGATTTAGCCCGATTATACATTCATAAAAATATTCAAAGTAAATTCATGCAATACATCAATAATTATCTCATATTTGAAACAATATAAACAGATAATAGATTAATAAAAAACAAATATTATGAAACAATTTTTGATCGTTCTCTTTACAGTTGGTCTTTCATTATCATCATCGGCACAGCAAAAAACAGTTTTGGAAGCCAATGAAAAAGCTGCTATAATCAGTTTTGAAAAAACAGAATATAATTTCGGAAAGATTAAAGAAGGAGACAAAGCAGAACATGTTTTTCTTTTTAAAAACACCGGCAACACACCTTTGATTGTAACAGACGTGACCGTTACCTGCGGATGTACTGCTGCCGAAAAGCCCGATGCACCCATTATGCCCGGCAAAGACGGAAAAATTAAAATTGTTTTTAACTCTGCCGGTAAAGTTGGATCTCAAAACCGTACGATAACGGTTAGCACGAATGCAAAAAATAAAATTACATATTTGAAAATGATGGGAGAAGTGAGTGAAAAATAATTTCTGTTAGAACAGTTAAACTCTTTCACCAAACTCCATCAAAAAAGCTTTCATAAATTCATGGAGTTCGCCATCCATCACAGCTTGTACGTTTGAAGTTTCACAATCTGTACGTAGGTCTTTCACCATTTTATATGGATGAAAAACATAGCTTCTTATTTGAGAGCCCCACTCAATTTTTTTCTTACCTGCTTCTGTTGCTGCTTTAGCTTCATTACGTTTGCGGAGTTCAAGTTCGTAAAGTTGTGAACGCAACATTTGCATGGCGCGCTCTCGGTTACCGCTTTGCGATCTTTCTACCTGACACACAACAACAATGCCTGTGGGCAAGTGTTTGAGTTGAACTTTTGTTTCAACTTTATTTACGTTTTGTCCGCCTGCACCTCCTGAACGGGAAGTCTGCATTTCAATATCGGCATCTTTTATTTCTATTGAAATAGTATCGTCAATCAGCGGATAGGCAAACACACTGGCGAAAGAGGTATGACGTTTTGCATTGGAATCAAATGGAGAAATGCGCACCAAACGATGTACACCATTTTCGCTTTTTAAATAGCCATATGCAAAATCGCCTTCTATTTCTAAGGTTACAGATTTTATTCCTGCAACATCACCATCTTGTCTGTCAATTTCGTTTATGCGGTAATTCATACGTTCAGCCCAGCGTATATACATACGCATGAGCATAGATGCCCAGTCGCAACTTTCTGTTCCTCCGGCCCCTGCATTTATTGTGAGTACTGCACTCAATGCATCTTCTTCACCACTGAGCATGTTTTTAAATTCAAGCTCTTCTAATGATTTTTGAACAGATGTATATTGTTCTTCTACTTCCTGTTCTGAAGCATCGCCAGTTTTTGAAAAATCGAATAATACACCCAAATCATCAACCGCTTGCTGTACGGAAGCAAATGTGTCTGTCCAGTTTTTTTTTAGCTTGATGGATTTTAATATCTGCTCTGCCCTTGTCGGGTTGTTCCAGAAATCAGGTGCATGGGTAAGTTGTTCTTCTTCTTTTATTTTCAGGAGTTTGACATCAATGTCAAAGATGCCCCCTCAAAGCGTCAACGCGCTCTTTACATTCTGTTAATTGTTCTTGTGTCATACGGGCTGCGAATTTACGAATTATTGCTTTCAGGTATTTACAAACTATGTTGTTTTCATCAGTTTATAAGCCTTGGCAACATCAAAAATCATAAATATAAAATAGGCCATCAAAAAACTAACTGCAAAGGGTATAGCTGTATCAGGGTTTAAAAACATATAGCTTACAATAATTGTAAGCATCAGAAAAAGTTTTAATGCCGTAGATGCCATAAAAAAACGGATGGACTCATTGCCTTTACTCTTGGTTAGTCGCAAATAATGAATAACAGAAAAAAGTGCAAAGAAGAATATTCCGCATTTCCACCATGATGGATAGAAACGAGAAGCCAGAAAATCTTTCATCAAATAATAAAGTAGAATGTACAGCAGGGTTATGCCGGCAAGTTGTAAAATGTAGGTGATGAAACCTTTGCTCATTTTTTCTTATGTAAAAAATCTTTAAGTGTTAAATAAAGTGCAGATGCAACTGCAATTAAAGCAAAAGTAACAGTAAATACAGGAATTTTGTTTTGGCAATATTTGTCTAAACGGTAGCCTCCATAAGTACCAATAAACATGATAGCGCCCATTTGAAATCCCATGGACGCATACTTGGTATAATCTTTAAGCTGATTTTTCCTGGAGTTTAGCTTCTGATCTTTCGACATTTTTTATGTCTTTAACCATAGGCCCCATATTACAGTTGCCTGTAAAACTTGCCCCAACCTCAACAACTAATTTACCTGTGTTAATGTCGCCATTAATTTTTGCAGTAGCCTTTAGAAACAACATTTCAGTAACGGTAGAAGTTCCTTTTATTGTTCCTGAAACATCTGCATTCTGGCAAACAATGTCTCCATCCACTACTCCGGTTGTGCCAACAACCACTTTAGCTTTTGAAAATACTGAGCCTACGATGTGTCCGTCAATACGCAAGTCGCCATTCGACTTGATTTCACCTTCTATTGAAGTTCCGGCAGCAATTAAGTTTATTGAGCCTGATGTAGTTTCACCGGGTTTAACGGTGGTGGTTTTGTTCTTCAAATTTTCAAACATGGTAAAAACTTTTAATTATGTATTGCGGCAAAGATAAAAAATAAAAGTTATTAACAAAATCAAAAATTACGGATAATTAATACGGTAGAAATCAAGGTATTTACTCAAATCCTTATCTGTAATGAACTTGTTGAAATTTTTTTCTGTAATTGGAAAAAGGGTAAATGCATTTTTATCCATTCCTTCAAAAATGGTTTGGTCAGAATCCAGACCCTGAATATATTCCTTGCTTTGGGTGTGGTCTGGAAAAGAACGTACCATCATATAGTTCTTGTCATCAATTCTTAATTCAGATACATTCAGTTTTTTCTCTTTATAATTTCGCTGGTTAAACTGATTTATTTTTTCTTTCAACGTTGTGGTATAAGGCAGCTCAGCTGAGAAAATAATGAGTACATTATGTGGTTTGTCAGGCATAAACTCATAAATTGAGTTCAGCATTTTATTGCCTTCAGCAGTTTGTGTTGTTGCCGACTCACTGATGGTGGTATCTATTGGAGTAACGTTGTTCATTTTATCGAGGATTGCTTTTGCCAATATGCTTACTGAATCTCTTGGGTATGCAGCAACTATTTTTTTGAGTGAAGTTTCAAATTGTGGGCGAGGCTGCGTATATCCAATAGCAAGAGCCTGAAGATAGGCAAACTTTGGAGCTAATGTGCCTCCGGGAAACAATGAGTCTGCTGCTGATTTACGCTCTATAACATCGTTGTATTGACGATTGAGAAATGCCTTGTAGGTGTTTTCGTAAAACACCTGCATGATAGCGGTTTTGCGCTGTGCATCTTTAAAGTAATTTGGATTGGTTATGATACGGGCATATTCCGAATCGCCATATTCATTCAGTATAATGTTTTTATAGTGTTCGGCTTTTTGTTCATCAAAAAGGGCAAGGTAACAACGATACAGATTGTAATAAGCCGGTAGCTGATATTTATTACCCGGATAGCGTTTCATCATTTCTTCCAAATCATCTGCAGCAGGCTTAGGTTGTCCTAATGCTTCTTTATAAATGATTCCTGTATTATAGTATGCTTCTAAAATTTTTGCATTACTTTCTTCTTTTTGTTGAGCCGTTTTTGGAATGTTGTTAAAATAAGCTTTTCTTCGGGCATCACTGTTCAACTGTCTGATGCTGTCGTTTAGTGCTTTTTGTGCCTGCTCTAAACTGTCGGCTCGTGCTTGTGCTTCGGCTTCTTCTTCACTGCCAAAAGTTGCAATGGATTCTTTACTACTTCTGCGCCAGTTATCTTCGAGTTTTCTGTTACCCCATTTTTTGGCAAACTCCGAAAAACCAAAACTAATGGCACTCTGATTATAAAAATACCATGAGCTGCCTGTAGAATTACCGGGCATGCCATCTTTTCCGGGTTGATTTTGAAATTGGCTAAACTGCATGTTTGACTGCTCTTCCTGCTCTTTGGCTTTGGCCGCTTCCTCCTCTTGTTTTTTACGCAATGACTCGGCCTCTTCTTCAGCAATGATATTGTCAATTCGTGAATATTGTTCTGTTTCTGAAAGTGCTCCCAAGGTTAGTAAACTATCCTCATGTGAAATTATATTCAGGTTTTTTATCAATCGCGACAGATTGTTTTTTTTATTCTGAATCAATGCATAATCCGGATAGTCAGAAGCAATGTTGGTAGCCGCGCTGTCATAATATAATTGTGCTGCACGGAAGTCAAGTTTGCGGAAACTTATTTCTCCCATTTCCAGGTATGATATGCCTTTTTGATTGGTGTTGTTGGTACTTGATGCTACGGACTTCTTTAAAAACTGAAATGCCTCAGTAGTATCTTTTTCTCGCATAGAAATTCCACTCAAAGCATAATAAATCTGATCAAGATAATCTTTGTTTTTTTCATCCTTCAACATCTTGTTCAGCTCATCTTTTACCTGTTGTGCATCGGCACTGTTTATATCAAATGAACGTGCTCTGTTGATTTTTGCATTAAAGGCCATTTCATACTCGGGATTCATCTTGATTACCTTACGAAAAATTGCAAAAGCTTTATCGTTCGAATCAACTTTCTGATATATCTGTGCAAGAATATAATTGTAACGGATTTGGTCAGCTCTCTTGGTAGCCAGTTCCGCAGCCTTGGTTAATTGTTCAATAGCTTTGGGGTAGTTTTCTTTTTTCAGATAAAAATCTGAAGCAACAGCAGCAAAGAGAGGTTTGTATTTTGAAGGTAATTGTTTTTCATTTTTTAAATAGTCGAGCATATATTCTGCATCAGCCATTTTGCCTAACTGCATTTGCGTTTGCATCTGCCAGATTAAGCCATCAAATCTTTTTGGATTGTCTTTATACGTAGAAGCAACATATTGAAAGGTCTCTAATGCAGTCCAGAAATCATGTTTAAGAAATTGTGCTTTCCCGATTATCATGTAGTTGTCCGGTATCCAGCGACAGCGTTCTTTGCCATTAATAAACATAGAGTGTCGTTGAATAACAATAGAGCTTTTCTTGATAGCTTCATCCATGTCCGGATAAATGGTTTTGGCTTTATCGTCAGTAGAATATTTAAAAACATCAAGCACACGGTCGTAATGATCAATATGTGTTGCTGCTAAAGTTTTTGTGCCTTCTTTCACTCTTTCGCGAGCATTAAAATAGCCGTTGTAATGTGCAGTAAGGTTATGATAAGCCCTGTTAATTACAGTGTTCTTTTGTGTTGAACATGCTGATAGAAACAGTGTAAGGATGATAAAATATTTTACGTGATTGGATGATTTCAAAACAATATGAATGTTGCGATATATATTAACTTTTTCCAGCGAAAATTATTGCTCGTTTAATTATTACGATATTTGCGCCATTAAGAAGGCAAACATAACAATACTTTTTTGTTTAAACAACGCATGGCCAAGGCATCAGGCAAAGAAAGAGTTAAACTGAGTACCAAACTCCGCAACAAATTCCGGTTAGTTATTATGAATGACGAAACCCTGGAAGAAAAGGCCTCTTTGCTGCTTTCACCCATCAATGTGGTGGTAGTGGTGGGCATTATTATCATTACCCTCATAACAGCCACAACCTATATTATTGCCTTTACTCCACTGCGTGAATATATTCCGGGATATACAGACGTTAAAGTTAAAAGGGCAGCTATCGAAAGTCTTATCCGTACCGATTCATTGCAAAAACAGGTGTCAGCACAAGATTTATACATTCAGAATCTGCAAAATCTTATAACCGGTCAATCACAAAAAACAGTTTCGCTGGATACCGTTTCGGTACCACAGCTTTATGACACTATTAAGCAATTGCTTCATTCCGAAGAGGATTCTTTGTTACGAAGCCAAATAGAATCACCGCAGGATTACAGTTTAACGTTGAACGCAGGAACAACCAAAGGATCTATTGCCAACTTTTACTTTTTTGCTCCATTAAAAGGGGCAATAACAACACGATTTAATCCAACAGAAAAGCACTTTGGTGTTGACGTAGTTGCCGGTCCCGATGCTGTTATAAAAAGTGCTATGGATGGAACGGTGGTCATTGCAGAATGGACTTCACAGGCCGGCTATGTCATAGCCATTCAACACAGCAACAATATGTTTTCTGTTTACAAACATAATTCTGCACTGCTTAAAAAGGTGGGTAATGTGGTGAAAGCCGGTGAAGTTATTGCTATTGTAGGCAACTCGGGCGAATTGAGCAACGGGCCGCATTTGCATTTTGAACTTTGGTACAATGGTGCACCTGTTGACCCTACAGATTATATTGCTTTTGAATAATTACAAAAGATTAAAGTAGTTATTTTCAGAAAGTATTTTTTCAATCAGCCGTGGGTGTGGGTAATTATTTTTGAAATCATCGGCACGAACAGCTTTTAGTTGAGGAAATTTTTTTAGTGATATGCGTTTATCCAATTGTGCAACAATGTATGATGCATGAATGTGTTGATGTGTCAGTTTATGTATATGAAGTCTGCCTGATTCATATTTTTTAATACCATAGTTTTTTATAAAATTGCTGATAGAGGCCGATGATATTTTTGTTTTGGTTTCATGTAAAGGAAATTCATAAAGATTTTTCCAGATGTCGTTGCCATTGCGTTGTCTGATATAAAATTGGTCTTTATAAATTATAATTACATAACAAAAGTGACGCTCTTTGATTTTAAGCTTCTTGCTTTTTATTGGAAAATTAAGTTGTTGCTTTTGCTGATACGCCAAACAATGACTATGCAAAGGACATATTTCGCACTTTGGATTTCGTGGTGTACAAACCAATGCACCAAGTTCCATCATTGCCTGATTGTGTAAGCCGGGAAATTTTTTGTTGCCAATACTATTGGCTAATTGCTGAAATACTTTTTTTCCTTGGGTGCTATTAGGAGTTGTTTTTTCTGCAAACAATCGTGACAATACACGAGCAACATTACCATCAACAGCAAAAACAGGCTCATTAAAGGCAATTGAAGCGATAGCTGCTGCGGTATAATCACCTACACCTTTTAGTTTTTTAAGATCAAAGTAGTTTGAAGGAAAGTTGCCGTGAAGTATTTTGGTAATATGTTGTGCTGTGGCCAAAAGATTTCGCCCTCTTGAATAATAGCCTAATCCCTGCCATAATTTAAGCACTTCGGTTTCAGATGCTTTAGCAAGATGTTTCACTGTTGGAAATACTTCTAAAAAGCGTTTATAATAAGGCAGGCCTTGTTCTACCCTTGTCTGCTGAAGTATAACTTCGCTCAGCCAAATTTTATAAGCATCGTTAGTACTTCGAAAAGGCAACTCGCGCTTGTTGCGTACATACCATAAAATAAGTTTGTTTGAAATATTCATTTGCTTTGGCAAAGAAAGTCATTATAAAAAATAATTAAGGTTTAAATTTAACAGACAATTCTGTAACAGCTAAATTTACTTATCATTGCCCTCGCTTATGGTTATGAAATTAGTTAAGGACATACATTCACTTTCTCAACTTATTAATAGTAAGAAGCAAGAGAAAATCAGCATTGGTTTTGTACCAACTATGGGCGCATTACACGAAGGACATGTTTCGTTGATTAAACAATCGCTGCTTGAAAACAATTTTACAATAACCAGCATATTTGTAAATCCATTACAGTTTAATAATCCTGATGATTTAAAAAAATATCCACGTACATTAGATTCAGATATTCAAATGCTCGAACTGGCAGGTTGTAATGCCTTGTTTGTACCGGAAGCATCAGAAGTTTACAGTAAAGATGAAAAACCTTTACAATTTGATTTGCACAATCTTGCAAATGTTATGGAAGGCAAATTTCGTCCGGGACATTTTACCGGAGTGATAACTATTGTTCACAAACTGTTTTTATGGATTAAACCTGATTTTGCTTATTTCGGAGAAAAGGATTTCCAGCAACTTGCCGTAATCAGAAAAATGGCTGATGCATTGCATCCAGATATTGTAGTAAAAGGCTGCCCTACAATTCGTGAAACCAATGGTCTTGCCATGAGTTCGCGCAATGTCAGATTAAGCAAATCAGTTCGCAATGATGCAAGTATAATTTACAAGGCAATGCAACATGCCAGACAACTGAAAAACGTAATGCCTGTTGACGAAGTTTGTTTGAAAGTAAGAAGTATGATTGAAGAAGTAGCTCCTTTTAAAGTAGAGTATGTTGAAATTGCAGATGCTGTAAACTTACAGTCGCTACAACAATGGTCGGACTCACAGTCGCCACGAATTTTTATTGCCGTTTTTGCTAATGATGTCAGACTGATTGATAATGCAGCGTTGTAAATAGCTACACCGTGCAATGTCGAGCAAAGACACCTAACGGAAGTCGTGCTCCGGTAGTGCTTTGCAGAAAAATTTCACCTGTTTGTCGTTTAATGCTTTTACTAAAATGCTCGTCAAGCAGATTATCCAGAATTATTGATGAGAAACCAAGTGAATAGGTATTGAGAACAAGAAAATGGTTTTCTTCAAGCAACAGTTTAACGTTGGCAAGCATTTCATTAATTTCATCTTCTAATTTCCAGTTTTCACCATTTGGTCCATGGCCATAGGCAGGTGGATCTAAAATAATACCATGATATTTTTTACCGCGTTTTACTTCTCGTTTTACAAATGTCATGGCATCTTCAACTAACCAGCGTATGTTATCCAACCCACTCAGCGTCATGTTTTCTTTTGCCCAGGTTACAACCTGTTTTATAGAATCTAAATGAATAATATCGGCACCGGCAGCTTTAGCAGCAAGGGTTGATGCTCCGGTATAGGCGAAAAGATTAAGTAATTTAGGTTGCACTATATCTAGTTTCTTAACGGAATTGTAAATAAAATCCCAATTTACTGCTTGTTCAGGAAAAACACCTACATGTTTAAATGAGGTCAGTGCTAGTCTAAGTCGAATTTGTTTTTCATCAGGCAATGCATAGGAAATATGCCAGCGGTCGGGCATCTCTTTAATTTTTTTCCATGTACCTGACGAGCTGTTTTTTGCTTCAAACTTAACATGGGCTTTTTTTAACCAATCGGCTTCTTTTAATTGTCTGTTCCACACGGCTTGTGGTTCGGGTCTGATGGTAATGTACTGACCAAAACGCTCTAACTTTTCAAAGTTTCCGCTGTCAAGGAGTTCATAATCTTTAAAATTTTTCGGTGAAAGTAATTCCATGCAGAAGTTCATTTAAATACCTAAAAGTGATGTATTGGCAACCTTTTTATTCAGACTGCGTAAAAAGAAGGCAATATTAAGTCTAAAAAATGATAATTAACACATCAGAGCTGTCGGGTCGTAGCATACAAACCACAGCTAAAGTACCGTTAAAAATTCTATTAGTTGATGATATTCCGGCCAACTTGTTAACTCTCGAAGGTATTCTTGAAGATGAAAGCAGGATTCTGATAAAAGCTTTTTCCGGTAATGAGGCTTTAAAATTACTGATGGAAGAACCTATTGATTTGATCTTATTAGACATTCAAATGCCTGACATGGATGGCGTTGAGGTGGCACAATTGCTTCGTGCCAATCCAAAAACAAAGCATATTCCCATCATTTTTGTTTCTGCCATTGCCAAGAGTGAACGCCCCACACTCGAAGAGTTTGAAATAGGCTCGTTTGATTTTATTCCAAAGCCATTAGATATTGAAGAAACACAGAAAATAGTTTCAATCTTTGAATTTGGATGCCGCTATAAATTAAAATACAGAGAGCAGGAAGAAAAGTTGAAAAAACTGAACGAGCATCTTGATAAATTTCTTTACATCCTTTCGCATGACTTAAACGCACCATTGCGTGCCATTGAGAATTTAGTACAGTGGCTTGAAGAAGATTTGCAGTCGCAGATTTCGGATGAGAGTAAAGAAAATATTGGGCTGCTTAGAAACAGAGTAACTAAGATGAAATTGCTTCTTGATGGATTGTTGCGTTATGCGCGTTCAGCCAATACAAAACATCATCAGGATATTTTTTCGCCTGAAAAAATAATCAGGCAAATCACATCGGAACTACTTGGCGATAGAAAAATTTCACTAAATATCAATTCTTCAGTTTTGGAAATGAATACTGACAGGGCAGCATTGCAGCTTGTGTTGAAAGAGTTGATTCAAAATGCAATTTCTTTTAATCCTTCCGATAAGAATACCATTGATATTTCTGTTTCAGAGAAAAGCAATTCTTATGAGTTTGTTATTGCAGATAACGGACCGGGAATTAAGCCACAACAACAAAAAACAATTTTCGAACTTTTTCAAACACTTCCATCATCAGGCATGCCATCATCGGGTGTAGGTCTTAGTATAGTGAAGAAAGTGGTTGAAGAATATGGTGGAACGGTGTGGTTTTCACCAGCTGTAAAATGTGGTACTGAGGTTTGTTTTAGCTGGAAAAAATCCTGAGGTTTAAAACCCTGATTGCCGCGCTTTAATTGTACTTGCACCAACTGTAAAAAGTACAAGACTGATAGTGCTAATAGGCATTAAAATTGCTGCAAACAATGGCGAAATTGTTCCACTGACAGCAAAGGCTAATCCAACAAAATTATAGAGTAAAGAAATAATAAAGCTAACTATAATTATAGTTACAGCTGATTTGGATAACTGAATCAGTTCAGGCAGCTGACGTAAGGCAGCAGCATCCATAATAGTATCGCTTGCAGGAGTAAAGTTATTGGTATTGTCGGTAACAGAAATACCCGTGTTAGCTGCAAGCAGCGCACCGGCATCATTCAAGCCATCACCAATCATCAACACATTTTTCTTACGGTTTATTAATTCAAGAATGTAGTTTCTTTTATCTTCAGGTTTTTGATTAAATCGTAATTCGGCATTTCCCAAAAGGTTAATCAGGTTTTTTCTTTCACTTTCATTATCACCGGTAAGTACAACTAAATCGAGTTTATTGTTCAGTTTTTGCGTTATGTTATTCAATCCATCACGATAAATATTGCTGAAAACAAATTTGCCTTTTTTAAAACCATCAATATTGACAAAAACTGCCGTTGCATTTTTTTCACCTTCATTGGGCACTCCTGCCCATACAGCTGTTCCGGCTTTAATTTTTTTATTATTTACTACTGCGCATATTCCTTTACCGGTAACTTCTTCAAAATTGTTGCATGGATAATATTTATCGGAATGCAAATATTGATGCAGTAATTTACTTAAAGGATGTGATGATTGCCTGAAGAGTGATGACAGTATTTTTTTGTCCTCATCATCTAGCAGATGACCAAGATAACTTATTTCAGAAGCATTGTTCTTAGTCAGTGTTCCCGTCTTATCAAAAACAATAGTGTCGGCATCAGCAATTTTTTCGAGTACACGATAATTGCGCATGTAGATTTTATTTCTACCAAGAATGCGGAGGATGTTTCCATACGTAAACGGTGCAGATAAAGCCAATGCACAGGGACAGGCAATTACAAGTACAGCTGTAAACGCATTAATTGCTTTGTGTATGTCGGTGTTCCACCAATAGAAAGCAGCAGCTGTTGAAATGGAAAAAGTTACTACTATAAACCAACGACTGATGGCGTTCACTAACTTTTCAAACCTGCTTATATCCTGTTTATCCCAATTGCGATTCCACAGTTGTACTAAATAGCTTTGTGAAACTTCTTTCATCACCTGAAGTTCAATCATGGCACCTGTCTGTTTGCCACCGGCATAAATATATTCACCGGCTGCATGTGAAACAGGTAACGACTCACCGGTTACAAAATGATAATCTACAGAAGCATTGCCTTTTAGTAAAACACAGTCTGCCGGAATAATTTCATTGTTTCTTATCAGAATTCTGTCATTAACTTTCAAATCATTGATTTGTATTTCTTTTTCAAATCCATTTTTTAGAGACGTTACTGCTATTGGAAAGTAAGATTTAAAATCTCTGTCAAATGCTAAACTGTCAAAAGTAAAATCCTGAAACCAGCGACCAATGAGCATAAAAAAGACAAGGCCACTACCGCTGTCAAAAAATCCCGAACCGGTTTGTGTAATAATTTCAAATGCACTTCTCAAGAAAATTACTGATATACCAATAGCAATTGGCAAATCTATCGAAGTGGTTTTTTGCTTAAGTGCTTGCCATGATTTAATGAAAAATTCGTTTGCACTGTAAAAGAACACAGGTAGTGAAAGCAATAAAATCAAATAACTGAATAGTGTTTGCAGTGAAGTATCAATATTGTTTCCGGAAGAAAAATATTCAGGGAAACTAAGCATCATAATATTTCCTGAACAAAAACCGGCAACACCAATTCTGATGATTCGGCTCCGATTAACTTTTTTTGTTTTTTTCTTTTCAATAGCATCAAGTTGCAACGCAGGTTCATACCCTGTGTGCGAAAGTTTTTCTGCTATTTTTCGTAGTGAGGTTTTGTGATGATTATAAACCAAACGTAATTCTTTCCGGACAAAATCTACTCTTGAAGAAAGGACACCTTCATCGGCTTTCTGAAAATTTTCGAGCAACCAGATACAACTGCTGCAATGCATGGCAGGAATGTAAAATGTGATGATAGTTTCATTTTTATCTCTGTAACTTATCAGTTGATTTTCGATGGAAGGCTCATCTAAAAAGGCAAATCGTTTTTGAACAATGTCAGACTGTTTGGTTCCGGGATTATCATTCAGGCTGTAATAATTACACAAATTGTTTTCACGCAGAATTTCATAAACCAGCTTGCATCCGGTACAACAAAAAATTTTCTCATCGCTTGTAATAACCTGTTCATCACAGTCGTCACCACAATGATAACATTTCACCTTATTAACTGTATCTGTATTGCGCATAGCCTCCAGCCTAATTTGCCTGACAATATTACAATTGATGAAGAATGTGGGTGTTGATATTAATTCTTGGTAGGAATGACTAAAATCATTTCAGTTCTTACAATGAAATAAAATATTTGCCACATTCAACTCACTATGCAAATTAAGCAATTTTATAATCAGGGTCATTCGCAATTCAGCTATATTATTTCAAGCGGAAAAGAAGCTGTAGTTGTTGATCCTGTAAGAGACGTAGAGCACTATTTGCAATTTCTTACAGATAAGCAGCTTACTTTAAAATATATTTTCGAAACGCACATACATGCCGATTTTGTTTCCGGCCATCTGGAGCTTGCCGATAAAACCGGTGCAACCATTGTTTATGGACCGCAGGTGCGTGTGGCTTATCCTTCATACAGTGCTAGGCATAATGAGAGTTTTAATCTTGAAGGATGCAGCATTAAAGTTTTACATACACCGGGGCATACAATGGAGTCAGTTTGTTATTTACTGAATAATAACATTGGACAGCCTATTGCAATTTTCACAGGTGATACTTTGTTTGTTGGAGACGTTGGCCGCCCTGATTTGATGAGTGGTAATAAGAATGCTGTTGAGTTGTCAGAGTATTTATATCACTCTATTAACGATATTATTAAAACATTGCCCGATGAACTTGTGATTTATCCCGGGCATGGTGCCGGTTCATTCTGTGGTAAAAATCCGGGCAAAGAAAGGTTTTCTACTATTGGCGAGCAGAAGAAGAGAAATTATGCACTAAAGGATGTTTCACTCGAGAAATTTACTCAAGAAATAACAACCGGTCTGAATGTGCCACCGGAATATTTTTTTAAGGTTATGAGCATTAATATTATGGGTTGCCGACCTATGAAAGAAGTGTTTCGTAACAATTTGAATTTTCTATCACCTGTAAATTTCAAAGCAGAAACACAACGTGCTATAATTGTGGATACAAGAAATGAGTTAGAGTTTTCGAAAACTTTTATTCGAGGTTCTGTAAACATTGGCCTTGATGGCTCGTTTGCAACATGGGCAGGTATTTTACTCGATCCTGACTATCCGGTTTTATTGGTCTGTGACAATGGTAAAGAAAGAGAAGCTATCGGGGCATTAGCGCAGATAGGAATAGAAAATGTGAGAGGTATTTTGCATGGAGGAATAAATGCATGGAAAGATGCAGGAGAACCGGTGGACAGCATTGATAATATTGATGCAGAAGATTTTTATTTTTTGTTTGAAAATGAAGGTTATATTCTGGTAGATTTAAGAAGTCATCAGAATTTTAATGCGCAACATATAAAAAGAAGTCTGAGTATTCCATTAGATGAATTACCACACCGTTTGAATGAGTTTAGTCCGGACGCTAAATATTTGTTGGTGTGTAAGGGTGGGTACCATAGTATGATAGCAGCATCAATTCTCAAACGTAATGGGATAAATCAGGTAATAAATATTTCAGGAGGGTTTGATGCTGTAAGTGCATTTCAACCACAATATGTAGAGTCGGTATAGGATGAACAGCAGTTTGTTAGCAATATAATCAGTGTTTGATACAGAAACCGACCTTTATTTTCATGAATTTAAAATTATGACAAAAGTCGCTTAATAGATTGCTTAAAGTCATTTTTAGAGTTTTATTAAAGAGATATTTTTACATCGTTAATTAAAAGGAAAGCAATAAAATTCCGGTTTGGAAATACCCTTCCGGGTTGAAATAAAAGATTTGATTTAGTGTTAGGGTTGCAAAACCGGTATGCTTCGGCTACCGGTTTTTGCTTAATAGGTGTATCGAAAAAAGCAAAAGAATGAAAAAGATTGTTGTTACTACTGATTTTTCGGAATGTTCCGAAAATGCTTTGATTTATTCTTTGTCGCTGTGCAAAGAGTTGAATGCATCATTGTATTTGCTTCATGTTTTTCATATACCGGTGCCTGCGACAGACATGCCTTATATTTCTGTTTCTTCTGAAGAGGAAGAAAAGAATATTGAATTACGATTGGAAGAATTAATTACCCGTGTAAAATATAAAACAGGTTATGAGGGGGTTATTCACACTATAACTGATTTTAATTTTACTGTTGATGGTATTCTGAGTGTTGTTCGTGATACAAATCCGGATTTGTTGGTGATGGGACAGCGGGGTAACACAACATTGGCAGACAGACTGTTTGGAAGTACGGCAACAGCAATTATTAATCTTGCAACTTGCCCTTTATTGCTTATTCCCGAAAAATGTCAGTTCAATAGAATAAAGAAGATTGCAATCGCCTGCGATAAAAAAACAATTGACAATATAAATAAAGTTCACCATGTTATTGAAATGAATACTGCAATGAAACCGGAAGTGCTTCTGTTTAATGTTGTGCAGAACGAAGGGGAGGAAAACAGATTTAATAGAGAGGATTTTTCTGAACTGATCGGAAAGGGTGTAAAATTATTTTTCCCTATACACCATGACATACATGAGGGTATTTTGCAATTTGTAAATGATATTGATGCTGATTGGTTGTGTATGTTTCCACATCGTCATAATATTTTTGAGCAGTGGTTTACCAGACTTAATTCAGGCAACATTTCTCAACAAGTTAAAATACCATTATTGTTAGTTAACGAATTGGTGCAGTAAAGACATTGCAAAAGGGCATATATAAGAACGATTATTTTAAACACAATAGAGAGACGTTTACGATCCAATTTAAAACATGAAGCACAGGTTGACTATTCAGGCAGAAGATACTATTTTGGATTTTCAAAAAAAATTTAACAGAATTTACCCGTTTCTTAAAATTGAATTTTTTGAAAAGGCACATATAGATAAACAAGGGAGTCATAAAAAGGAAATGATTGCATCAAACATGTTGTTTCGCGGGTTGATTGGACGAGGAAAAACACATACAATAAACTTCAATGACGATTTTAGTATTAACGATTTTGAGATGTTATTGAAAAACCAGTGCCGGTTGTATGCACAAGTATTTCGTAAATCAGGAAAGATTTGGCTTGAAACAACAGCAACAGATTATTGGACATTGGAGCAACAAAACGAAGAGGGTAAAAGCCTGGCCAAGCACTTTAAAATTGATTCGGAAAATATAAATGACATTGACCCTTATTAATTAGGGCAAAACAATTTGCTTTCTCTGTATCTGTAGAATTATTGGAGACGGACAATAGTTCAATAACAAATGAAATTAAGACAATATGCCTTATATAAAATTAAGTGTTTGACTATTCTTTAGCTATTATAAGCCCATTTAAGATAAACGGCACCCCATGTAAAACCACCGCCAAAAGCAGCAAGAATCAGATTATCGCCTTTGTGTAATTGCTTTTCCCATTCCCATAAACAGAGGGGTAATGTGCCATTGGTAGTATTACCATATTTCTGAATGTTAAGCATTACTTTTTCCATGCCAATGCCCATGCGGCTGGCAGTAGCATCAATAATTCTTTTGTTTGCCTGATGTGGTACAAGCCATGCAATATCATCAGCACTCAGGTTGTTTCGTTCCATTATTTCTGCACTTACATCAGCCATACCTTTAACAGCAAATTTAAATACAGTTTGTCCTTCCTGATAAACAAAATGTTCTTTTGCATCAATAGTTGCATGTGTTGGCGGTTTTACACTGCCACCTGCTTTCTGATGTAGAAAATGTCTTCCGCTGCCATCGCTTTTTAAAACAGCATCGTAAATGCCGTAACCGTTGGTGTCCGGTTCCAGTAATACTGCACCACCACCATCACCAAAAATGATACATGTGGCACGGTCGCTATAATCAATAATTGCCGACATTTTATCGGCACCTACAACAACAACTTTTTTATACTGTCCGCTTTCAACAAATTTTGAAGCGGTAGTCAATGCAAATAGAAATCCGGAACAGGCAGCCTGAATGTCGTAGCCAAAAGCATTTTTAGCTCCTACCTTATCGCAAATAATATTTGCAGTGGCAGGAAAAACCAAATCAGGAGTGGTAGTAGCACAAATCAACAAGTCAATTTCATCAGCCTGTATGCCGCGTTTTTTTAATAATCCGTTTACCGATTCAACACCAATTTTAGAGGTGCCTTCACCGGCATCTTTTAATATTCTACGTTCTTTAATTCCTGTTCTTGTTTGAATCCACTCATCGTTGGTTTCAACCATGGTTTCCAGTTCTTTGTTTGTGAGAACAAATTCCGGCACCCAGGCATGAACAGCGGTGATGGCAGCTCTGATTTTTTCCATCAAAAAAAATTATAGTGTTTGATTAACTACGTTGTTTTGAAAAAAAGTTGCGATTTTTTCTGCAAGATGAGCTTCGGTAACTTCTTTGGCAAGCAATATCATGTTTTTGATGGCTTTTGATTTTGAAATGCCGTGTGCAATAATTACATTTCCGTTTACACCAAGCACCGGTGTGCCACCATAATTTTCATAATCAAAGCGGTCGAAGTATGCATCTTTTATGCCGCGTTTTTTAAGTAGCGTATAAAGTGATTCGGCTTCTTTAAGCATTACATTGCCCGTGAAACCATCACATACTATGACATCAGCTTTGTTGTTGAACAAGTCGCGCCCTTCAACGTTACCGATAAAATTTATTTCTTTAGTATTTTTAAGTAACTGATGTGCCTGCTGCGAAAGCAGGTTTCCTTTTTCTTCCTCTTCACCAATGTTCATCAATGCCACTCGTGGTGATGCAATATGATAAACATGTTCTGCAAGCAGAGAACCCAGCAATCCGAATTGTTGCAATACTTCGGGCTTACAATCAGCATTGGCACCAACATCGAGTAATATTCCTGTTGATCCGTCTTCCTGTGGTAATATGGTTGAGATAGCAGGTCGTTGAATGCCGTTAATAGCTTTAACACTGAACATGCTGCCAACTAACATAGCGCCTGAATTTCCGGCACTGGCAAAGACATCAATCTTTTTTTGTTTTAGCAGGCCAAAACCAATGGCCATACCTGAGTTGGGTTTTTGAGAAAAAGCACGGGTTGCACTGTCAGACATTTCAATCACCTCTGTAGCATTTACAATTGTAAATGACTTAGGATTGACCCCCTGTCCTTCAATTATCTCTGTAATTTTTTTCTCATCACCTATTAAAACCAGGTGTACTTCCTGAGGTGAAAGGTCTTTTAATGCTGCAATAGCACCTAAGGTTGTTTCAAGTGGAGCATAATCTCCACCCATAATATCAACTCCTATCCTTATCATAAAGGAATACAGGGATTAAACGGCTTTTTCTAAAACTACCTTGCCTTTGTAGTACATTTTGCCGTCATGCCAGTAGGCACGATGATATAAATGTGTTTCTCCTGTGGTAGGGCAAACGGCAATTGTTGGTGCTTCTGCTTTGTAATGTGTTCTGCGCTTATCTCTTCTCGACTTGGAGTGTTTGTGTTTTGGATTTGGCATGATGTTTAATTATTTAATATCAATTGTTACTTACATTTTTTAAAATATCCCATCGCGGGTCGTTTGTGTTTTCATTCTTCACCATATACTTTTCCAGTGTACGAAGGGTTTCTTCATTGCAGCCATTGTTTGGATGTGTCACTTTTATGGGTATAGCTAATGAAACTACATCATAAAAATGCTGTGCCAGATGAATATCGTGGGCATTGTCGGCTAAAATGATGTTGTCATCATCCACTTCTTTGTCTTCGCCAGAAGTTTTAACAATAATAACCTTTGTTATATCTAACGGCATTTCGAATTCTTCGAGGCAGCGATGGCACTGTACGTGTACAGAGCCTTTAGCTTTAATGTCCAGAACCACAATGGTGGCGCTTTTGTTTACGGTAAGATGAATAAGAACATGTGCTCCCTGAACAATAGGGTGTTCAAACATGTCGAAAAAGTCCTGATTCAGCAAGTAATCAAACTCATGTATCCCCTCTTTTAAACCGGCATAATGCAGGTTGTATTTCGACATCTTTTCCACTATGTACGCCCTATTTTGGAAACGAATGGGCAAAAATATAAAAAATCGCTATTCCAACACCTTGTTTTTGTTAATTGTTATTTAAGGCTATTGATTGTCAGGGGGTAGAACCTTCTAAGTATTAACAAAATATGTCTATAAAGGCTATGGATTAGCATAAGAAGTCAATAAGAAGAATTTGATGGGAATAATCATTATTCTCTGGATTTTTAAGACGAAAAACTTCCATTGCCATACTCAAAATGCCATTAGTACAAAAAGGTATAGTAATACACCATTTTAATGTTAACATTGTCATAGCAATCATTTATTAAGCCGAAAATGATTGTGTAGTCAGAAATAAACCACGTTAATTAAATAGGCTCAAAATTTCCGAAAAATGGATTTTTTGTTCTATACAGAAGAAAGTAAATTGTTTGGACTAACCATCTTTGTTGCTATAGTTACGTTCCAGATTGTGTATGTATTTGTGCAATGGATTATCAAACACAGAAGGGATTACTTGTATTATATTGCCTACTTGTTTTTTGTCATCGTTTTTGGATTAAGCCAATACGACAATTATTTAAATTTTTATCTTTTTTCAGCAATAAAGGAGAAGTATTATGAATATGTAAACCTTTCGGTACCGCTGTTTTGCATACTGCTTTATTTCAGATTTATGCGTGAGTTTCTTAACTTAATACAAAGGCGACCCGATATTAATGCAGTGGTAAAGAATCTTGAATTCTTTCTGATTGCCTATTCATTTCTGAGTTTGTTTTTTATCTGGCTTTCATTTGATATGGTTGTCTGGCAAATGATATTTAATATTGTTGCTTTAACTACAATTGCAGCCGGATTATTTATAATAATTAACTTTTTAAAGAAAAGTATTCCACTCGACAGATTTGCCTTGACCGGTGCATCATTGATTGCAGTGGGGTCGTTATTTGATATTATTCTTAACTTTCTTGAGTATAGAGGGTTTTATATTCCATTTGATAAACATCTGCCATTAATGATTTGTGTTATTGGCGAACTCACAACATTTACATTGGGACTGGCATTTAAAACACAGTTGGTCGAAAGTGAAAAACTATTTGCAGAGAAAGAATTCCTGACCGAAAAAAGTGAAAAACAACAGTTACAGTTAGACATTTTAAAGCTTAGGAATAATTTAGCGCGCGAACTTCACGATGATATTGGCGCACAATTATCACTTACCAGAATGTTGATGAGCAGGGCACGTGCTGTTGGTAATGAAAGAGTGGTTGATCAATCTATGCAGCTTCTTGAAGAGTCTATAAACAAACTGCGGTTGGTTACTAACGAATTAGAAAATTCAACATTGCAAAATGATGGCTTTCAGAAAGCAACTGAAAATTTACTCAGCACCATTTCAGAGTTTCAACCTATTCAATGTAACTTCTATACCAAAGGTGTCGAAAAACGATTGCATCTTGATGTTGAATATCAACTGTTCCGAATCACGCAGGAACTTATCAATAACACTTTAAAATATGCCAATGCTTCAATTATCAGTATCATTGTTTTGGGCGATAGAGATAAGTTTTATTTTATTTATGAAGACAATGGTTTGGGCTTTGATTTGAAAAATACCGGTCGTGGCAAAGGCTTGAATAATATTTTACAACGGGTAAAAGAGTTAGGTACCAAGACAGAATTTATTGCACATCCCGGTGGTGGCATGCGCTGCGAATTTAAAATTAACTATGAACAATCACTGCAAACAGCATAATTGTTTAAGATGGAACTAAGCAACCTAAAGATATTAATTGCTGACGACCATACACTTTTTGCCGAAGGTCTCACCTATCTTTTGAAGGAGGAGTTGCCAATAGAAAGTATTGAAGCGGTTTATAATGGAAAATCGGCAATTGGGAAAGTATTGAATACGGATTATGATATTATTATCATGGATGTCAATATGCCATTTTTAAACGGTATAGAAGCTTGTACAGAGATAAAGAGATTCAGAACAAAAACCAAAGTTGTTTTTGTGAGTATGAAAGCCGATATGCTGACAGTTGCACAGGCATTAAAAGCAGGTGCCGATGCTTATATATTAAAAGGAAACGATCACAATGACTTTAAAACAGCATTTAAGCAGATTTACAACAATGAAATTTTCTTAAGTGAGCAAATTAAACATTACTTTCAGAGTGATAGTCCTAATCAAATCCGCAAAAGTTCAATTGACTGTATAGATTATTCCAACAAGCTGATTTCTGTACGCGAAAAAGAAATTATTAAATTGGTTTGTGACGGTTTAACGAGTGATAAAATTGCTGAAGTGCTTTCTATCTCAGCCAGAACAGTTGATACACACAGAAACAATATCCTTAACAAACTCAAACTAAACAACATTGCAGCATTGGTTCGCTTTGCCTTAGAGAATAAGCTGGTGGATTAATTTTTTCTGTAAGATATAAAATCAATATTTAGCACTTAAAATAAAAAAATACGAAGTTTTACGTATTGCATCAGGGCGCTTGCGGACTTACCTTTACACTATCAATTTAACAACAACAAACACAAAGGAAGATAACAGGGCTAATACAATTCAACAGAACAAAACAAACAACATGATTTAATTTTTACACTGATTTATAAAATAAAAAAGTTGAATTAACAAAGAGAGCAGTTGTTCTCTAACAAAAATAGTTAACCAACAAAATGTCTAACAGTTAAAAATTAGTCAAGATGAAAAAGCTGATTATTGTATTAAGTGTAGCAGCAACCGCAGCAATTACCGGTTGCAGCAAAGACGATCTCACCAGCCCAAAGGCTCTACAAAACAAAAACACCACAGCGGCAACAACTGATGTTAGTGCAACAGACCAACGCCTCATTAATTCCGGCAGTGTTTTGGTGCCTGCACCCAATCAGGGTTATGTAAAAGTATTTCTTTTCGGAGCCGCTAAACTCTCTGCTGACCATCCCGAAACATTTGTTGATATCAACAAAAGAGATGTATCTCAGCGAGCATTTGATGCCAGTTTCAAAGCTATGTATGTAAAATTCAATGAGCGCTGGATATATGTTCCAGGAGTTATTCCAAACTATGGTGTAGAAGGCAAACTAACTTATAGATTTTCATCAACACAAGCTGTTGACCCTGATACACCAAATCAAATACTTTCATGGCACCGCTTTACACTCACCATTCGTAACCTTGACAACAAACCATACACAGGCAGGTTGATTTCTTTAAGCAACATTAAAGTATTGATTATACCCGCAAAGAGTGACCCCGGTGGACACGACCCTGATTTTAAAAATTATGAAGCCACCATGACCCATTTTGGCTTACCGCTTGATTAATGCTGAAGTTTTCTAAATAAACGAGGCGGCTGCATTCGCAGCCGCCTCGTTTGTTTTATTACTATTGGTTCACTTTTTTCATTGAATACCATTTTGGTGTTTACCTATTTGAATAATCCTGTTGATTTTTATAAGCGTGAATAATGCCAAGAATAATAATTTGATTTTTATTTTCGTCAATATGATAATGGATATGATACGGAAATTGTCTTAATAAAAGCGTTCTTACCTCTTTATATTTAATCTGAAAACCAAGTGGAGTTCGAGCAATGTGGGTTTTAGCTTCACGGATGCGAAACAAAAACAGATTAGCCAGTTCTGGATTAATGTTCTAGTAATAATCTGTAGCGTTAACGATATCAGCCCTTACAGCAGGTCTGTTTACAACAAAATAACTCACAGGTTTTTTTCAATATCATCAATGGTTCTATTAAAATCGGTTACATCCATATTATTTTTATAGTAGTCGTTTAGACGCTCGTCAATAATTTGTTTTAGCCAAGTCGCAAGTTCTACTACGTTTTCCGCTTCTTCTTTTTGTAAATCGCTGTACTTAGATTTCAATATTTGCCATTCCTCTATAGGAATAAATACGCCTGTGGTGTTGCCTTTGTTATCGTGAATAAATTGTAGTGTCATTGTTTTTTTGTTTGTGAGTATTTCCTCGTTTTATTTTTTATCTTTCAGGTATTAACTAATATAGCCTAACGCGTTATTTCGGTAGCTTAGATATATCTTCCAAATAGTAAACTATTTCTTTCCCCCAATACAATTTTGAATATATAAGTGTTCTTCAACTTTTTATTGAATCTCATAGCTGACTTTATATATATTAAAACAATTTGTAAACAAATTGACATAAAAAGATACAAAACAAATGAATCTTATAAAAGAAACAAATACTTTTTCCAGCCAAACAAATTCCTCCTTAAATTTATATGGAAGAACGTTTAGTAAAACATCTTACAACTTATTTTTTAGTGCTTGATGAATTTCATTTTGAGTATAACATTTCATCATTCTTACTTCTGCGAACTTTCAAAGTCTCCCACATTTCAGGGGACATTGAATGGACAAAACGAAGCACTTGCCAGCGACCCATTGCATACACAGTTGGCCAAACATCTTGCTGCACGCAAATTGATACATGCAGGAAAAGTTACAGAAGCCTGAATGCTATTGCTGGTGTAATTTTATAGTAAGATAGTGTTCAATAAAAAAAAGATCCCATAGCATTTATTTTTAAAATTTAAACCTTTACTTTTACAACTTGGTAATACTAAATAACCATGCCATGTTAGAAAATAAACTCTGTTTGCCTTTATCGGGGAGTAGGCTGCGCTTTTCTACATACACAGCCGCTTTCGCCATACCACATCGTTTCCGTTTCGCAAAGTGAGTTAGAAGTAAACGGCACCATAACCACCAAACAACTCATCATAGAAAACGAAAACCAAAAACAAGATGTAACAGCCATGCTCAACGAACTAAAAAATGAAAATAGCCCAACTGAAAGAACAAATTAATCAAATAACAAAAAATTAAAGGTGATGAAAAAACTTATACTACTAATTTTAACTTTTGCTTGCACGTTTTGTAATGCACAAACATCAGAGATTAACCGAACAAATCACTGGTATTTTGGTGAAGGTATTGGCATTGATTACAGCAGTGGTTCACCCGTACTTGATACATCAAGTTCTATGTTTCAGCGTGAAGCTTGTGCTGTAATGAGTGATACAGCAGGCAATTTATTGTTTTATACCGATGGTGATACCATTTGGAATAAAAATCACATAGTAATGAATAATGGTTTTGGATTGGGCTGCGAAAGCAGTACCAATGGCGCGGTGATAGTACCTAATCCCGGTAATGACAGTATATATTATTTATTTACTGTTGACTGTTGGGAGAATATTGGGAATCATGGCTTACGGTATTCTGTTATAAATGTAAATGCAAATGGGGGAACAGGAGCCATATTACAAAAAAACATACAGCTTTTTTCACCAAGCAGCGAACAACTTGCCGTAACACGTCATTGTAATGGAATAGATTATTGGGTAGTAATGCATCATTATAATCAAAATAAATTTTATTCCTACTTAGTTACCCCTTCCGGTGTTAATGCTATACCAACAATATCTGTTGTCGGTGATACTTTACCGGTACAAAATTTCATTGGTAATATGGGTAGTATGTGCTTTTCCCCGAATGGGAAAAAGCTATGCTTTGTTAATGGGTATATAGGAGCAAGACTTTTTAATTTTAATTTATTAACCGGAGAAATTGATAATATGATTGTTTTATCTACCGTTAGATATGAATACGGATGTGCTTTTTCACCAGATAATTCAAAATTATATGTTACTTTTTCGGGCTATCCTACACCCGGAAGATATATTTCACAATATGATTTAACCAGTAATGATTCATTACTGATTACATCCTCAAAAAATATTGTATTTTTAGTAAGCTATGTACATGCTCCGCTTGAAGGGTTACAATTAACAGAACAAGGCTATATAAAAGTGGCTTTTTATTATCGGGATTCAATAGGAGTAATCCTAAACCCGAATGCTTATGGTGCTGCATGTAATTATCAAACATTTCCACTAACCTTTAATGGAAGATTATGTAAAGAACAATTTCCAAATTTTAACACCAACTATTATAATTCAAACCCTTATTCCTGTGGTATTGGTATTGCAGAAACAGAGAATACAAGCATAAAGTTTTTTCCAAACCCTGTTTCCGATAGGCTTACCGTAACCAATTTAAATAGAAATTATGATAGTATGCTTATTTATTCTATTGATGGCAGGTATGTTTTATTTAAGCCTATAGATAATAAAGAGATTGCTGAAATAGATACTCGTCAGCTTTCATCGGGTATTTACTTTATCCAATTGTCGTCAAAGAGTTCAACAATGAAACCAATAAAATTTGTTAAGTTAAATTTTTAAAGTCCAATTAATTTGAAAAATAAAAATTTGTTTAAACAATTATTGGTTATATCGTCAATATTGTTTGCATCACAGAGCGATGCACAGTTTGTGATAACTCCCGGAACTAGTAATGAGTTTATGGGGACAGACCCCATAATAAGAGGAGTAGGAATAGGACCATTTCCAAACACTCAAACAACTAACTCTGCTCTACATGTAAATACTTCCTATATGCTTACAAGTAGTAATTATCCAAATATTAATTTTGGCGAAGTATTCCGCACTACGTGTGTGGCAGATATAAGCACCTTTTGGCGCATGGAGCGGATGAAAGAAGAAAATGCCGTAGAGTACGGCATGTTATATACCTTAGGTGCGGCAGAAGAGACAGAGCTGTTTTTCAGTCCTTCCAATGAGAGCGGAATACATTTTTACGTACAGGCAAGTTATGAGGATAGAGAGGCAGATATTTATGGTGATTTGCGGTTTAATACCGGGGCTCATGTAACAGGTTATCCGCCCGGCATAGCCACCCCGCGCATGAGAATATTGGGCAGTAATGGTTTTGTAGGCATAGGTGATTATAGAACGTTTTCACCAAATTATCTGCTGCATCAGCATAATAATGATGATGGCGGCACATTTCATCAGTTTACCACCGTTCAAACAGGCATAGCACCAAATGAAGGATTCAGAATAGGACTTGATGCCAATGCCAATGGTGAGTTAAACCTGATGAATAACACCTCAGACATGCACTTTTTAACCAACTCAACACCGCGTGCTACTATTCTTGGTACAAATGGGTTTACCGGAATTGGTAATTATACCACTTTCACACCCCGAAGTTTATTGCATCAGCATGATAATAATAACGCAAATGTATTTCATCAGTTTACAAACGGAAATACAGGTAGCGGAAACAATACCAGCGGATTCAGAATGGGAATTGAATTTGTTGGCGGGCTTACAAATCGTTCTGATGTATGGTTTAGGAACTGGCAAAATAACGGACAATTTAATTTTGCTTCAAATGACAATGCAGGCGCACAGCAAAGGCGAATTCAAATTCAAAACCAGGTTTATCTTAACAACGAAGTTACAAGAGTGAAAATCATTGAAAATGATTTTTTTAATCTTGCTTATGCTGATAGTCCTCCTCTCTCTCTTTTGCATATAGGGCATCATTGGCTACCTAATGCTGGAGGCCACCGCCTGTGGATGGACGTGGGAAGTTATACCTGCGCAAGCAGCGATCAGTTGTATGTAGGATTGAAAGAAGCAACAAATAGTGATAACAATCCCTGGACTGCTCATATGGATGCTGTTATTAACTGGGGCGATAACATACAAGGACAAGAGGGCGCGGATAACTTAAGAGTGATACTTACTACGCCTCAGGTAGCAAATAACGGTGATGCAGGAACTGTAGAAGGTCTTGAAGTTATGAGACTCACACCACTGGGAAGAATAGGAATTGGAAATTTTGATAATGTTAATGGCTCAGGAATCCAACCTTTACGCAGATTAGAAATTTATGATGAGCATGTCCAGAATATTAATTTTCCAACCGCTATCCAATTTATTCCTGCGCCCCAGTTGAGGCTTACATTTACTCCAAATGTGAATGTAAACCTAGGGATAAATACAGATTTTCAAACTATGCCTACTGGCGATCTTTTTATTAATCCTCGCAATGCAGGGGTAAATCGTTTTGTAGGCATTAATACTTCTACACCCCTGAACACGCTCGAAATAAATTCCACAGCAGGCGTTTCACCATTCCCTTCGGGCTTACGGTTTACCAATCTTAATTCAGCCTCCGCAAATGATATTACTCCCAATGGCAAAGTGCTTACAGTCGATGGTTCTGGTCATGTGGTGATGACTGATGGTGGCACAGGCACTGTCAACAGCATCTGCACCACACAGGATATTATAGCCCGGTTTGACAATACGGGAAATGTTATTCAATGCAGCGATATTTACAACAATGCAGCTTCTACTTCTAATAACAGAATAGGTTTTTTTACTACCAATCCACGTTATAAATTTCAATGTGAGGGGACATCTTTTTTTACAACAAACCAAGTTACACCACTTACTCCAAACTATGGCCTACAACACCCAAATTCACCTGTTATAATTGACTCAAAAAGTAATGAAGGCCTTTCTATTTTACACACAGCTAATGGATATAATAAAGATTTAATGCGAATTTATGGTGATAACAATATGCAATATCATATTCGAATGGTAGGCACACCCACAGGAATGAATGTAGCCAACAGCTTAACAATAGAACATGAGGATAACGGTGGAAACATTGAAAGTTGGTTAGCTTTTGATCCCGGTACAAACACTTGTGTAATGCAAGGAAATTATAGTGGTTCTATACCCGGCAATCATTCAAAATTATATGTGGAGGCGCAGAACCCAATCCCGACCTCCTCAGGAAACAACATGTTTGATGCAATAAGAGCGGTTAACACAAATACTGTCACTGTTTCAACAACAAGGTTAACAGGAGTAAATGCCGAATGTGTTGGAACACGCTTGACTGCAGGTCAACCTATTTATAATATTGGTGGGGCGTTCAAGGGTTCGGGAGCAAATTCATCCTCTTCATCTAATGCGTTTAATTATGGTGTTTCAGGAGAAGCTTTTGGAAACAATTCAATGGTTAATAACTATGGCGGATTTTTTCGAAGTTTAGGAACAGGTTATAGCAACTGTGGTGTTTATAGTATAGCACAAAATGTAAGTCAGCTTAGCTATGGTATTTATACTGCAGCAAGAGGTGGTACTTCAGTTAATTATGGCATTTACGCACTTTCACTTAGCAATAATTGTATTAATGGAAATTGCTCAAGTGCAGCAGGATTTTTTAATGGAAGAGTTTACGCCACCAATAATTATTACCATACCAGTGATTCTACATTAAAACAGAACATTGTTCCTGCACCACAAAGCGATACTTTGCTCAACAATTTATCAATTTATAAATTTAATTACGACACACTCAATAATTATGGTCTTTCATTAGAAGGCGGTACTCATTATGGTGTAATTGCACAGGAAGTACAACAAGTATTGCCACAATTAGTAAAGAATTTCTTGCAGCCTGCCGAGTATGATTCATCAGGTGCAATAATCAGTCAACAGAAAGATATTCTTGCAGTAAACTACACGGAGTTTATACCGCTGCTGATAGCAGGATATAAAAGTCAGGCTAAGGAGATAGACACCTTAACCAGCCAATTAACTACATTGCAAAGCAGGCTCGATTCGTTGGTTATGGCGGTAGCCTCATGCTGCAATGCGCCCTTGTTAAATCAAAACAATAGCAGCAATCAACAAACCATAGAGCTGGATAACACACCGGCAATCATATTGGGCAATGACCCCAATCCATTTGCAGAAAACACCACCATCAGTTGGAACATTCCACAACAGGATACAAAAACAATAAATGCCATGCTTGTTTTTTACAATCAGAACGGCAGCATATTAAAGTCGGTTAAAATACATCAGGCAGGAGCAGGCTCGCTGTTGGTTTATGGCAGCAATCTTTCATCGGGTCAATACAGCTATTCGTTGGTGGTCAATAATAAAACCATTAAAACCAAACAAATGGTAAAGGTAAAATAGTGCGTTTTAAAAACAAACGAGGGCGGCTGCATTCGCAGCCGCATTCTATTTTTTAATTCAATAGGATTATGCACATAACAGCATAATGTAAAAAAATTAACAGATCTAATGTTTCAAATATTTTTTTAACTCTGATAATATCATTTTAGAACGCTACCATTTATTTTTGTTCAGACTAAACCTTCTTTACAATATCTTGTCAAATACTAAGTTTGGTTTGTTATGACGGAAAACGAAAATTTTAAAAATCTTAAGCATCTTTATAACCGTGCGGGTTTTGGATTACACTATTCTGAATTGCAAAAACTGTGTCGCACAAAGCTGAATAAAGTTGTTTCTGACATGATTGAAAAAGCAAAGGTTGATATGCCATTAACAACTATTGCTCCGGATCATATTAAATCAGTGATGCTTAAAAATGCAGGACTTACAAAGAAAGAAGGCTTATCACCGGAGCAACTAAAGGAGAGGCAAAAACTTTTAGTGAGTCTGAACAAGCAACTTAAAAACTTGAATACAGAATGGGTCTTCCGCATGATGGATACAGACAGTCCGCTGCGTGAAAAAATGACCTTGTTTTGGAACAATCACTTTGCCTGCCGCGAAGAAGGTAACCCATATTTTGCACAAGTGCTCAACAATATTCAGCGCAAAAATGCATTAGGCGATTTTAAAATATTGTTGATTGAAGTGTCGAAGTCTGCATCCATGTTGAATTTCTTGAATAATCAGCAAAATAAAAAAGGCAGACCTAATGAAAATTTTGCTCGCGAGTTAATGGAGTTGTTTACACTTGGTCGTGGTAACTATTCAGAAAAAGATATCAAGGAGTCGGCACGGGCGTTTACCGGTTGGTCACATGATGCAGCAGGAAACTTTGAGTTCAACCCCAAAAATCATGACAACGGAATAAAAGCGTTTTTTGGAAAAGAAGGTAACTTCAGTGGTGAAGATATTATTGATATGATTTTGCAAAAACCCGAAGCTGCTATTTTCATTGCTAGAAAAGCGTATCGCTTTTTTGTTAACGATGTGCCAAACGAAACACATGTGCAGGAATTGGGAAATCATTTTTTCAAAAACAAATACAATATTTCTGCGCTGATGAATAAAATGTTTACCTCAGAATGGTTTTATGCTCCTGAAAACACAGGTAATAAAATTAAATCTCCTGTAGAGCTAATTGTGGGACTAAGTCGTCAGTTTAATGTTACCTACAAAAGGCAGGAAATTATCTTGCAACTGCAAAGAGGATTAGGTCAAACTTTATTTTACCCACCTAATGTGGCAGGTTGGGCAGGTGGTCGTAACTGGATTGACAGTTCATCATTGATGTTACGATTAACTATTCCATCTCAGATTCTTAACGATGGCAGTATTAATTTTTCAGCTAAAACCGACCCTGATGATGAAAACATTGTTGCAATGAAACAAATGGATGATGCGGCATTGGAAGCAAAAAAGGGAAGTTCAAGAATAGAAATTAACTGGGAAAAATTTTGGGCAGAATTTCCGGAAGGTTATACAATACAGCAAATAGCAGACTATATTCTGCAATGTAAGCCAAGCTCACAGTTGAATGAAATCATCAAAAATTCTGTGGACAAGAAGAATACAATTATAAAAACCGTATGCACTCCCGAGTATCAATTATGCTGAAACAGAAAAATAAATAGTTATAATGAAAAGAAGAGACTTTTTAAAGCAATCGGTTTTTGCAAGTGCCGGCAGTATGTTGATACCTGCATTTTTAAAGCCATTTGAACTTATTGCAAAAGCAAATTTAAGCGGTCATAAAAATCTTGTTGTCATACAACTTTCCGGTGGCAATGACGGGCTAAACACTATTGTGCCTTATGGCAATGATGTGTATTATCAGTTGCGCAACACCATTGCCATTCCACAATCGGAAATCATTAAACTAAATTCCATGCAGGGGTTGAATCCGGCATTATCCCCACTAAAAGAAATTTATGATCAGGGTTGGATGAGTATCATCAATAATGTCGGCTATCCGAATCCAAATCGCTCGCATTTTAGGTCAATGGATATCTGGCAAACAGCAAGCGACTCCAATCAGTTTCTTTCTACAGGATGGATTGGACGCTATTTAGATTCAAATTGTCAGATGTGTAAAAACCCATACAATGCAGTTGAAGTGGACGATACCCTATCGTTAGCTTTGAAAGGAGATACAAAAAAAGGTATTGCACTTCAGGATCCTGATAAATTGTTTCGCACCACCAACACACCGTTTTTTGGTAAGTTGATTGAACATGACAAGGAACATCTTGACGAAGATAATCTTGGTTACTTGTATAAGACCATGATTGAGACATATTCTTCTGCTGGCTACATAAAAGAAACTACAAAGAATTACAGCAATAGCTTTGTGTATCCCGAATCGGCATTTGCCAAGAAATTAAAGACCGTTGCACGTTTTATTTTATCAGGACTTGACACAAGGGTTTATTATGTTTCGCTTAGTGGATTTGATACTCATGTAAACCAAATGGCACAACAGAAAAAATTATTTACTCAGTTTTCTGAAGGGATGAATGCATTTGTAAAAGAATTAAATAATAATAAAAGACTTGATGATACATTAGTGATTGCATTTTCGGAATTTGGCCGAAGAGTTGCACAAAATGCAAGTCGCGGAACAGACCATGGGACTGCAAATGTTATGATGTTGTTTGGAGGTCAGTTAAAGAAGCAGGGAATATATAATGATGCACCTGATTTGAATGATCTTGATGCAGGTGATTTAAAATATAAAGTAGATTTCAGAGAAGTGTATGCTACAGTGTTGAACAAATGGCTCAATGTGGACAATAAACTGATTCTTGCTGACTCATCTGGAACAATGGATTTTATTTGATGACGGAAGAAATTACAGGTAGGAAAACAGAAATTGTTTATGGAACATGCTTTTTTTAATGCTCTCTTATCAATAACTTTTCACAAAACAATTTTAATTCAAGAACATTTTTTGCCTGCACATTTAAACCGGTAAGTTGATTCAACCCTTTTTGATAGTATGCCTGAATTGTCTGCATTGTTTTCTGGTGCAATTCTAAGTTATTAAACACCTGCATCACCGCTGTAATTTTTTCGTAATTGGATAAATTGTGTGAGTTATAAAGTGCCAGAAAATCAAGATGCTCTTTGCCATTAAGCAGCCGGCATGCTTCTGAAAAAAGAAATGTTTTTTTACCTTCAATAATATCGCCACCCGGGCGTTTGCCGAATTTAGCATCATCACCAAATGCATCTAATAAGTCATCCTGTATCTGAAAAGCAATCCCGATATTTTTCCCAAATTCATACAAGCGTAGTTTATCTTCTTCAGAGGCATTAGCAATTATAGCACCAGTTGCCAGGCAACATGCCGGCAGTACAGCAGTTTTTAAAGTAATCATGCCAATATAATCTTCAGGAGTAATTTCACGTAAACGTCCGAAATCCATGTCATGCTGCTGTCCTTCGCAAACCTGCATGGCGGTTTTGTAAAATAATTGCATCACCGATCTAAGCACAGCATCATCAACCTGCATAATGTACTCACTGGCTTTTACAAAAAGTGCATCACCGGAAAGTATGGCAATATCTGTACTCCATTTTTCATGTACTGTTGGCCTGTTTCTTCGCAACGTTGCTTTATCCATGATGTCATCATGCAGCAGGGTAAAATTGTGAAACAACTCAATACCTATGGCAGCTTTCATTGCTTTCTGATAATTTGTTTCAAACAAGCTTGCACCTATGAGAACCAATAAGGGTCGCATGCGTTTGCCACCAAGCTCAACTATATATTCCATTGGCTCATATAGATTGGCCGGCTCATGACCAAAGCGCAGCGACTTTAATTCGCGCTCAATTTCGCGTTGCAGAAAGTCAATACTTTCCATTAAAACAAATTACTTTTTCTTTTTATTTCTGAAAACCTCAATCACTCTTTCCATTCCTATTTCAAGAGGTGTTAGTTCGCGGTTGAGTAATATTTTCATTTTGCCAATATCAGGACATCTGCGTGTCATATCACCTTCTTTTAAAGCAGGTAAATGCACAATGTTTGATTTTGAATTCAGAATTTTTTTAATCAACTGCGCCAATTCCAGAATTGAGGTTTCATGATCGTTGCCCACGTTGATGACATCATTTACAAAACGATGTGTGTAGAATGCATTTAAGCATGCCTCAACATTATCATCAACATAACAGAAGGTTCGTGTTTGTGAGCCATCACCATAGATAGTAATATCTTTATCGCTCAATGCAGCTTCAATAAATTTCGACATTACGAAGTCTGTACTTTGCTTAGGTCCATAAGTATTGAAGAATCGAAAAATGGTAAAGTCAAGATCAAACTCCTGTTTGTAGGCACGGAGGTAGGCTTCGCCAAGATTTTTTACAATGGCATAAGGAAGTCTTGAGTTTAAAGGTGTTGTTGTTTCATTTTGCGGATACTCAACAGGCTCGCCATAAACCTCGCTGCTGCTGCTGAAGTAAACACGTTTTACCCCAGTATTCTTTGATAAGTCAAGAATGTTTTTTAATCCGGTAAGGTCTTTTAATACCCATGATGGATGATCGAGTGTGCGTTTTACACCCACTACAGCTGCATAGTGAAAAACATAATCAAATGCATAGGCATAGAATATGGATGATATATCGCTGAAATCATTCACATCAGCTTTAATAAATTTAACATTGTTATGTTTTGATGCCGGAACTTTTCGCATTGATCCGGTTAAAAGATTGTCAACTACAACAACAAAGTTGTCGGCATTGTCTGCTAGTTTTTCTGCTAAGGCACTTCCTACAAATCCTGCTCCACCTGTTACTAAAATTTTACTTTTCATATATTATGTTTCGCTTATAAATTTTGATCTATTATTTTTATGAGGTAATTACCATAGCCGCTTTTTGTCAATGGCTCTGCTACTTTAAGTAATTGTTCTTTATCTATAAATTTCATCCGATAGGCCACTTCTTCTATGCAGCCAATCTTTAAACCTTGTCTTTCTTCAATAACATTCACAAAGTTACCTGCTTGCAGCAATGAATTAAATGTACCGGTATCGAGCCAGGCTGTACCGCGCTCCAGCAGTTGCACTTTTAATTTACCTTGTTGCAGATAGTGTTTGTTTACGTCAGTAATCTCATATTCGCCACGTGCACTTGGCTTTAAATTTTTGGCAACTTCAATAACCGAATTATCATAAAAATACAATCCGGGGACGGCAAAGTTCGATTTGGGTTTTTGAGGTTTCTCTTCTATGGAAAGTGCTTTGTAATTGGCATCAAACTCAACTACGCCATATCGCTCCGGGTCTGAAACGTGGTAGGCAAAAACCAACCCTCCGTTTATTTTATTGTTGCCGGCAAGAATACGTCCCAAGCCCTGACCATAAAAAATATTGTCGCCAAGAACCAACGCTGCACTGTCACTGCCAATAAACTTTTCTCCAATCACAAAAGCCTGTGCCAATCCATTTGGAACTGCCTGTTCTGCATATTCAAAACGGCAGCCAATCTGCTCTCCACTGCCTAAAAGTTTTTTAAAGTGAGGCAAGTCATGTGGGGTGCTGATGATTAAAATCTCTCTTATTCCGGCCATCATCAATACGGATAGCGGATAATAAATCATAGGTTTATCATATACCGGCATAAGCTGTTTGCTCATGGCCAATGTAAGTGGGTGCAGACGTGTGCCGCTACCTCCGGCTAAAACAATTCCCTTCATCGTATGGTTGCAAAAGTGTACTTGTACGTAAAATTACGTCAGGTGGTTTCTAGAAATTTAAGGCTGTAAAGGTAATAATGTTATAAAATAACAGAAATACAGTCCTTGTGCATAGGTAATATTATTTCTTTAAGGCAAATAGGAAATAATAAATTCCGGAAAATACCGACCTGCTGATATACAGTGGTTTGTCTATTTAAATTTTTTGGTATAAAATTTGAAATAAGGGATAGTAAGTATAACATATAATACTCCATATTATGAAAAAATCAATTGCTAAAAAGACCAAAAAAGCAAAAAAATTAATTGCAAAACCCGCAGCCATTGTTGCATTTCTTCGCGATTTATTTGCTGAAGAACTTGATGTCCTTAACCGTAAAAACATAGCCATGCACAACTAAACTGCATGGCTTATTTTTCTTTTAAAATACATTTCCAAACTTCATCGGCTTCAAATCCGCGAGCGATGAGTTGTTGTGCAACCTTATAATTTTTTTTGATAGCGTTGTTTTCTTTTGTTTTCCTCTTGTAAACTTCCATTTGCTCATTTAAAACTTTCAAATAGTCATCATCAGCAATGGATTTCAGTGCCTGCCTGATACAGTAGTCTGACACTTTTTTTAGTTTCAATGCTTGTTTGATTTTATTTTTTCCCCAGTGTTTTATTCTGAATTTTCCTCCGGCATAGGCAATGGCAAATCGCTCTTCGTTAAGATAACCTTCTGTAACCATCATTGCAATGGATTCTTCAACATCTTTTTTAAATAATCCTAATGAATAAAGTTTTTCGCGTAATTCCTGCTGGCTTCGCTCTTGGTAAACACAATACCTGCGGGCTTTGTTCAACACATCGCTGCTAACCATTTTTAGTCCACAACATTAATCTTTAAAGTATTTACCCGTGAACGCTTTTTTAGTGGTGTGCTGGCAACATGTATCACCACATCTCCTGCACCAACATAGCCATCTTCTTTTAAAATGTTTTTAATATCGTCAATAGTCTGGTCAGTACTTTCAAATTTATTATAATACATACCCCTCACACCCCAAACCAAATTCAATGTATTGAGAATGGGTTTATGGTCGGTAAAAATAAAAAGTCCTGCCTTAGGTCGCTGACTTGAAATTCTGAAAGCGGTATATCCAGAATGTGTCATGGCAGCAATTGCCTTGGCTCCAGATTGATTGGCTAATTCCGCGGCATGATAACACAAGGTGTCCGAAATAAATGTTTTAGAATTTTTATCAGGTTGATTCATGCGGTAATAAATTTCCTGATCGTGTTCTATGGCCTGAATGATTTTTCTCATGGAATTTACTGTTTCAACAGGAAATTTTCCAACGGAGGTTTCTGCGCTCAGCATCAAGGCATCGGCACCATCGTAAACAGCATTGCCCACATCGTTGGCTTCGGCACGTGTAGGTCTGAAATTGGTAATCATGCTCTCCATCATTTGTGTGGCAATGATTACCGGAATGCCTGCAGCACGACATTTCTTTACAATCTTTTTCTGAATGATAGGTACCTGTGCCAGGTCAATCTCTACACCCAAATCACCTCGGGCTACCATAACACCATCAGCAACTTCGATAATCTCATTGATATTACGTACGGCTTCGGGCTTTTCAATTTTTGCAATAACCCTCATGGAATTGCCGCAGTCCTTGATAATTTTTTTAAGGTCAAGGATATCCTGAGCCGTTCTGGTAAATGATAAGCCAATCCATTCAATATTATTTTCAATGGCAAAGTCTATATCAGCACGGTCTTTTTCAGTTATTGAAGGAATGCTGATATTGGTAAACGGTAGGTTAACACCTTTTTTCGACATCAGCACACCTCCATTTATCACTTGAGTAACAACATCCTGTTCGGGGGTGACTTGTTTTACCTCTAACTTGAGCTTTCCATCATCAATAAGAATGATATCGCCTTTCTTTACATCACTGGCAAAGTCTTTATAACGGATAGTAGCTTTTGTAGCATTGCCTTCAATCTCTTTAGTTGTGAGAACAAATTGCTGTTTATCGGCAAGCTCGCACTGCCCGCCTTCAATATCACCAATGCGCAATTTAGGTCCTTGCAGATCGAGAAGAAGTGCAATGTTTAGTCGTTTTTCTTCATTGATTTCGCGTACATTATTTACAATTGCTTTTAAAAAAGTATGATCTCCATGCGAAGCATTGATGCGCATAACATCGGCACCTGCCTGAATAAGTTTATAAATGGCGTCTTTAGAATTGGTGGCCGGACCCAGGGTGGTAATAATTTTAGTTTTATTAAAATGTTGCATAATCAGTCGAAGATAAAATTGTCAGCCGACTTAAGTTCTTCAACACGAAGTTGACTAACGGCAGAGACCATTTCTATTTGTTTTATTTTGTTGCAAATTTCGTTAAAGTCAAAATAAGCTCCATAATTTTTTACTATCATAAAAAAATCAAAAGCAGGCTTTTCAGGAATAAGTGTAGCCTGAATACTTTTGTTGCCGAGTACATAAAACTCTTCGCCAAAACGATTGATGGCTTTGTAAAAAGAAAAGGCTGCTTCTGCACCAGGCTTGCCAAGGTACAAGGTGTGGTCTTCCTTTCTTGCAAAAGAAAGTTTTAAGGCACGGTTAATTTCAAAGCAAAGACGATAGTCTTTATACGGACATACAATTCCGGCAAGCAAAAAATCAAGCTCACTAGAGTTATCAAACTTTATAATCTTCTTTGCCAAGAGAAACAGATTGCGTAATTAAAATGAATATTTTCGCTGCTAAATTAGTTTAATTTGCAGTATGAGCATAATTCAGCAAGGTGATGATTATTTTATGCAGGAAGCATTAAAGGAAGCAAGAAAAGCTTTTGATAGTGATGAAGTTCCTGTTGGTGCGGTAATTGTTCATGCAGGACGAATTATTGCCCGCGCACATAATATGACAGAAAAGTTGAATGATGTTACAGCACATTCAGAAATGCTTTGCTTTACTTCTGCAGCAGCTTTTTTAAACTCAAAATATCTGACCGACTGTGTACTATATGTAACGCTTGAACCTTGTGTGATGTGTGCAGGAGCATCCTTCTGGACACAGATACCTCAGATAGTTTTTGGTGCTGCCGATTCTAAACGCGGCTATCAGCGTTGTGAACCTAATCTGTTGCATCCTTCAACAAAAATAAAAGGAGGGGTACTAGAAGATGCCTGCAGCAACTTATTAAAAGAATTTTTCAAAAAAAAAAGAATCTAGAAATTAATTGCCTGCAACATGGAGTTGGTTAATGGTTTATTTAAAAACCTTCTCACATAACGGCATTTGTTGGCACGATTCAGGTCTTTAAAACTATCGGAGCTCGACAATAAAACAATCTTGCATTTCTTACGAACCGATTCAGAAAGTTTTTCGAACTCATTCAGAAACTGAAAACCATCCATTTCAGGCATAACAATATCTAAGAAAATAATTTCGGGCAACTGATCTATTGGTGTTGCTTTGATAAAATCAAGTGCTTTACGGGCATCAGCATAAACATTCAACTGATCACAAAAAGACTCCGATGTAATGATTTGTTTTATCATTACCTGTTCGGATTCACTATCATCTACAACTAAAACAGAGTGGTATTTATTAGCCATAAGCTTATTCAAAATAGTTATTTAATGGTTTGGTGTTTAATTTATTGGGTATCTCAATGGTGAAAGCTGTTCCGGTATTTAAAACAGATTCAACAGCAATGTTTCCACCTAATTTTTCAATAATTTCTTTAGCCATATATAAGCCAATTCCTCTACCGGGTTCGGGTTGCTTTTCTTTTTGAAAGAGATTGAAAATTTTCCCTACTTCATCAGGTGCAATGCCTAATCCGTTATCCTGAATATTGATGATGGCTTTTTGTTCATCACAATAGACATGTAATCGCATTGAAGAGGGGTCACCTGTAATTTTTCTATATTTTATTCCGTTTGAAATTAAATTATTGAATACAACTTCAAGCAATTTGTTATTGCCCGAAAAAGGAGCTTTCATATCTACTTTAATGTCGAAATTTACTTTATCAATTCCTTCTGTATAGCGCAATCTGTCAATTGACTGACGAATAACTTCGTTAAAGTCAACAGAATGAAAATTGCCTTCCGGAATTGCAGTAACCGTTCTGATCATCTTGATTGATGTTGCTCTGTTGAATTTGTTGCAGCCACTAATGCTTCTTCAATACAGTGGCCATAAATTCCAATATAACCAGCTTCGGGATATGGAATTACAGAGAAGTGAAAGATGTATTCAAGATATTTGACTGTAGCATCATGTGGCACAGGTGTTTTTACATTAAAAATATCAGGATAAATAGCTTTTACCTGATTGTTTATAGGAGCATTTAACTTGCATTGCCAATAACTTAATAAAGGCATTGCTGCTACATTGTGATAAATAATTTTTCCGCTGTAATCTAATTTTATTACAGGAAACATGTTGTTTTCGTACTTTGAAGTAGAGGTTTTGTGTTCTGCCATTGTGGAGATTTCTTTAAATTAAACAGTAGTTTAACGACAGTTTTTCAGAAATGCTTCACTGCTATGGATGATTCTGCTTACAGATGTAAGAATTTGCTCAGATTATTCGACTTTTTATTCATTTAAAATTAAATCTACCTCGAAAATGAAGTAATTCAAAGAAAAAAAGGGTGTAAAAAATATTGTAAGAAACTTAAACAAAGCGCTGTAAAATCTGTTAATAGTACCAAATAATAAGTAAGAGTATTTATATACTTTTGCAAAAAATAATTTAAAAATGCCATATCCGGAACAATTATGCGCACCTATGCGTCAGGAATTAACCCAAGTAGGTTTTGAGGAATTAAAAACCATGTCAGATGTTGAATCAACAATACCAAACAGCAAAGGAACAGTGTTGTTAGTGGTAAACTCAGTATGCGGATGCGCTGCAGGTACAGCACGTCCGGGAGTGACACTTTCATTAAAAGGTGATAAAAAGCCGGGAAAATTGGTTACAGTATTTGCCGGACAAGATGTTGAGGCAACAGCACAAGCCAGAAAATACACTTTGCCATATCCGCCTTCTTCGCCTTGTATTGCTTTATTTAAAGACGGAGAGTTGATGCATTTTGTGGAACGTCATCATATTGAAGGTCGTTCGGCTGAAATGATTGCAGAAAATCTGAAAGCAGCTTACGAAGAATTTTGCTGATGGATTTCTTCAAAGAAATCAGTATAAACGTACCTGTTTAATTTTATTATAGTTATTATTGGCTACTTTTGTTTATCGAATAGAAAACAGAAGTAGCCTTTAATATTAAATATGCTTGTTAAAACCTATGGTTGTGCCGTATATGGCATCAATGCAACACCTATCACTGTTGAAGTAAATGTTGATCAGGGAACTAAATTTTTTCATGTTGGATTGCCTGATAATGCTGTAAAAGAAAGCCATCAGCGTATTGAAGCGGCATTGAAAAATACAGGCTATAAGATGCCGGGAAAAAAAGTGGTGGTAAATATGGCTCCTGCCGATATCCGTAAAGAAGGCTCGGCTTATGATTTAACAATTGCCATGGGAATACTCTCTGCCAGTCAGCAGATAGTAGCGGAAGAGATAGAGCAGTACATCATTATGGGTGAGTTGTCATTAGATGGTAGTCTTCAACCCATTAAAGGGGCATTGCCTATTGCCATTGAGGCACGCAAACATGGGTTTAAAGGATTTTTTCTGCCACAACAAAATGCAAGAGAGGCTGCCATTGTTGACTCACTGCAGGTTTATGGGGTGAGTAACATTAAAGAGGTTATTGATTTTTTCACAGGTGAAGCTATTTTACAGCCTGTTGTGATTAATACACGCGATGAGTTTTATTCTGCACAAACAAAAAGTGAGTTTGATTTTAGTGATGTTAAGGGTCAGGAAAATATTAAACGTTCTCTGGAAATTGCAGCAGCAGGCGGACACAATGTGATTTTAATAGGACCACCAGGTGCAGGTAAAACGATGCTGGCAAAGCGCTTGCCAACCATACTGCCACCGCTGACACTGCACGAAGCATTAGAGACAACTAAAATACATTCTGTTGCCGGTAAAATGGGAAAGCAGGCATCGTTGGTTTCCATACGCCCGTTTCGTTCGCCACACCATACTATCAGCGATGTAGCTCTTGTAGGCGGAGGAGGCATTCCACAGCCTGGAGAGATTTCGCTCGCGCACAATGGTGTTTTATTCCTGGATGAGTTACCCGAATTTAAACGCACTGTTCTGGAAGTGATGCGTCAGCCGTTGGAAGAACGGAGAGTCACCATTTCCAGAGCCAAATTTTCGGTAGAATATCCTGCCAGTTTTATGCTTGTAGCTTCTATGAATCCCTGCCCTTGTGGTTTTTTTAATCATCCGGAAAAAGAATGTGTCTGCGCTCCGGGAGTGGTTCAACGATACTTAAATAAAATTTCAGGACCTTTGCTCGACAGAATAGATTTGCACGTAGAGGTTACCCCTGTTTCATTTTCAGAGTTGTCTAAACAGCGTGTTTCAGAAAAAAGTGAATCTATCAGACTACGCGTGGTAGAAGCCCGGCAGCGTCAAGCCGAGCGGTATGATGGTCAAGAGGGTATCTATTGCAATGCACAAATGAGCAGTAAAATGCTGCATGACATTTGCCGTATTACAGACGAGGGTAATCAATTGCTCAAAACGGCTATGGAAAAATTAGGCCTTTCGGCCAGAGCCTACGACAGAATTTTAAAAGTATCGCGCACCATTGCTGATTTAGCTGATAGCTCTGATATAAAAACCGAGCATCTGGCAGAGGCTATACATTTTCGCAGCCTCGACCGCGAAGGCTGGGCAGGATAAAAAAACGGGTTAAAATTTTTTTTTAACCAAAAAACGCTATTTTTGCCGTCCCTTTACAAACGTGTTCGTGATTACACGTGCTTTAGTTCCGATTGTTTTCGGAATGGTTTGAGTTAAGAAAAACATTTTTCTGTCTTAGGGCAGAAATTCTTAAGAGGTAGATTCCTCCTTAGCTCAGCTGGTTAGAGCACATGACTGTTAATCATGGGGTCCCTGGTTCGAGCCCAGGAGGGGGAGCAAAGCCGAAGGTAACACCTTCGGCTTTTTTATTTATAGCTATGGTATATTCAGTTTACATTCTTTACTCTACCAAACTTGGCGTGCATTATATAGGCACAAGAGATGATTGGAGTCCACATTGGCTGATTGGGCATTGATGCCTGTGATGCGTTTATGTAGTTGTAACGTTTTGTGAAGCGTTTTGCTATCGTGCGGGTTACCCAGAAAAGAAACTGCTGCAACAATAATGTTTCCTTTTTGTGTAGTGGCAATGAAACAGAAAACTATGCAGTAGAGGAAGGAACTCAATTCTTTGATAATGTAAAAGGGTTTTGGCAGAAGGTTTTTAATGACTACCAATTCGATATTGCTCTACTGAATTTTTAAAATATTCTGCTTTGCCACTCATTTCATTTTGGAATATTTTTTCTCTTTTGCGCATATCTATGGAAAAAAATATCCAAAAACAAGCCTATAGTGGAAAATATTTTCTAACTTTACACCATAATGCCTTTTTAATGGAAAATATTTTACCAATACACCTTCAAGAGATAATTTTTGGTTCATCAGAATCAAAGGTTTCCAAACAGATTTCTAAATTGCTGAAAGAGGGCAAAATCAGGAAGATTGCCCCTCGTATCTATTCATCAAACTTCACAGAACCAGTTGATGAAATAGTAAGCAGAAATCTGTTTCAGATACTCGGTAAACTTTATCCCGGTGCAATCCTGAGCCACCGCTCGGCATTTGAATTTAAACCGACAAAAGCAGGTCATATCTTTTTGACTTATACCTACACCAAGAAGGTAACCCTTGCAGGCATCACACTTCGATTCTTGGAAGGTCACAAACCAATTGAGGGTGACAATCCCATCTCAGGTGAATTATATGCATCACAAAAGCCAAGAGCATTTTTGGAAAACTTGCAACAGTCAAAGAAAACAGGACCTATTTCAAAGTGTTTGACCTTGCCTGAGATTGAAGAAAAGTTGGAACAAATTATCAGGGTGAATGGTGAAGAAGAAATCAATAAAGTAAGAGACAGTGCAAAAGCAATTGCATCAAAACTCAAAATGGAAAAAGAGTTTAAACGGTTAAACAAAATGATAAGTGCATTGCTCTCTACTCATACTTCAAAAATACTTTCCTCACCTCTTGCTATCGCAAGAGCTTTCGGTGCTCCTTATGATCCTGGCAGGATGAAATTGTTTGAAGAACTTTTTCGTGAACTGCAAAAGCGGGAATTTAAAAACCGACCAGACAGAAATACAACAGCAAAGTCCTTTCGGAACTTTGCATTTTTTGAAAGTTACTTTTCTAACTACATCGAGGGAACTGTTTTTGAAGTTGATGAAGCGAAACAAATTATTGAAACAAACAAACCACTTGCAGCAAGAAATGAGGACAGCCATGATATTTTAGGAACCTACCATATAGTTTCCAACAGAAAGGAAATGTCCACTACTCCCAATACATCAGATGATTTTCTGACAATGGTTTTGTATCGGCATAAAATTTTACTGAGTGCAAGAGAGAATAAAAATCCCGGTCAGTTCAAAGACAAAAACAACTTTGCTGGCAATATTGCATTCGTAGATTTTAATTTGGTAAAAGGCACACTCATGCAGAGTTTTGATTTCTACAAAGGATTATCACATCCATTTTCTAAAGCTGCTTACATGATGTTTGTGATGAGTGAAGTGCATCCGTTTTTAGATGGTAATGGAAGAATTGCACGGGTAATGATGAATGCAGAATTGGTAAAAGCAGGTCAATCAAAAATTATCATCCCAACAATTTACAGGGAAGATTACATGGGAGCATTAAGAAGATTGACAAGACAAGGAGACCCCGACCCATACATTAGGATGCTTCAGAGAGCACATGAGTTCAGTGAAAATATTTTTGGTGATGATATGAATGAAATGCAGGAATATTTAATTCAGACAAATGCATTCTTAGAACACACAGAAGCCAAACTCAAAATCATCACTCGATAAAGAAGCGGTGTTCGTTCCTCACGATTCTATTTAGTCCCACCAATCAGCCCACAAGCACGGCTTGTGAATTGTGTATCGTCCTGAAAAAGTTTACAGTTTAATTGATTAATACTGTTTGTCAGAAATTCCAACATATTTAGTCTTTTTAGCATTTCTGTCACCACATTAGTATCTGAATATTTTTTCTACTTTTACAAAAACTACTTATATGATGATAATTGGCATAGTTGGTGGCATCCTGTTACTGCTTATAGTTTTCTTTATTTCTGTTTTTAATGAACTCACCAAAGAGCGCGTACTTGTGCAGGAAGCATGGAGTGGCATAGGTGCATTTCTGCAACAACGGCTAGATGCTATTCCAAATCTTGTAGAAATAGTAAAAGGATATGCCGGACATGAGAATAAAACACTTACTGATGTAATTCGTGCACGTAATGAATCCATCTCGGCATTAACACCGGAAGCGCAGGTTGAAGCAGCAAAAAATCTGAGCGCTGCCATGCTCAACTTTAAAGCTCTTGCTGAGAACTACCCCGATCTGAAAGCCAATCAGAATTTTATAAGGTTACAGGAACAGCTTGCAGATTTAGAAGAGAAAATTAATCAAAACCGCAGGTATTATAATGGTACTGTACGGGAATATAACCAGAGTATTGCAGTGTTTCCTAAAAATATTGTTGCCGGAATGTTTGGTTTTAAATCCTCATTATTTTTTACAGAAGATACAGAAGCAGCCAAGGCTCCTAAAATTTCATTTTAAAAATTGTTGATGTGAAAGTTACTAAACTGACATTAGCACTTTTGCTTCTTGCAGTATCATCAGTTCATGCAATAAGCTTTACTAAATATTCCAATAAACTCTTTACACAGGAGGAATATAACACACTCATTGAGAAGGCAGCTTTAGATGTAGCTAAAGAGATGCTTTTTCCTGAACGAAACTTCAAAGAAGTTTATGTAAATCATCAACAGGAAATAATAGAACGTTCAACTCCTGTTATTCTTAAAAAATTTTTGTGGCTTGAAAAGGGTTATAGCACCTGGCCTGTAGCAGAATCAGTTGCCGGTAAAAGAAGAAAAGAAACATACAGCAGAGAAATACAAAGAGGGGTACGTGATGCATTATATGCAGATCAAGTTTTTCTAAACAAGATTTTTACCATCAATGAAAGTGACAGAATCATTTCTTTTCATTCAGACATTAAAGTTTCAAAAAATGGTAAACTAACAGTTGTTGAGACAATAAAAATTTACAATGGACAAGGTGGCAGCAACGATGAAATAAAGCGTGGCATAGTGCGTAGTTTCCCAACACGCTATACAACAGCAATGGGATTTGTATCTACTGTGCCATTTGATTTTATTGAAGCTACACGTGATGGTAGCCCCGAAAACTATAAAAAAGAAAAAGCAGAAAATGGTGTACGCATCTACTTTGGAAAAGCCGATGAGTTTCTTGAAAGAGGTTACTATACCTATGTTTTGACTTATGAAACTGCCAAGCAGATAATTTTTCATAAAGAAAATGATGAGTTGTACTGGAATGTTAACGGTACAGGATGGAGTTTTGAATCAGGCAAAGTAAGTTGTAGAATTGTTTTTCCGGAGCAAGCAAAAATTCTTGAAAACAATTGTTACACCGGTGTACAAGGCTCTGTGGAAAAATCATGTAATTTTAAAATAACTGCGCCTAGTGTTGTTGAATTCAGTACACAACAATTGCTAAACAGCAATGAAGGTTTGACCGTTTCAACAACTATTGCAAAAGGTGTATTAATTGCCCCTGACACAACAGAAAAAGTGTTTGAAGCAATTAAAGACAACTTTATACTTCCTGCAATAATAGCTGCCTTGCTTTTTTTAATAGGCATGAATTACCGAGCATGGCTCAAAGTAGGTCGAGACCCTAAGGCAGGATCTGTTTTTCCACAGTTTGAGCCACCACAAAATTTTTCTCCTGCAGATTGTGGTTTCTTAACAACAAAGAGTTACAAGTCGCATCACTTTGCCGCATCATTAGTTGATTGTGCCGTGAATAGGTTGGTTGATATTGAAGTCAAAGAGGAAGGTATGATTTTTAAATCTCCGGTTTACTATTTCAATAAACCTGTTTCTGTAGCAACAGAAAGTGATATTCTGAATTTAAGAAAGCAATGGTATGGTTATGATATACAAAGTCTATATGGACAAAAGGCAGAAAAAGGAACTTACAACTCAACCATTGCAGCGGTTTATAATGGGTTAGAGAAACATTTAAAAGATAGAATGGAGTTTACCAAAGGTAAGTCGGGCAGTTTTAAAAACCTGTTCACTTTAAATTTTAGCTATGTTGGCTGGGGAATACTTTTTTTAGTTTTATGTGTTGTCGGAACGATAGTTTATTTTATACTTTTTAATGGAACACCTCTTTTGGTTTTATCATCTATTGGTTTAATACTTGCAGGTATTGTTATTCAAATTTTGTTTGCCCGGTGGTTACAGGCATATTCTATTGAAGGTCGAAAAATATTAGATCATGTTCTTGGTTTTAGAATGTATTTGGAAACTACGGAGCAGAAAAAGTTTGATACAATGAATCCACCTGATTTAACAATTCAACTTTTTGAAAAGTATTTGCCTTATGCCATTGCTTTGGAATGTGAAAACCAATGGTCAGAAAAGTTTGAAACCATAATAAACAATACCGTTGAAGGAGGCTACCAACCGGCATATTTCAATATGCATGGCAGCAATTTAAATATGCGCACTTTTACTTCGGGTCTTTCAAGCGGTATCAGCAACACTATTGCTTCTGCATCAACACCACCAAGCAGCAGTGGTGGTGGTAGCGGAGGCGGGGGTTCTTCCGGTGGTGGCGGAGGTGGAGGTGGTGGCGGAGGTTGGTAACCTCATGTTATTATTCAACCTAATATAGTTGAAAAGTTTAAAGTATTTTCTTTTGAAAAAGGATTGTTCTGTTTAACTTGCATTTATTAAAAGCAGTTAAAACCTCATTAGTATTCATTTTACAGATTAAACTTTTTAAGAGTTAATAATTAATTCAAAAACAGATTATGAAAAACAGATTACAAATTAAATCAGCATTAGTAGTTTTATTATCGGTAATAGGCATCTTAAAACTTAATGCCCAATGTAGCTATATTCCTGCAACAACATCGGCAACCGACACCATTTCTTATATGTTTTCTGGTGGCTCATTTCAAAGTTATGGTTGTGCACCTATTGACCCTACCTATTGGTTGTCGGGCAATGGAATTACAGTAACTATCAATTATGTGAACCCGCAGAATTTTCCTAAATTCAGAGTATGGGGTATGAATAATGATGACTCTGCAATGGTGGCCGTTAACGGAAGCTACTATCCGTTAAATGCAGCAACTGCATCATACAGTGCAAAAGTAGTGTGTGGCATTTCTCCGGGTCCTGACGGAATTATTTTTGCTAATGGAAAAGTTGTAGGTGCAAATAATAATCAGGTAGGAAATTATTCCTATTCGGACGTGCAGCTAAACACCACTAATGTGAATACCATAGTAGTAACAGGAATAAGCGGTGCAGGATGGGGCTTTGCCGGTTCAGCAGTTTATTGTCCTTACGTTTCAGGTGTTTCAGAAGAAGAGGATTCAAAAGTCAGTGTTTATCCGAATCCTGCTTCTGATTTATTAATGATTGAAGCGGAGAATAATAATATTAATACGTTATTAATTTACGATGTTTTAGGTAATATTTGTTTAGAAAAAACTTTTACCAAAAAAGCATTGATTAATGTTAGTACATTCACACATGGTATATATTTTTATGAGTTGAGAGGTAATAAGGAAACATTCAAATATGGAAAATTTTTAAGACAATAAACATTTGAATGTTTTTGTTGTTGTAATACATTAGCTTTGCTGATAATAATAGAAAAATATGAAATGTCCTAATTGTACAACAACAGACTTAATCATGTCAGAACGCCAGGGAGTAGAAATTGATTACTGCCCTTCATGCAGAGGTGTTTGGCTCGACAGAGGAGAGTTGGATAAAATTATTGATAAGGCTTCTGCTAATGATGCCGGCAGCACCACTTATGACAAGCCTAAACACTTCGATTCTAAATACAGAAAGAAACATTGGCTACACGATTTGTTTGATTAATAAGTTAATCAGAAAAGTACAATTTTTTCAAATAATTGTTAGTTTAGATTTCAAAAAAATCACAACTGGAGTTTCAGATATTGACACTACATAAAAATAATACACAATGAATTTTAAGCCATTTTTTCTGCTGTTAATATTGGTAATTACACAGAGTTGTACGTTAGGAAAGATTGATCAGCAAAAAGGTGTTGACCTTACAACACAACTGCTGAACGATTTAAAAAACGAAAACTATACTGATATTGATAAATATTATATGGATTCGTTTAATGCCAGCGAGCCAACAGAAACTAAAATTGAAAAGTTTAAAAGACTTAGTGATGTAATGGGTCCAATAGTTTCTTTCGAAATGTTATTGGCTGAAGTAAAGAAAGACCCTGTTAGTAATGTCAATCAGTTATTCATTAAATACAAAGTTGTTTGTACAAAAGTGACTGCACTTCAATCATTCATTTTGGTAAATGATGAAGGGCAGCCTAAAATTATTTTTCAGAATATTGAGAATCTCTGAAAAAAGGAAACTTAGTTTTCGCCAATGACTTTAAATAGCTCGTCTAATTTGGGAGTTAAAATAATCTCTATGCGTCTGTTTTTTCTACGTGCTTCAGCAGTGTTTCCCGTATCAACAGGCAAATAAGGCCCTCTGCCGGCAGGGGTTAATCGTGTCGGATCAATATTTGAATTTTTGGTTAGAATACGAACCACACTTGTCGCCCGCAACACACTCAAATCCCAATTGTCTTTCATAGTTCCACCGGAAATGGGTACATTGTCAGTATGACCTTCAATCAACACGTTGATGTCTTTATTTTTTTCAAGCACTTTGCCCAATTCCTTCAATGCTTCCTCACCTTTTTTGTCAACCACAGTACTTCCGGAAGCAAACAACAATTTCTCTTCCATGCTGACATATACTTTCCCATTCTTTTTAGTGATGGTAAGTCCATTGTTTTCAAAGCCAACAAGGGCATCGCTCACCGCTTTTCGCAATGCATTCACATCTTCGTCTTTCTTATTCAATACAGCTTCAAGTTCATTAACTTTCGATTCGCGTTTTTTAAGTTCTTCGGTCAATTCATTCAGCTTCTTCTCTTTTGTAGTCAGCTCATCCTGTTTTTTTATCAGCTCATCCTGTGTCATTTGCAACTGACCAATTACCTTTTTTGTCTCATCATTCTTATCTTTCATCATCCTGTCGTTGTTGCGTAGCAGCTTTTCATACGAGTCGTTCAACTCATTGTAAAGTGATGTGAGTCTGCGTTGTGCAGTACCCAAGGTAGTGGTGTCTGTTTCTAATTTTTCTTTTTCGCGTCTTAAATCTGCAACAGATGATGTTAGCTCCTTATTTTGGGTAGAATAATTGGTGTTTTCACTACGTAGCTTGCTGTTCTCCTCATCGCAGGTAGCTTTTCTCATTTTCATCTCATCATATTGTCTTGCCGGAACACATGAAGCCAATGCAGTAATGACTGTAATCACACCTATTAGATTTAAAAATTTCTTGTTCATTTTCGTTGTGTTTAAATTTATTGAAACTTTGTTTCTGAATATTAAGTAAAATTATAATATAGTGCCCAAAATTAAGCGTTTGGCGCTTTAGGTATTTAGAAAGAATAAGTACATTGGGTATAATTTTTGAACAATTAAAATAGGCAAAAAAAGTTTAATCATTATGGCAACACTAAATGACAATTGGATTACAGAAGAACATATAGACTTTGAGTACAAAAAGTATATGTTGCTTGCGTATTTACAACACGTTTCAGAGAGCTTTACAGAAAACAAACTCTATCCGCCATTAAGTGAACTGATGAAACACTATCGTAATGTAACAGCATTGCGCGATAATAAAAAGCAATTTTACGACAGTTTCCCCGAGCGGCTTTCTTCTGCCGATTTCAACAACTTTAAACTTATGTACGAAAAAATTGTTGAAGATGACAGTCTGATGCAGGAAGTAGAGAGTATCATTTTGTTCAGTATTCCACAGTTTGAAAAGCATATTTCTGAAGGGAAAAAAATTTATGATTTTATTGAATCGAAAATTAAAGTGAGTCCGGTGGGTATTATTCCACTGCAGATTAATGAAGGTTATTTTTTTCTCTCAACAACGCAAAACCGCGAAACAAGAGTGTATGAATATCAGATAACCATTTTCGAAAATCCGGATGAAAAGTATCGTGCGCTTTGCACACAGTATATCTGTTCGTACGAAAAAAATCTGTCGCAGAATTTTGAAAATATCAAGAGTGATTTATTGGCTATTCGCAAAGCATTTCCAAATCCGGCAACTTATAGTATAGAGTCTGAGTTAATGTTGCCCTTGGAAGAAACTTTTCTGCCTTTGGCAAAACGAACGCTGATGAAGTTTGTGAACGGACATTAATCTGAACGTATAGTTGGCTATAAAAGAAAGTATTGTACTTATTACAGATACAAGAAAAGATTTAAGGCTATTTGTTCAATATAGTGACACAACTTGTCGTTAACAAGCAGTTGCATTTGCTATTTTTAGCACTTCAAAAGTATGATTCGACTGCCGCTTGTTTTTTTTCTTTTTCTGAGTGTTACATTCTGCTATGGACAGTCGCTGAGTAATTTACGAACCAAAACTATTGCTGTTAACACAGATACAATACATCTTGATTCGCTTTCAGTAGTGCCCGGTTCTTTTCATATAGTTGATTCTGTTGTATGGGACAAATCGTGTATGAAAGTCCTTTATGAAAAAGGGATTTTGATTATTAGTAAAGAATGCAACCCGAAGATTTCAGATTCTTTAAAAATATCCTATCGTGTTTTTCCGGTCAATTTCAGTCAGGCTCATAGCAACAGGAGTTTGAGTATTATTAAACAAAAATATTCAGGACAGTACAATCCCTTTGCTTATGACAACGCTGAAAACAACTCACAAAGTATTTTCAATTTTGATGGGTTAAACAAAGGCGGAAGTATTTCAAGAGGTATCAGCTTTGGCAACAATCAGGATGTTATTGTCAACTCCGGGCTAAATCTTCAATTGTCTGGAACATTAAGCGACAGGGTAGAAATCCTTGCTGCAATTACCGACAACAATATTCCCATTCAACCTGAGGGGAACACACAACAATTGCAGGAATTCGATAAAGTTTTTGTTCAGCTGTCGCGCGATAGTACACGATTGATTGCCGGAGATTTTGAAATTTCCAGGCCGTATGGGTATTTTATGAATATGTATAAAAAAGCACAGGGTGCAATGGTCTCTTCGTCATTTTTTATTGATGAAAAAAGTAAGTGGGTTATGAAAACTACCGATGCCGCAGCCATTTCAAAAGGAAAGTTTGCACGCAATGTATTTAATGGTATGGAAGCCAATCAAGGCCCTTATAGACTTACAGGGGCAGAGAATGAAACCTACATTATTGTTTTGAGTGGTACAGAAAAAATTTATCTAAACGGTGTTTTGCTGACAAGAGGTAAAGAAAACGATTATGTGATTGACTACAATACGGCACAAATAACATTTTCTGCAAGGCGGTTAATCACTAAAGATTCAAGAATAGTGGCAGAGTTTCAATACTCAGATAAAAATTATGTGCGTACACTGCTTTATTCTTCCAACACTTTTGAGTCAAAGTGGGCAAAGTTTCATGTCAACTATTTTACGGAGCAGGATAATAAAAACCAACCATTATTTCAGGATTTGAATGAGGATAAAAGACAAGTGTTAGCCAATGCCGGTGACAATTTGCAGAATGCTTACTTCCTAAATGCCGACAGCGTTGGGTTTAACCGCAATGAAGTTTTATATCAAAAAGATTCTGTAACAATTGATAGTATTCAATACATTTATTTTACCTATTCCATAGATTCAACAGGGGCGTTCTATCGGTTAGGATTCAGCAATGTAGGGCAAGGCAGAGGTAATTACCGTTTGCTAAATAGCAATGTAAATGGAAAAGTATATGAATGGATTGCTCCGGTAAATGGTCAGCCACAGGGCGACTACGAACCGGTGAGATTGTTGATAGCACCAAGACGACAACAATTATTGACAGCAGGAGGAGACGTTGCTCTCAGTAAAAACACGAACGTTTCTGTTGAAGGCGCCTTCAGTAAAAATGATGTTAATCTGTTTTCCCGAAAAGATAAATCTAACGATGTGGGATATGCATTACATGCCGCTGTAAATCATTCAATGCCTGTTTCTAAACAAGATAGTTCATGGAAATGGGTCTCTGTAGTTTCTGCTGAATTAACGGATAGAAGATTCAGACCACTGGAAAATTACAGAGATGTTGAGTTTGTTCGTGACTGGAATTTGACTTCTTCTTTTGATACATTGAATGAAACATTTCTGTCAATTAAAACAGGATTGGAAAAGAACGTTGCACAGAATGTTTTTTATCAACTGAAATATTTTGCAAAAGGAAATCAGTACAAAGGTTTAATGAATATTGTAAGCACCAATTACAGTTGGAAAAAATATTTTATACAGTATAAAGGCAGCTTGCTGAATACGACAGGTGCACAGTCAAATACTGTTTTTTTAAGAAGCTATACGGATGCCGGAAAAAACTTTAATAAACTTAAAGTAGGATACAGACAGGAGAATGAACGTAACAGAAAAAGTGCCTCCATTGGCGATAGTCTGATGCAAAACAGTTTTGGACATGACAAGGCAGGTGTTTATTTAGCATCAGCAGATACAGGAAAGTGGACTTACAAAACCGAAATATCACGCAGATGGGACTACCTGCCAAGTGTTAATGAACTTAAACTTTCAACTACTGCCGATCAGGCCGATGCCGATGTTGCATTTCTGGCAGGCAGAGAAATGAGAATTACTTTAGGGAGTACGTACAGAACCATTCAGGTAAACAGAAAAGAAATAACATCTCAAAAAAAAGATGAAAGCTTTCTGGGTAAGTTAGGCATAGCATTGCAGTTTTTAAGAGGAGGAATCACAAGCAATACTTATTATGAGGCAGGTGCCGGTCAGGAACAAAGACAAGCCTACTCCTTTATTAAAGTTGCAGCCGGTGCTGGTGTGTTTGAATGGAACGACTATAACGGTAACGGAATTGCAGAACTGAATGAGTTTGAAGTAGCTGCATTTCAGGATAGAGCAGAGTATATAAAAATATTTACGCCAACAAACGACTATGTCAGAATTCAGACCAATCAGCTAAGTGAAGTTATTAATATCAATCCTTCGGTATTTATAAAAAATAAACAAGGTAAAATCAGACTGATAAACAGGTTTGCAATGCAGTCGGCAATTCGATTTGATAACAAGCTGCTTTCCGGAAAGTGGGCAGAAGGGCTAAATCCTTTTGGCTATAACATTAACGACACTTCATTACTCATCACCAACTCTACTTTGCGAAACACATTGTTTTTTAATCGAAGTTCATCGGTATTTGCTGCCGATTTTAACTATGATAATATCAGTAATAAAAGTCTGCTTGCCAATGGCACTGAAGGTAGAAATCTGACTTCATGGTTATTGAACACACGAACATACTTTAAGAGGGTGTATGGTCTCACAACAGCTTTAAAGTATGAAACAAAGCAAAACAGTTCGGTTTTTACAAACAGGAACTATGAAATTGCAGGATATTCCATTGAACCACGCTTTAGCGTTCAACCTGGAACAGTTTTCAGAACTACGCTTATCTATAAATATCAGGACAAACAAAATGTAATTGAATTGGCAAATGAACATGCAACAATTACTACCATTGGTGCAGAGTGTAAATACAGCAGTTTTAAAAATGGGGTAGCATCTTTAGGAGTCAATATAGTCAATATAGGATATAATGCCGATGTCAATTCGCCATTAGCTTTTGAAATGCTTGAAGGGCTTAAGAAAGGAAGAAACTATACATGGGACATAAGTCTTCAGAAAAATCTTACAGGCAACCTTCAAATAAATATAGGCTATAACGGACGCAAGCCACAGGGTGATAAAATTATTCACACTGCCAATGTACAGGCAAGAGCAATTTTTTAAAAAAATTATTTCAAAACAACAGGAGTAGCAGCAATCAGGCTGCCTTCGCAATAAGCTTCAACAGTATATTTTCCGGGGGTGAAAGCAGTTCCTTTTTCCCAGTAAACACACATATTCATTTCGCGATTTTCGTAGTCAAAAGATTCTTTTAGTGAATAAAGCGAAGATTGACCGGCAATGTTGAAAGTTTCTGTGTTGTTGGTCATCACCACACCATCCGGGCTAAGTATTCTGATGTAAATATCTTTAGACCCTGATGTAGCAACAGTATTTTCAAGAATTGTAAAACAGGTCTTTATTTTTTGTGCCGATGATGCTTTGTTGGTTTCTAACTCCTTACCACTGCTTTTATATTTTACACCGGATGCTTTAATGGAAGTTGTTCTGAGTACTGATGCAGCAGCAACTCTTTTTGTGAGCGTTGAATTTTCAAGTGCTAAAGCAGTAGATTTATTTTTCTCTACCGTAATCATGTCATTAAGCGACTCATTTTGTGAAGCTAATGCAACATTGGCATTTCGCATGGAGTCTAATTGTGCAACATATACCTGATTCATTAATCTCAATCGTTCTAATTCTTCGCGTGCAGACTTCAATTGTGCCGCATCACCAGACTCAATCATTCTTCTGATTTGAGCCATTTTGCTCTTAATCTCTTCATCCTTACTTAGTAACTGTGCCTGCAAGCTGGAGTTTTCCTGGTTTATTTTTTCAAATTCGGCTTTAACCTGTTGCAACTCTGCTGACAAGGCATCGCGTTCTGCAGAAGTATTGTCGAGTGTCCGGGTAACCTCTTCTAAATGACTCTTTTTATCAAAAAACTGATACAGTAACAATCCGTTTACACCCAATAAAATGGTAATAACTATAAATACGAGTGCTCTGCGTGAGTTTTGCTCACGGTTATCGGCTTTGATATTTTCATTCACGGAATCTTCCATTTATCTGAAATGGGTTTTTAAACGGTGCAAAATAATGTAATTAGTTTTTATAAGCAAGAAAATATTATGAAATATTGTCTGTTTCTACGTAAAATGGCATTTTGGAGTTTCTGTACAAGGCATCAAATTTCGGATTTTTATAAGGCTGACCTTACATTTTTTAAAAAATAAGCCTATATTTACTACTTGCTTTAAAACCGCCAATTGTGATAAAAGATTTCTTTAAGTTGTTTTTTCCTGACAATTGTCCGGGCTGTGGACAAAGCTTTTTGAGAGGTGAAAAGTATGTTTGCCTGCAATGTTTGTATGGGCTTCATAAAACACAGTATCATAATGACCCTGAAAATCCCATTGCAAAAAATTTCTGGGGTAAGACGGATTTTGTAGCTGTCACAGCAGTTTATTTTTTTCAGAAAGGTCAGGTCCTACAGCGACTATTACATCAGCTCAAATACAATGGATGCAAAGAAATAGGCTTGATGTTAGGCAAGCAAATGGCCATAGAATTGTTTCAGGCTTCAGCATTCAGGGATGCAGATATTATTATTCCTGTCCCGCTTCACCCCGGAAAATTTTTGCAAAGAGGCTTCAATCAAAGTGAGATGATTGCTCTTGGTATGGCTGAATATTGGCAGAAAGAGGTTCATACAGAATCCTTAAAACGAAAAAAATATACACAATCGCAAACACATAAAGCCCGCTATGAAAGGTTTGAAAATACAGAAAGTGTATTTGAGCTTGACGATATAAAACCTTATGAAGGCAAACATGTTTTGTTAGTTGACGATGTAATCTCTACAGGCTCAACCATCATTTCATGTGCAGAAGCATTTTCAGGAATTAGCGGTTGTAAAATATCCATGGCTTCTGTTGCTGCACCTCATCGTTGAATTTCTGATATTTGCACAGAAGTTTTAAGAATGTCGGAGTCCATAGTTATTGATAGTGCACTAAGCAAGCAAGAAAAGTATGCACAGCTTTTACCTCAGGCAGAAGCATTGATTAAGGGAGAGATTGATGCTGTTGCCAATGCAGCTAATTTATGTGCCATGCTCAAGCAGGTTTTTGATTTTTTTTGGATAGGGATTTATTTTGTGAAACAGCATAAAGGAAAACAACAGTTGGTATTAGGCCCTTTTCAGGGGCCTGTTGCCTGTACACGTATTGAACTAGGAAAAGGAGTTTGCGGTACAGCATGGCAACAGAAGAAAACTATTGTAGTGCCTGATGTAGATAAATTTGAAGGACATATTGTATGTAGTTCACACAGTCGGTCTGAAATAGTAGTTCCTGTTCTGCAGCAAGATGATGTTGTTGCTGTAATAGACGTTGACAGTGAACAATTGAATCATTTTGATGAAACAGATAAATATTACCTTGAAAAAATAAGCTCACTTTATTCAGAAACATTTTCCTATGCCGCTGAATAAAAAAATTTCTTTAAAAAATACGTTTTTATGGTCTGCTGTACTTCTTTTATTAGGGGCATGTGCTTCTGTTGTTGCACCTACAGGTGGTAAAAAAGATGAAACAGCTCCAAAGTTAAAAGAGGTAGTTCCTCCAGAGCAAACAGTGAATTTTAGCAGTGAAAAAGTGGTCTTTACTTTTGATGAGTACATTCAGTTGCTTGACAAAGACAAGCAGTTGGTAATATCTCCTATTATCGAACCTGCACCAACTTTTGAGGTTAAAGGCAAAAAGCTGACTATAACCTTTAAGAAAAAATTGAAAGACAATACTACTTATACAATCAACTTCGGCAATGCCGTTGCCGACTTGCATGAGTCAAATCCATTAGCAGGATTCAGATATGTTTTTTCTACAGGTACCTATGTAGATACACTTTTTGTTAGAGGAAATGTTGTGTTTGCAGAGAATCTAAAAAGCGAAAAAGGAATTCTTGTTATGCTTTACACCTCAGAAGATGACTCGCTACCCTATAACAACATGCCAGCTTATTTTACCAGAACAGATGAAAGTGGTAATTTTTCAATAAAAAATATCGCTCACGGCCCATATAAAATCTTCGCACTCAAGGATGCAGACAATAATTATAAATACAATCAGTCTGATGAATGGATTGCCTTTGATAAAACACCTGTAATTGGGGGCGACTCAACACCGGTAAACTTAAGGATGTTTAAAGAAGTCGATAAGAAGATTTTTGTTAAAGAATCAAAAACAATTAACGCTTATGCATTTAGTGTTTTGATGAACAAACCTGTTGGAGTTTTAAATATTGAGCCTGTTCAAATGTCAGATAACATCAAATTAATAGACCGTAGTAAAACAAATGATACTTTGGTGGTGTGGTTGAAAGATTCTATCAACGATTCGTTGCATTATAAACTATTAAGTGAGAACAGTTGGACAGATACATTGACAATATCAAAACCGGTAAAGTCTCTCAGAGGTCAGATAAAACAAACTGTTAGTTTACTTTCAGGTACAAATATTTATCCGGGAAATGATGTGTTATTTAAAACAATTATTCCTGTTGCAGCAGTGAGTAAAGAAAAAGCTATGTTGATGCGTGACAGCACTGCATCACAACCATTTGAAATGACTTTTTCTGATTCTGCATCAACTACCATAACCATTAAAGCAGCAACTGCAGAAAAGAATAACTGGAAATTATCTTTGCTGCCCGGGGCTTTAACAGATATTTATGGCAACAAGAATGATACTGCTTTTCTAAACTTTCATACCAATTCATATACCGATTATGGAAGCATAAAAATAAAAGTAGATGGATTATCCGGATCAAACTATATACTTCAATTGGTTGACGAAAAAGACATGGTCATTTCCGAAAAAAATATTAGTGGTAATGGAAGTTACCTATTTGAAAAAATGCTTCCTGCAAAATGTAAGGTGCGTATTATAAATGATGCCGATGGTAACAAAGTTTTTACAACAGGAAATTATCTTTTAAAACAATTGCCCGAGCTTGTTTATTATTATAAAGAAACACTAACACTACGAGCTAATTGGGATATTGAAATAAGTTGGAGTATTAAAGAATTAAAACAATGACAGAACAACAACGAATAGATTCAGGGAAAGCACCGGAACCGGTAGGACTTTATCCACATGCAAGGCGTGTAGGAAATTTATTGTTTTTATCAGGTGTAGGTCCTCGCGAAAAAGGCAGCAAAAAAATTCCCGGAGTGGAGCAGGATGTATCCGGAAATATTGTGCAATATGATATAGCAGCACAATGTCATGCTGTATTTAAAAATGTAAGATATATACTGGAAGACTCGGGCAGCAGTTGGGATAAGATAATTGATATAACTGTTTTTCTGACAAACATGAAAGATGATTTTCCTATTTACAATAAACTATGGGCAGAATATTTTAAAGATAATCCACCATGTCGTACAACAGTGGAGATAAATTGTCTGCCAACACCAATAGCTATTGAGTTGAAAGTTATAGCAACCATCTGAGTATGTATCTTATTACAGGTGCTTCCGGCTTGGTTGGCTCACAGCTTGCCTTTGATTTGATTTCAATGGGCAAACCTGTTAAGATACTGATGCGAAAAACTTCTTCCACAGCATTAATCAAAAGAAAGTTTAAGTCAACACCTCATCTTTTCGATAAAATCCAAATTGTTTTCGGTGATGTGCTGGATATTTTCAGTATTGAAGATGCATTGCAGGATTGCACTCATGTGTTTCACTGTGCAGCAATGGTATCTTTTAATCCGCAAAAGCGGAAAGAAATGTATAAAGTAAATGCTGAAGGAACAGCAAACGTGGTCAATGCCTGTTTGGAAAAAGCAAATATTAAGTTGGGTTTTGTAAGCTCGGTTGCAACATTAGGTCGTGGCACACAGCAGATGATAAATGAAAACGACTGGTTTAATCAAAATGAAAAAAATAGCTTTTACGCAATAAGTAAATATGCGGCAGAAAGAGAAGTGTGGCGTGGCATAACGGAAGGATTAGATGCAGTCATCATTAATCCGTCAGTAATATTAGGTGACGGTAACTGGCGGTCAGATTCCTCATCATTGTTTAACACCATATACAGAGGATTGAAATTTTATACACAAGGTGTTTCAGGTTTTGTTGATGTGAAAGACGTTAGTCGCAGTTTGATAAGTCTGACTGAAAGTAAAATATCCGGAGAGCGTTTTATAATATCATCAGAAAATAAAACTTACGAATGGTTATTTAAAACAATGGCAAAGAGCCTGAATATAAATCCACCAACCATTAAAGCAGGAATATTTCTTTCTCAATTGGCCTGGCGACTAGAATGGGTTAAATCTGTGTTTACCGGTAAACCATCTTTAATAACCAATGAAACTGCCTATACGTCACAACAGATTTACAATTACGATAACAGTAAAATAATTGGAAAACTCGATTATCATTTTATTCCTGTTGAGGAAACTGTAGAGCGGGTTTGTAAATTGTTTATCGCACAAAAGCAATAAAATCCATAGGCTCAAAAGAGTTTAATCCAACCTGTCGAAGCATGGTTACTAACTGACCACGATGGTATGTGCTGTGATTAAAACAATGCATGATAATTTCTTCCAATGGTGTTTGATGATCTATCCCCTTAGTGTTTTTATAGGAAATAATTTTTTTGAGATCCTGATTATTCAGATTATCAATATAGTTTATCCAATCCTGAGAGCTTTCTGTTAAAAGCTTTGAAAACTCCATTAAGTTGCCTTTAAAATCTTTACTTGGTGGCCACGAATAGGGCTTGTTTTGAATACGCATTATCCAGGTGTGCTGTGAATCATAGATATGATAAATTGTTTTTCGCACCGTGCTGAAACTGCTTTTCATTTCTATATCTGCAGCAGCTTCTCCTGCACTCACAATGGCATTGGTAATTCTTTGGTTAGCCCATTTGTTATAATTGGCGTATCGGAGCAATAAATTTTCACTCATGATTTTTAAAATAATTTTGAATCAAATATAATATTAACAGAAATAGTATTATTTTTATTCCCAAAGATTATCAGTTATGATTATCAAACCACCATCACCGCAACAACTTTCGGAATATTATCGAGGTTACTTAAAATATCTTCCGGAAGAAGACATGCTGTTAACACTAAAAACAGCGACTGATGAAATGGAAAATATGCTGGAGCAAATTCCAATCAGTAAGGAAACGTTTAGTTATGCACCCGGAAAATGGATGTTGAAAGAAGTTGTAGGTCATCTGTGTGATACGGAAAGAATTTTAACTTATCGTGCTTTATGTTTTGCACGCAACGACAAAACTTCGTTGCCGGGTTTTGATGAAAATGAATATGTGACAAACGGAAATTTTAAAACCAGGTCAATGCAAAGCATAGGCATTGAATATCTAATTGTACGTGAAGCTTCGTTGGCATTATTTAATTCGCTTGACGAGGCCGATTTTGATAAAACAGGAACAGCCAATCAAACCAATTATTCTGTAAGACACATGCTTTATTTCTGCATTGTGCATCAACGTCATCATTTTAATATAATACGTGAAAGGTATTATCAATAGTCATCAGGCTAAACCTGTTTTTTTAGAACAATACGGAACGTTGTTCCTTTTTGAGGTTCAGAGTTTTTTACAAAAATGTGTCCGTTGTGATACTCTTCAACAATTCTTTTACTCAAAGAAAGACCTAATCCCCATCCACGGGTCTTAGAAGTGTAACCGGGCTTAAAAACAGTTTTAAATTTTGATTTGGGAATACCTTTGCCACTATCAGAAATATCTATATATATAAACTGTAGCTGATCGGTAATCAGAACATCAATTTTTCCTTCTCCATCCATAGCATCCACAGCATTTTTAATAAGATTTTCCAGCACCCACTCAAATAAAGGAATATTTAAAGGAGCAAGAACCTGATGTGGCTGTGCAGTGTTTAGACTAAAAATCACCTTACTTGATGTACGTGAACGTATGTAGGAAATAGCATTTTCAATAACCGAATAAACATCCTCTTTACGAAGCACCGGTGCTGACCCGATTTTTGAAAAACGTTCGGTTATGGTATTTAACCTTGCAACATCTTTTTCAAGCTCTGCCACATGATTCTGATCTTGTGCCGTTGACTTAAAATATTCAATCCAGGCCATAAGGCTGCTTAAGGGTGTCCCCAACTGATGTGCAGTTTCTTTAGCCATACCAACCCAAACCTGATTTTGTTCTGCTTTGCGTGAGGTGCTGAATGCCAAGTAGCTTACCAATAAAAACAAGGCAATTATTGCTAATTGAAAATACGGGTAGTAACGCAGTTGATATAACAAACCGGAGTCTTCGTAATAAATATAGTTTTTCTGATTGTTGGCAAAAGAGATTTCAATAGGCTCATGTCTTTTTTTCATTTGCAGGAGCATTTCCTGAACATATTGATTGTCATTGACTTTTGCTGTATCAAGATTAATGTGCGACAAAACATTTCCGTTTTCATCAGTTAAAATAGCAGGCACAGTGTTATTATCCTGTAAAACCATTAAAGAAAAACTGATATCACCGGCTTCTACAGAAATATTGGCAAGTTGCTTGGATGCTTCTGCCCAAAGTTGAACTTTTTTACGTTCTTCTTCGCTTAACTTTTTTACCAGATTATTGGTGTACCACAAAGACAATAGTCCTATGAGTATAGCCGAGGCTAAAAGCAAAAGCTTCCATTGTTGTTTTTGTGTGTAAATATTCACCCCTTTAAAATAAATCTTACTTACAGTTCAGGTAAAAGTCTTTCTATATTCGGATGAATTAATTGGATTACAGGTGCAATAATACTTCTTTTCTTTCAAAAAAACAGTAATTCTTTTTACAAAAATTAAAACCGATGCAACCCTTACCCCTACTTTTGCATCTTTAAAGATAATAGCAGTAATGCTCAATGAACAAATCATACAAGGTTGTAAAGACAGACAAGGCAAGGCGCAACGTCAGCTTTATGAACTTGTGGCAGGACGAATGATGGGAATTTGCCTCCGTTATTCCAAAGATGATGAAGAGGCCAAAGACTTGTTGCAGGAAGGGTTCATTAAAGTGTTTCAGCAGATTGACGCCTTTAGAGGCGAGGGTTCTTTTGAAGGTTGGATTAAAAAAATCTTTATCAACACTGCGTTAGAGAGTATAAGAAAAAAAAAATTACTTACACAACCGCTGGATGATGAAGAAGATGCAAGTGACAATTTTCTGATTCAGGAAAATAAATTAGAAGCCAAGGAGTTGCTTCAGATGATTAGAAAGTTGCCTGATGGATACAGAGTGGTTTTTAACCTTTATGCTATAGAAGGTTTTAACCACAAAGAAATTGCACAGCAGTTGAATATTACAGAAGGAACCTCAAAGTCGCAGTATGCCAGGGCAAGACAATTTTTGCAGAAAATGCTGACAGAAGAAAAAGTAAAATAAATATCCGCATAAGGATTAAAAATGAAAGAAGTTAAAAACATAGAACAGATATTTAAAGATGCGTTCAGCAACTTTGAAGCACCTGTTGATTCTTCTTTATGGCAAGGAATAGAAAAATCGCTGCCTGCAAATCCTGCTCCGCCATCTAAGGTTTCATTTTTGGCAAAACAGGCAGCATATCTCAAAATTACAGGAGCAGTTATTGCTGTTGCAACGGCAGTTACAGCGGTGTTGTATTTTTCAAATAAGAATGAAGAGGGTATTGTACAAAACGTAACACGTATAAATAACGAAACCACTAAAGCAGTTGAACCGGCAAAACAAAAAATTGAGGAGCTAAATACTGAAAAAGCCTCGAATACAGAAAAAATAAATTCTTCAGAAGAGCTAAAAACAAAAAAACCAGCAACAGTTGAGCCTGTTAAGGCTGATCAGTCAAATAATGTTGAAGAAAATAAATCTGTTCAGATTAATGCGCTACCGTCTTCGAAAGAGGAAGCTATGATACCGCAGCCACAGACAGATAAACAAATTATATATAGTCCCAAGACCAATACAACTGCTGAGCCAATAAAAGACACTGAGGTTAAGAAAACAGAAATGAAGAAGCCCGAAGCCAAAACATCAGTTAGTTCAGAAGGTAAAATATTACCTTTGCCCGGCCTTGGCAATATGGTTTTTACACCAAATGGCGATGGCATAGGCGATTGGTTTGAATTTGATGACAGCAATTTGAGCGAATTGTCAGTTAAGATTTATTCCCTGAAGGGATATAAATTGGTGAGTGAGTGGCACACACATGGTGGACGTTGGGATGGTAATCTTCAAAACGGAAATCCTGCCGAAGAAGGAATTTATTTAGTGATGATTCAGGCAAAAGGAATGGATCAGACAAATTATAAAAGCACAATAAAGCTGCAATTAAGAAGAAATTAAAATTAACAAAGTATAAAAACTAAACATCAAATTATCATGAGTAAACTTTTAGCCAGATTAACAGCATTGATGCTGGTAGCAACAATGTTTGTGCCTGTCAGCAGTAAGGCATCACACCTTGCTGCAGGTGATATTTATTACACCTATACAGGTACCCCTAACACGTTTTTAATAACACTACGTCTATACCGCGATTGTGCAGGTATAACTATGTCCTCATCAGAAACCGTATGTTATACCTCTGCAAGTTGTAATATCAGTCAGAGTATTACCGTAAACTTAGTTCCCGGTTCAGGACAACAAATTCCTCCATCTCCATGTGTGCCTTCAGCAGGTCCCACAACGTGTCAGGGCGGTACAGCTTATGGAATAGAAGAGTATCTTTATCAGGCTGTTCTGGTAATGCCTGCCCAGTGTATAGACTGGAAATTTCAATATGAAACTTGTTGCCGTAATGGTAATATCACAACATTAAATAATGCTGCGGCTATGGGTTTCTATCTTGAAACTACGATGAATAATCTTGATTATCCCACCAACAGTTCGCCACACTTTAATACAATACCTGTAACACAATTTTGTGTAAATAACCAGTTCTATTTCGATCAGGGAGCTACAGATCCTGATAACGATTCTATTACTTATACCCTAATTAATGCGCAGGATGCTAGCGGTTTTTGTCCTTGGACAGCATTCGATCTTCAATACAATGCTCCCTATTCTGGAGTATATCCAATTTCATCAGCCAATGGTGTAACTATGGATTTGTTGACCGGTGTAGTTGCCTTTTTGCCAAATTTATTGCAGAATGGTGTAATAGCAGTTCGTTGTTTTGAATACGACCGTGTAACAGGTTTATTAAAAACAATTGGTAAACGCGAAATACAAATCAACATCGTTTCAACTTGTACTGTGGTAACTCCCGGTTTCGACAGTGCACAGGTTGCAAGTGGTGTAAATATTGTAATTGATGGTATCAATAACGTTACCTGTGACGATACAACTTTTTATATTCAGGTAAATCCACCCGTACAGTGTGGTTCTATCGTTCCTTCTGATATTCGTTTCCTTGACCCAAGTGGACTTCCAAATCCTGTAACTTCAGCAGTAGGCGTTAACTGTGTTAACGGTCTTACAGATTCAGTTATGGTAACGGTGCTTAACCCGATTCCAACCGGTACATCTTATATATTTACTAAAATAGGTAATGATGGAAACACTTTCCTTAGTGAGTGTGGCTCGCCAATGAATGAGTTCGATACGTTAACCATTAATCTTTATGATTCAGTACCCTATACCTTTGATGTAACAGATACATTGGATTGTACTTTCGATTCCTTATTTATTATAAGTAATCAGCTGATTGACTGCTTTACTATTAGTGCAGACGGTTCTGATTTTACGTTAGTGGATGCCAACGGAACGCCAATTACGATTACAGGAGCAACTTGCTTGGGTACTAACGGTGGTCACTTTGGCACCTCCTTCCTGATTACTACAGTTCCTACAACCAATGCCGCAGGACCATTAACCTTAATAGTCAATACCGGTAGTGACTTAAACACTATAGCCAATGGTTGCGGAACCATGGTATTACAGGATGATACTCTTGGAACTATTCAGGTTCGGAATAATATTACATTGAGTTTAGGTCCGGATATTACAGTTTGTGCCAGCGATCCTGCACCTGTTTTAAATGCAGGAAATCACCCGGGTGCAACTTTTGACTGGTTGCTGAATGGTAATTCTACAGGACTAACATCACAAACCATAACTCCAACAACAAGTGGAACATATATAGTAAATGTTCAGTCATCAGTATCATGTTTCGGCAGCGATACAGTTGTAGTGAATCTTATTCCATCGCCTGCTGTGAATCTGGGTACAGACTTAACACTTTGTGCAAGTGATCCATTCCCAACATTAGATGCCGGTAATCCCGGTGCTACATACCAATGGTTTCTTAACGATACATTAATTGCTGGTGCAACTTCACAACAATTTACACCAACAATTGCCGGTACTTACTATGTTGAAGTTAGCACAGGTGCAACTTGTTTAGGACGTGACACAATTACTATTTCACAAGTACAACAACTAAGTGTTTCCTTAAATGATCTTTCTTATTGCAGCGGTAATGCTGTTACACTGCAATCAACATCAGCAAACAGCGGTGTAAATTATGCTTGGACATTGAATGGTAATCCTATTTCTGGTCAAACTGGAGCATCTGTTCCGGTTACCGGCTCAGGCGTTTACGCAGTAACAATTTCAACAGGATCTTGCACAGCTAATGACTCAGCTATTGTGACGGAAGTTGAACAGCCTACGGCTTCGTTATCTAATATTTCACAATGCGACAATGTAACACTTCCTGTTCTGAATCCGGGTTATGTACCTTCTGCCGGTGCTAACGCTGTTTTCAGCTGGACATTAAACAGCAACCCTGTTGGTGGTAATGATCAGACATTAAATACAGCTACAACCGGTGCAGGAAATTATAGTGTTACTATTACGAACACATCAAATGGATTTACTTGTACGGCTACTGCTTCAATGACGTTAACTATCAACCCTACACCAACTGTTGATATTGGAAATAATGTTACGCAGTGTGCAGGTGCTACTCCGGCAACCCTTGCAACAGTTAACACTGCCGGTAACACCTACCAGTGGTCGCTTAACAATAACATTATAGCAGGTGCTAACGATACAAGCATTACTGCAACATCTGCAGGTACCTATAGTGTTTTAGTTACAAGTGCAGGCGGATGTACCAATACAGATAACGTAGTTGTTTCTATCAATGCATTACCAACTCCTGAAATTCATGACGAATTACAGAAGTTAGACAGCGTACTTTTCTGCGCAACTCAAAACCCTGCTCCGGTTTTAAGCTTAACAAACAATGTGTTTATTCAAAGCTACAACTGGACATTGGATGGTAATAATTTATCTGCAAATGCTAACGTAACTGTAGCGGCTATTGGTGAATATCAGGTAACTGTTGTTGACTCTAATGGCTGCAGCAACACAGATGTTATCCGTGTAATTGAAGCACCATGCGACCTTGAAATATTTAACGTTATTACTCCAAATAACGATGGTAAGAACGATGTGTTTGAAGTTAAAAACCTAATGGATTTCAAGACACGTAAACTCACAGTTTTCAACCGTTGGGGCAAGAAAGTTTATAGTGCCGACCCATATAACAACGATTGGGATGGCGGTAATCAGGCTGCAGGAGTTTATTACTTCATTCTGGAGTATGATAATGGTATCAAATCAGGTGATAAAAAAGGATCGTTTAATATTATTCGATAAGTTGCCAAGAGTTTATAATTTTGCAGGAGCGTTCTTGAAAAGAACGCTCCTGTTTTTTTAATACTGTTGCATAAATTTTATGAAAGTAACCGATCATTTTAAAAAGTCTGACAAGACCTTATTTAGTATCGAAATTCTACCTCCGTTAAAAGGAAAAAGCATTCAATCTATTTTTAATGCAATAGATCCGTTGATGGAATTTAAACCTCCTTTTATAGATGTTACCTATCATCGCGAAGAGTTTGTATATAAAAAGCGAGAAGGTGGTTATCTCGAAAAAATTTCAATAAGAAAACGTCCGGGCACAGTTGGTATTTGTGCCGCCATTATGAATAACTATAAGGTGGATGCAGTTCCCCATATTATATGTGGAGGATTTACCCGCGAAGAAACCGAGAATGCATTAATTGACCTCAGCTTTTTGGGAATAGATAATGTTCTTTTACTCAGAGGTGATTCTGAAAAACATGAATCGCATTTTACACCAGAACCCGGTGGACATGCCTATGCTCTTGATTTGGTTGAACAAGTAGTGAGTATGAATTCCGGTACTTTTTTAGACGATGATCTAAAAGGGGTGGAACCGACAAAATTTTGTATCGGTGTGGCCGGTTATCCTGAGAAACATTTTGAAGCACCAAACCTGAATACAGATATCTCTTTTCTGAAGAAAAAAGTGGATGCAGGGGCACAGTATATAGTTACACAAATGTTTTATGACAATCAGAAATATTTTGATTTTGTAAACAGATGTCGCAATGCAGGTATAAATGTTCCTATAATACCCGGACTTAAGCCCATATCAACAAAAAAGCAAACTGCCATCTTGCCTAAAACTTTTTTTATTGATATACCGGATGATTTGATTCAGGAAATCGAAAATTGCAAAAGTGATGATGCAGTAAAACAAGCTGGTATAGAATGGGCTGTGGCACAAGCTAAAGAGCTCATTAAGTTTGGCGTTCCTTGTCTTCATTTTTATACAATGGGCAATCCGGAAAATATCAGAAAAATTGCATCACAATTATTCTAATGATTCAAGTATCCAAACAAAAGGCTAAAACTTTTAAACACAATAGGTGTTTATACCTCAAACCCCACTCAGTTGAACCGGTTTTCGATTAAAGACATAGAAATTCTTACAGGAATAAAACCACATACCATTCGTATTTGGGAGCAGCGTTATGGTATCATTAAGCCACAGCGTACGGCAACTAATATCCGCTATTACACAGAGAATGATTTAAAATTGATGCTCAATGTTTCTTTGTTGAATAAGATGGGTTTTAAGATTTCTAAAATAACGTGTCTTAAACCTAATGAAATCGAGCATAAAGTTTTATCGTTAGTAGAGCAAGCCAATGATGCAGATATTAATCTCAGCGCATTATTGAATTGTATGGTCAGGCTTGATGAGGACACGTTTGAACATCTATTAAATAAATATCTGGAAACAAACGGGCTGGAAATTACAATGACAAAAATCCTGTTTCCTTTTTTATACAGAATAGGATTGCTGTGGCAGACAGGCTCCATCACTCCTGCCTACGAACATTTTTTTACCAATCTTGTGCGACAGAAGATTATTGCTGCAATAGACAAGCAAGTCTTGTCACCATCTCCAGATGCTAAAAGATTTTTGCTCTTTCTGCCTCCAAACGAACCTCATGAATTAGGACTTTTATATGCACACTTTGTAATTAGACAACGTGGTCATAGGTCAGTCTATATGGGTCTTAACCTGCCAATTGATCATATCATTTGTGCTCACGAATGTTGTCAACCGGATTTTATTGTGACAACATTAACATCCTGCATAAAAATTAATGCCATAGAAGAATTTATTGTCCAGATTTCAAAAACATTTTCAAAAAGCAGAATATTACTTTCCGGTGCACAGGCGGTAAACCGAAGTTTGCATCTGCCACAAAATGTTCAGGTAATATCTGACTTTGATGACTTTATTCAATATATTGAAAACAGGGTTAATTAATCATTACTTTATTTCATTCATTATTTTAAAAAGTGTAGCTTTGTTTTAAATCCTAATATAAACATGTTTATTCAACAATTATATACAAGTTGTCTTGCCGAAGCAGCCTATTATATCGAATCAGATGGGCAAGCAGCAATAATAGATCCTATTCGAGAGACAACTCCTTATCTGTCTTTGTCTGAACAGCGACATGCACACATAACGCATATTTTTGAAACACACTTTCATGCCGACTTTATCAGTGGGCACATTGATTTAGCAAATAAGACAGGTGCAAAGATTGTTTATGGCCCCGATGCACACACCAACTATCCTGTACATAATGCTAAAGATGGAGAAGAATTTACTATTGGTAAGCTCACCATTAAAGCTATTCATACACCCGGACATACATTAGAATCAACCTGCTATTTGCTGCTTGATGAAAACAAGAATCCACATTGCATTTTTACAGGCGATACTTTGTTTGTTGGTGATGTTGGCAGACCCGACCTGCTTGATGGTAGTGGTATTTCAAAAGAGTTTTTAGCAGAAAAAATGTTTGATTCACTAAATACTAAAATAAAAAATTTACCGGATAGTGTCATTGTTTATCCTGCTCACGGCCCGGGCTCTGCATGTGGTAAAAACATTGGAAAAGAAACATGGAGTACCATAGGGCAGCAAAAGCAATCGAACTATTATTTGAAAGAAACAGACAAGACTTCATTTATAAAAAATCTGACTACAGGAATTCTTCCTCCACCCAATTATTTTTTTGAAGATGCCAGAATCAACAAACAAGGTTACTTGCCAATTGAAGAGGTAATTGTCAGAAATACAAAACCTTTAGCTTTAGAAGAATTTAAAAATTTAATTGCCAGCGGAACGTTGATTCTCGATACAAGAAATGCAGATGATTTTGAGAAGGGCTTTATTCCGGGTTCAGTAAATATAGGACTCAATGGACAGTATGCCAATTGGGTGGGGACGTTAATTGCAATTCAACAACCAATAGTGTTAGTTTCAGAAAACGGAAAAGAAGAAGAGAGTATTCTCCGTGCAGCACGTGTGGGTTACGAAAACATTGTTGGTTATCTTGAAGGAGGAATAGAAACTTGGAAAAACAATAAACAGGAGTTTCATACCATAAGCTCTGTTGATGCAACCACATTTACCACTTTGCTGAGAACAGGACAATACACTGCTTTGGATGTACGAAAGCCCGGTGAGTATGAGTCATCGCATGTAAAAGATTCAATCTTTGTTTCATTGAGCGATATTCCACAGCATTACGATAAGTTGGAGAAATCAAAAACATATCTGATTTTTTGTGGTGGAGGATATCGAAGTATGATAGCAGCATCATTGCTTAAAAAGAATGGTTTTGAAAACGTAATTAATGTATATGGAGGCTTTGGAAAGATTAAAGATTGCAACATATCATTAGAAACTTCACAACCTGTGATGTGAACACAGTTCAGGAAATAGCTGCATCCAATACCAGTGTATTGATAGATTTTTATGCAGATTGGTGCGAACCGTGCAAGTGGCTCAATCCGGTTTTGGAGGAGTTGAAACAGCAACTTCCCGATTTGAATATCCATAAAATCAATATTGACCGGTTTGCGGAAGAGGCTGCAACTTTTGAAATAATGAGTGTGCCTGTGCTAATACTTTTTGTTAATGGAAAACAGGTGTGGCGTATGAATGGATTTAAGTATGCAAAGGAATTAGCAAAAGAGTTAAAGGAGTTTATAAAAGCCTGAGCCCTTTCTTATTTTGCTGTTGAAAACATTTGTTATTTAGTTTGTATTACAACTAACATCTGTTTCACTAAAAGTAATTTTACAATCAAACGAAAACATGTCAAAGAAAAATATAAAATTCACAAAAACACAACTCGAAAAATTAAAGCAAGAACTGCTGCAAGTTTTTCTGCAACATCCACGTGCTACATTTAATCCCAAACAGGTTTGGCGCAAGGCAGAAATAAATTTGCCCGAAGAATATATTTCAGTAGTTCTGAATGCCGATAAACATTATTTAGATGAAACAATACAATCTTTAATTTTAGAATTGTATGAAAATGGAGAGCTACTTGAAGTTCAACAGTTTCGTTATAAATTATTGCCTACAGAAAGATTTATTGAAGGAAACATACAAGTAACGTCAAAAGGAGAAGGCTATGTGATGAATGAAGGATTTGAAGAAGACATTCAGATTCCATCACACCTCATGTCAAATGCATTGAATGGCGACAAAGTTAGAATTAGCTTATTAGCACATCGCGAAGGTAAAAGGCAGCAAGGGGAAGTGGTTGAAGTTATCAGTCGCAGCAGAATACAGTTTGCAGGTACCATACAACATTCCGGCAGTTATGCATTTGTGGTATGTGATGATCCTAAGATGCATGTAGATATTTTTATCCCCGGAAAACAACTCAACGGTGCACGTAATGGCGATAAGGTAATTGCAGAGATAACTTTATGGTCAGCCGATGCCAGCAACCCCGAAGGAAAAGTAATTCGGGTATTAGGTGCTCCAGGCGAACATACTGCAGAAATGAATGCCATCATAGTTGAGTATGGACTTCCGGAATCTTTTCCTGATGAAGTAGAAAAAGAGACATTAAAAATTTCTGACACAATTTCAAAAGAAGAAATTAAAAAACGGAAAGACTTCAGAAATGTTACCACTTTTACGATTGACCCCGTTGATGCAAAAGATTTTGATGATGCATTAAGCATTCAGCAATTGCCTAATGGCAACTGGGAAATGGGTGTTCATATTGCTGATGTTTCACATTTTTTAAAACCTGGAAGTGCAATGGATGAAGAAGCTTTTAACAGAGCAACTTCTATTTATTTAGTTGACAGAGTTATCCCTATGCTGCCCGAAAAACTGTCAAATATGGTTTGCTCGCTTCGTCCTAAAGAGGAGAAACTTTGTTTTTCAGCCGTTTTCGAAATGAATGATAAAGCAGAAGTTTTGAATGAGTGGTTTGGCAGAACAGTAATTTATTCCGATCATCGTTTTACCTATGAAGAAGCACAACAGGTTATAGAAACCGGGGAAGGCCCGTTTGTAAAAGAAATTGAGGTTTTTCATCGTTTGGCACAGCTACTTCGCAAAGAGCGCCACCGTAAGGGGGCAATAAGTTTTGAAAAAACAGAAGTAAAATTCAGGCTTGATGAAAAAGGAAATCCGGTAGGCATATTTCTTAAAGAGAGTAAAGACTCCAATAAACTGATAGAAGAGTTTATGTTGCTTGCCAACAGACATGTGGCAGAATTTATTGGCAAAGGCATTGCAAAAGGTAAAAAAGATAAAACGCAAAAAACTTTTGTTTATCGAATTCATGATGTGCCGGTTGAAGAGAAATTGAACGACTTTAAAACTTTTGCAGCACAGTTTGGCTATAGGATAAGTACTGCATCAGGAAAAGAGACTGCTCATTCACTCAACAAAATGTTGAAAGAGGTAGAAGGAAAAAAGGAACAAAGCATGATTGAGCAATTGGCAATCCGAAGTATGGCTAAAGCTATTTATTCTACAGAAAATATTGGTCATTATGGATTGGCGTTCGACTATTATACACACTTTACATCTCCCATCAGGCGCTATCCTGATGTGATGGTTCACCGATTGTTGGATTATTATTCTAATGGCGGAAAAAGTGTGTCGCAACAAGAGTATGAAGAAAAATGCCGTCATTGTACAGAGCGTGAAATTAATGCAGCCGATGCAGAACGTTCTTCAATTAAATACAAGCAGGTTCAATACCTTGCAGCACGAAAAGATGAAATTTTTAAAGGAGTAATTTCCGGTGTCACAGAATGGGGTCTTTATGTTGAGTTAGAAGAGAATAAGTGTGAAGGCATGATCAGGCTTCGTGACCTGAATGATGATTACTATGAATACGATCAGAAAAACTTTTGTATTGTGGGACATCGCTCCCGAAAAAAGTATTCGTTGGGCGATGAGCTGATGGTAGTGATAAAAAGCACAGACATTATTAAAAAACAAGTGGATTTTATTCTTTATGATAAGGATCGTTTACATGAAGTTTCCCCATTTAAACGCAGTGATAAAAAAAGATTTCCTTCGTCAGGCAAGTTTAGAGGTAATAAAAAGAGGGGTGAAAAAAGCAAAAGATAGGTTTTTCGGAAAATAATTTTAATCATCATATTTTCAAGCCACAGCATTATGACGTTTTTTAGATTTGTGCCATGCTAAAAAAGATAATTATTACGGCATGGATAATTTCCATGGCCACAGCCCTTCAGGCGCAGCAAAAGAAAAACTACCAGGTAGGTGTCATTTCCTTTTATAATTTGGAAAACCTGTTCGATACCATCAATCAACCCGATGTGAATGATGAAGAGTTTACCCCGACCGGTTCTAACAATTACACCGGAAAAGTATATCTTGATAAGTTAGGCAAACTTTCTGATGTACTATCTCTGATAGGTAAAGACGAGTCACCTGATGGTTTTTCTGTTTTAGGCTGTGCAGAAGTTGAGAATGAAAGCGTATTAAGGGATTTGGTTAATGAACCCAAACTAAAATCACGAAATCTGAAAATTGTGCATTATGACAGTCCTGACAAACGAGGCGTTGATGTAGGTCTGCTGTATAACCCAAAATATTTTACTCCTAAGTTCAGTGAGCCATTGTTTATTGACCTGCGTACTCCAGAAAATCCGGAATACTTTACCCGCGATATTCTCTATGTTTATGGGATGTATCTGGGAGAGCCTATACATATTCTTGTTGGACACTGGCCATCACGCAGAGGAGGCGAAGAAGCTTCTGCACCATCACGAGCTAAGGCTGCTTCCGTTTGCAAAAACAAAATAGACTCAATAACAAAATTAAATGCTGATGCTAAAATTATTCTAATGGGCGATTTGAATGATGACCCATTAAGTCCAAGTGTTACTAAAGTAATTGGGGCTGTAGGCAACAAAGACAAAGTAGAACGTGGAGGTATGTACAACCCCTGGGTTGATTTTTACACTAAAGGAATAGGTACACTTGCCTACAACGATGCCTGGAATCTTTTTGACCAGATAATGATATCATCAGGCTGGTTAAATAAAAATCAGCAGGGATTCTTTTTTAAGGATGCTCATATTTTCAAAAGAGAATTTATGCTACAGAAGAGCGGGCGCTATAAAGGTTATCCGCTCCGAACATTCGACTTCAGCAGATATATTGGCGGCTACAGTGATCACTTTCCTACTTACTTAGTATTTTTAAAAGAGGTAAAATAGGTTGTTTTAATAACTTCGCTACTGATGAAAGGTACATTATTTGAGATTGGACGCTATTTCGGTTTTATAAGAAACCTTTTTTATAAACCCGAAAAGTTATTAATTTATGTACGTCAGGTTTTTCGCGAAATGGTTAATCTGGGCATAGGATCATTATGGCTGGTGGCACTTACTTCTGCTTTTATGGGGGCCGTCATTACCATTCAAAGTGCCTATAATTTAGTAAACCCAATGGTGCCTTTGTGGGCTGTAGGTATTGTTGCACGCGATAGTATCATCATTGAATTTTCTCCAACTATCATTATGCTTGTACTTGCAGGAAAGGTAGGTAGCAGTGTGGCATCAGAAATTGGTACCATGCGTGTTACCGAGCAAATTGATGCACTTGAAATAATGGGTATAAACTCATCAGGATATTTAGTGCTTCCAAAAATTATTGCAGCATTATTAATATGTCCTGTGGTTGTTATCATCAGTATGATTGTTGGTATTACAGGCGGATGGGTTGCCGGTGATCTTTCCGGAGTAGTGCCATCTGCAGATTATTTAAAAGGAATACAAAATCAGTTCCTGCCATTCAATGTAACATTTGCTATGATTAAAACAGTAGTGTTTGCATTTATCATTACTTCTGTACCAGCCTATCATGGTTACTATACAAGTGGTGGAGCGCTTGAAGTAGGCCAGTCGAGTACAAAAGGTGTTGTTTACAGCAGCATTTTAATTCTGATTTTTGATTACTTATTAACCCAACTCATACTTGCATGATTACCGTAGAAAACATATCCAAATCTTTCGGTAACAAAAAAGTACTTGAAGATGTTACATGCGAATTTGATAAGGGCAAAATCAACCTGATAATTGGCGGTAGCGGACAAGGAAAAACTGTATTGATGAAATGTGCTGTAGGTTTGTTTGAAGTAGATAAAGGAAAAGTTTTATACGATGGCAGAAATTTTTCGGAGATGACTTTTGGTGAACGCAAACTCATTCGTCAGGAAATAGGAATGTTGTTTCAGGGAGGAGCATTGTTTGATTCATTAACCGTAGAGCAAAACGTTACTTTCCCTTTGAAAATGTTTACTAACATGACAACTGCAGAAAAGCGCGACCGTGCAAACTTTTGCCTGCATAGGGTAAACCTCGAAAATGTTAATCATCTTTTACCAAGCGCCATCAGCGGTGGTATGAAAAAACGTGTTGCCATAGCACGAGCCATTGCTATGAATCCAAGATATTTATTTTGCGATGAGCCCAACTCAGGTCTCGACCCTAAGACATCAATTCTCATTGACGAACTCATTAAAGAAATTACAGAAGAATACGACATTACTACTGTCATCAACACACACGACATGAATACGGTGATGAGCATGGGCGAGAAGATTATTTTTATCTATAATGGCAAAAAATTCTGGGAAGGAAATAATGAAGACATCATGCACTCTGAAAATAAAGAACTGAATGATTTTGTTTTTGCCTCACGCTGGATGCAGGCAGTAAAAAAACATTTCTGATAATTCCTGTCAGAATCTAACATCAATTCCTGCGCCAAGCATCAACACATCATTGTTTAATTCAGCCTTAACCACAGAAGGTGCCATAGCTTCAATAGCTACTGTTTTATCTTTCTTATAGAAAGCTTTTGCAACACCTAAATTCACTCTGAATTTTTCTGATAAGTCTATTGCAAAACCTGTGTTTACAGTAAGGTTGTTATACGGTGCTGTTTCAAAAGCACCAACGGTAGTGTAGTAGCCTGCCATATCATTAAAATCGAGCATGGTATAAACCGCACCTGCACTCCATGTTATATATTTTGACCACATCCACTCAAATCCTCCTCCAAAGTTCATAGCATCACCTGCAAGAGTATTTATTCTTTTCCCATCGGCACGTTTGCCCCAGTCTGCATGTTGTTGAAAGTAGTAGTTCATTTCTGCCGTTGCCCTGAAAGACTTGCTGAACTCGTAGCCAAAGCCTATGCCTGCCAACCCCGGAAGGTCGCGTCTGTTTTCGGCACCATCAGTAACTAACTCTGCCATGCCTCCTGATGATTGTTCCAGGTCGTCCACTTTTTGTTTGGTCTTAAAATTTAACTTGGTATTTGTTTCAAGCCTTATTGCAATATTTAGTTTCTCAATGGGCCGTGCATTTAAACTTATAACTGCTGCAATGCCGTTAGCGTTATCTTCCTGCTCCATGTTTACAGGAAGGTTGCCGAAATCGCCAATCAACTCTGTTCCTGCTTTTGTTTTGTTGGTGGCATTGATGTAGCGCACACCTAAGCCTGCAGAAAACTGCTCGTTTATTGCATAGCTGAATCCTGCGGTTCCAGTAAGATATAATGAAGATGCTTTAAGATATTGAGATCCTGTTCCAAGGTAGGCACCTTGAAAAGCACTGAGAAGCGACAGGCCAATGAGTTCTGTGTTTAAAGAGCCTTCGGGATAATTTGCTGTGGCACCACCACCTGAAATATATACACCGCCCCACAGTGCCCATTTGTTTTTGTTGTATGAAATAAACAGATTCGGCACAAAATAATCATTGCCATCTTGCTCTCTTTTTATTTCGCCCCAACCTAAATCGTAGGTGTGTGATGGCTTGCGCATGAAAATCTGATTGCCAAAACCTATATGCAACCCTTTCTCCAAACGAGTTAATGTTGCCGGACTATAAACTACCAAATCGCTACCTTTGATTGCAGCATTTCTGGCTCCTGTACGAATCCACTCCGGACTCATATTGCTCAGGTTGTCAATCTGTGCCTGTGTAATTCCTGCACTAATTATAAAAAGAATGCTGATGTATAATTTTCTCATTCGCTGTATTTTTATTTGAGTAAAAGTATTTTGCATTTAAATAGTCATTTGCTATATATCAGAAATTAATAAACAATTCTTTTTTAATAAGTGAAGGGTATGGGATTTGGAAATTTTTCAAAGTCCATAGGAATGGATGTTTCACATTTATTTGCCCTTTCAAAAACAAACTTTATATTTACAATCGAATTTTAAAATCCTCTGCCAAATGAAAAAGTTTTTACCCCTCCCCCGCAACAGCAGTTGCCCTTGCTGCATTAATATTTTTTGTTAGCACCCTTGCACATGCACAAATGCAGGCCACCCTACAAGCATCGAGTTGGAATTCCATGTACTACTTAAAGGGATTTTTAGGAGATAACACTATTATTGATAAAATAATTCTCAATTAGTGTTAAAAAGGTTAATATTATTTACAATTTTCGGATTAGAACTTACCTCTATTTCAAATAAATTATACTGTCAAGATAGTAGTAAAAAAAATCTTCAATAATCTGCGCGTTACTCATTTTATTATAACTATAAAATAATTCATCACTCACCTGTAATTGTATTTGTATTTGACAAACATAATTTTTATTTCGGGCCAGAATATTCTTTAATTTTAAAAAGAATTAAAGGAGACCCTGTTGATATATATGAAAAGGAATCATTCGGAATCAATTTTGGTTATAGATATTATTGGGTCGAGAAAGCAAAAAGGTTAAACGTTTTTAGTCAATTAAATTATGCGATTTTTAAAGTAAAATATAAAGAATATCAACATGGGCCTCCTTTTGTTACTGAACATAAAGATTTAATCATTGAAAATACCATTTCGCTAGGGGTTGACTATAATATTTGGAATAATTTCCATGTGTATTCTGGTGCGGGTATTGGTTCTTTTGCTGGTTTCTTTTTAATAACAGATGCCTTTTTACCTACAAGTTACATTGGGCTTGAGTATGTTTTTTAAAGTATTAAAGTTAGCTGCAAATTCTACATAATAACTAATTAGATTAGTGCCTGATGATTTTGTAAACGAAAAAAATTTGGTTTTATCCATTTGTGATAACAAAGGAAAGCTCATTCAGCAAAAAACATTACAGATGAATGAAGGTAATATAAAATTGAATTTGGAGCAGGAGGCTAAAGGAGTTTATAATGTTGTGCTAAGTAATAATAAAAAGAGTTATAACGGGAAGATAGTGTTTGAGTAGCAGCTCTCCCCCAAAAAAACACAAAGTAAAGAATTAAGAGCCTGTTTAATTTTTATTTTAAAACCACAAGCTGTTTTCTAATGACACCTATCTTCGTGTCATGAAATTGTTGAATTACATTAACGGACAGATGGTAGAACCCATAAGTCAGAAATGGATGGATAATACAGATCCATCTACCAACACAGTTTTTTCACAAATACCAGACAGTGATGAACGTGATGTACAAATGGCTGTAGATGCAGCAAAGCAGGCCTTTGTGGGATGGAGTACTATGCCTGTAAAAAAACGCTCTGACCTCTTGCTGAGAATAGCAGCACTGATTGAAAAAAACCTGCAACGATTTGCCGAAGCCGAAAGTCTTGACAACGGCAAACCTGTGTGGCTTGCCAAACAAGTGGACATTCCACGTGCATCTGCAAATTTTCATTTTTATGCTACTGCTGCATTGCATCTTGCTGCCGAAACACATGCCATGGAGAACACGGCAATTAATTATACTTTACGTCAGCCAATCGGAATTGCAGGATGTATTTCACCCTGGAACCTGCCTTTGTATTTGTTTACCTGGAAAATTGCGCCTGCATTAGCATCGGGAAATTGTGTGGTTGCAAAACCCAGTGAAATTACACCGGTAACGGCATTTTTGCTTAGTCAGTTTTGTATTGAAGCCGGACTTCCTGCCGGTGTATTAAATATTATTCACGGCACAGGTCCACGCGTTGGCAGCGCCATAGTTTCGCATCCCGATATTCCCGTAATTAGTTTTACTGGTGGCACCAAGACCGGGGCAGAAATTTCAAGAATTGCTGCTCCTATGTTTAAGAAATTGTCTCTTGAATTAGGAGGAAAAAATCCAAATATCATTTTTGCTGACTGCGATTTTGATCATGCAGTAGCTACTTCTATAAAATCTTCTTTCAGCAATCAGGGCGAAATTTGCCTTTGTGGTTCACGCATATTTATTCAGCGTAGTATTTATGATAAATTTAAAGAGGCATTTGTCAGCAAAATAAAGGGACTAAAAACAGGCGACCCAAAAGATGAAACAAATTTTTTAGGAGCAATAGTATCACAACCACATTTTGAAAAAATACTTTCATACATTGACCTTGCCAGAGAAGAAGGTGGTGTAATTTTAACCGGAGGCAAAGCCATACAGCCGGAAGGTCGCTGTAAAGAGGGTTTTTTTATTGAGCCTACAGTAATTGAAAACTTACCCTATAACTGCCGCACCAATCAGGAAGAAATTTTTGGACCTGTTGTCACACTCACACCGTTTGACACAGAAGAGGAGGTTTTGATGATGGCTAACAGCACCCCTTATGGACTGGCAGCCACCGTGTGGACAACCAACCTGACAAAGGCACATAAAGTGGCAGCAGCGTTGCATAGCGGCATTGTGTGGATAAACTGTTGGCTTTTACGCGATTTGCGGACACCATTTGGTGGAGTAAAACAGAGCGGCATTGGCCGCGAAGGTGGCTTTGAAGCCTTGAAATTTTTTACCGAAGAAAAAAACATCTGCATTAAACTCTAACATATTACTTTTGCCGCCATTATGCTTATAACTGTATTGAAATCGAAAATCCATAGGGCAAAGGTCACCCAGGCCGAGTTGCATTATGTGGGAAGTATTACCCTTGATGAAAACCTGATGGATGCTGCCGACCTGATTGAAAACGAACAGGTGCAGATACTTAATATTAATAATGGTGAAAGATTTGTTACCTATGTTATCAAAGGAGAACGCAACAGTGGTGTAGTTTGCCTTAACGGTCCTGCGGCACGCAGGGTGCAGTTAGGCGACATCGTCATTGTAGCATCCTATGCCATGATGGAAAAAGAAGAAGCCAAAAATTTTAAGCCTGTTTTGGTTTATCCTGATGAAAAAAATCAACCTGTAAAATAAATTCGGACAAAGGTTGAAGAAAAAAGTTATTTCAGTAATTAAGTATGCACTGTTTCTGGTTGCCGGAATAGGTATGCTTTGGCTTACATTCCGTAATCAGGATTTTACACAAGTAATTCAGAAAATTGAAAATGTGCATATCGGCTGGCTGCTGGCATCTGTTGTGGCTGCAATACTTGCACACCTAAGTAGAGCCATTCGATGGAATATGCTCATTACGCCTTTAGGCTATAAGCCAAAACTGATTAATACCTTTTGGGCATTGTGTGCAGGATATTTTGCTAATTTGGCTGTGCCACGTCTGGGCGAAATTACACGCTGCGGCATGCTCACTAAAGCCGAGCAAGTTCCGTTTAACGAATTGTTCGGAACAGTGATTGTGGAACGCATCATGGATGTTCTTATGTTGTTTTTGTTATTGCTTGCTGTTGCAGCATTGGAGTTTCATCTCATTGGTGGTTTTTTGTATGATACCATCGCTGCACCCTTGATGAGTAAATTTCAAAACTTAAACCTTCCTTTGGTAGCAGGTGCTTTAGTTATAGGCATCGTAGCAATTTTTGCCTATTTCTATTTCTCTAAACATTCCGGAAAGAGTAAAGCCATTTTCGAAAAAATAAACTTATTGCTTAAAGGGGTTGTTGATGGAATAAAATCAATAGCGAAAATGAAAAATAAGTCGCTGTTTATTTTCCACACCTTGTTTATTTGGGTGATGTATTTTTTTGCCTCCTATTTGTGTTTTTTTGCCTTGGATTCAACATCTATGCTCGATGCCAAAGCAGGACTCTTTATTCTCGTAATAGGTGGATTGGGAATGTCGGCACCTGTGCAAGGAGGTATCGGGGCTTTTCATTTCATCGTTTCTCGCGGACTCATGCTCTATGGCATTTCTGAAACTGAAGGCATTGTTTATGCAACCATTGTTCATGGATACCAAACCATATTAGTACTAGTTTTGGGTGCAATAGGATTCTTTGTTTTAATGGCAACAGGAAGAAGAATTAAAACCAACAATGGATTATAACGAGATAATCAGCAAGAAAATTTTTAATGAGCATGCCTTAATGCAGCAGCTAAGCATTTGGCGGTTACAAAATCAAAAGATTGTTTTTACCAATGGATGTTTTGACATACTGCATTTGGGGCATACACAATATTTATCTCATGCAAAAAACTATGGCGATAAATTAATTCTTGGCCTTAATTCCGATAAGTCCGGTGCATGTAAGAAAGGTCCGGGCAGACCGCTTAATAATGAAACAGCGCGAGCCATGGTACTTGCTTCGCTTCATGTAGTTGATGCGGTGATATTATTTGATGAGGAAACACCCTATAACCTGATAAAACTCGTTCAACCTGATGTGCTGGTAAAAGGAGCTGATTATGAAATCGAAAAAATTGTTGGCTACGATATAGTCACACAACGTGGAGGCAAGGTGGTAACTATAGATTTAACACAGGGATATTCCACTACATCCCTGCTCAATCGCATCAAACAATAAAAAATTTTAAATAAAGTTTCTGAATTTGATAGGTTTGTTGTAAATTTACCATTCAATTTATAGAACTTATGAAGCCGGCTACTATAAAAATTCCAATTGTTACCTTGTCATTACTACTCTTAATGGGTTGTGAAAGCAATCACTTCTTTAAATCAGAAAAAAAATTAAAGAGCGATATTGTTGGTACCTGGGACAGAGTATTGTTTGGGCCACAAAATGAAGAAACCTGGATTTTCGTAGATGGTACAATTAAAATCTATCAACCCAATCGTCATGGTGACACAGCTGATGTTGGCACATTTTCAATAGACGCTACATTAACATCACCCTTTTTAAAGATAGAAAATACTACTTACTTGAATCAAAATCCCGGTGGCGACACTTACAATCATAAGTGGTCAATAGTAAAGATTGATAATAAAGTATTGGAAATTGCTACGGATAGTCCATTAGGAGGAGTAGCACAGATTGAGTTTATAAAACAGTGATATCTTAGCGTCATCATTCTTTTTCAGACGCTGTAATGGCTAAAGTAAAATCGGTTTTTGTTTGTCAGAATTGTGGAGCACAGTCACCCAAGTGGATGGGCAAATGCTCGTCATGTGGTGAATGGAATTCGTATGTTGAAGAACTTATCACTTCCGGAAATTCTTCGGCACAGGTTAACTACAAACGCAGCAGCAAGCCTGAAAAAATTACAGAAATAGAGCTGCATCAGGAGCAGCGTATTGTTTTGCCCGATCAGGAATTAAACCGTGTTCTTGGTGGCGGACTGGTACGTGGCTCACTTATTCTTTTAGGGGGTGAACCCGGAATAGGGAAATCCACACTTCTACTTCAACTTGCTGTAAGATTAAAAAATCTGAAAACAGTTTATGTTTCCGGAGAAGAAAGCGGCCAGCAAATCCGTATGCGTGCCGAACGACTTAATTCAGGCCTGCACAATCAATGTTATCTTCTTACAGAAACATCACTTGAGATAATATTACAGCATCTCAATACATTAAAACCCGACCTGGTTATAATAGATTCAATACAAACCATGTTTCACTCTCAGATAGAATCTTCACCGGGAAGTGTATCGCAAATACGTGGATGCACAACAGAGTTGCTGCGTTTTGCAAAAGATAGTGGTTGTCCTGTATTTTTAGTCGGGCATATAACAAAAGAAGGTGTCATTGCAGGACCAAAAGTTTTGGAACATATTGTTGACACGGTGTTGCAGTTCGAAGGCGACAGACATCATATATATCGTTTGTTGCGGAGTCATAAAAATCGTTTTGGCTCTACAGCAGAAATTGGCATTTACGAAATGCAGGGTAATGGACTGGAAGAAGTATCAGACCCGTCACAGATTATGCTGTCGCAACGCGATGAAGCACTTAGTGGCATTGCCATTGCCTGCAATCTTGAAGGCATGCGCACCATGTTGATTGAAACACAGGCATTGGTAAGCAGTGCTGTTTATGGTGTACCTCAGCGCTCAACAACAGGCTTTGACCAAAGGCGACTTAATATGTTGCTTGCAGTACTTGAAAAAAGATGTGGGTTTAAGTTAGGTGCCAAAGATGTTTTTCTAAATATTACCGGAGGCTTAAAGGTGGATGATCCAGCAATTGATTTGGCTGTAATTTGTGCCATCCTTTCAAGCAATAACGATATTCCGCTTGAGCCACTAACATGCTTTACAGGTGAAGTGGGACTTTCGGGCGAAACACGTCCGGTAAGCCGTATTGAACAAAGAATAAAAGAAGCCGAAAAGCTTGGTTTCAAAAAAATTTATTTCCCTGCACAGAACCTTGCAGCCTTCGAAAAAGGTATGTTTAAGAACATTAAACTTTATCCGGTTGAACGGGTAGATGAAGTTTTTTCATTGCTTTTCGGATAATTTTTTCTGCAAAGACTTCTTTATTCAAAAAATCCATTATATTTTAGTAGGTAAATATTTCTTTATCTAAATAGAAAAACAATGAAAACCTTAATTTCAGTAGTTATAGCTATGGCTTCGTTTACCATTAGCGCATCAGCACAAAGCAACATAGAAATCGGCATGTCGGGTGGTGCTACCAATTATTTTGGTGATTTGGGTAACAATGAAGTATTGCAATCTACTTCAACACGACCCGGAGGTGCTATTACTGTTCGCAACTTTTTAAATAGCCCTGCTAAGACAGGTTATCAATATCAGCCATTATCTGTTGAAGCACGTTTTAGCTGGCATCGCATAGGCTATGATGAAACAAAATCTATTGGTGATAAAAAAGGTTACCAACTGCGTAATTACGGAAGGGGTTTAAGTTTCAGGACTGATGTTTATGGCTTGTCAACACATGTCAGCTATACATTGTATGCCAATAAAAGAAAACCATTATATGCACAGGGAGCAGCAATGTATTTCTATGCAGGTGTTGGCATATACTATGCACGTCCTAAAGCAGATTTATTTAATGGAAGCATTGACATCAACAACCGTTATTATTTTTGGAGTGATGGCACCATCAGAGATCAGGATGAGAAAAGCGGGCAAGGTAATGTAATAAAGCGTGATGGTAAGTTCGAAACTAATCTTGATGAATGGCGCACAGAAGGACAGGGTTACAATAGTGAATTGGGACAAAAAAACCCCTATAACTTAATGCATATCGGCTTTCCACTTGGAATGGGATGGCGCTGGGGTGTAACAAAGAATATTATCTTATCGGCAGAGTTGAGTTATATTAAATTTATTACCGATTATTTAGATGATGTTAGTGACCGCTATGCAACCTACGAAGAAATAAAAGCAAACTTTCCTGAAGAATATAAGCAAGACCTGGCAAAATATATCTCTGACCCTTCAGGTAAAGGCACCAATGGATTTGAAGGTGCTGCCACTTCGCAAAGAGGCAATACACGTAAGACTGATGGATACGCATTTCTTTCTCTTGAAGTTGCCTACAGGCTTGATTTTAACTGGGGAAAAATAAAATCATCTTTCTAAGAAAATTGCGATACACATTTTGCATCGTTTAATCATTGTTGCATTTTTGCAGCAATGCAAATAAACACCATTCCTTTTCAACTTCAGTTTAGGAAGCCATTTGTTTTGGCTTCAGGAATAAGAACACATACATCAGTCGTATATATTAAAGTAGTGCAAAATGATATTACCGGCTGGGGTGAAGCTGCTTTGCCACCCTATGTGAAGGAAACACAGGAAAGTGTGATACAATTTATTCAACAGCTGAAGATTCCGGAAATAACATCGGAACAAGAATTAAAAATGTTTCTGGGAAATTTATATAAATCATCGGGAAATTATTTTGCTAAAGCAGCTGTTAATGGATCTTTTCTTGACTGGTGGACAATTAAAAACAAGCAATCACTGTCTGAGTATTTTGGTATTGACAAAAATCTGCCAACACCTGATTGTTGTTATACCATTACCAAAGGGGATGATATAGAACAGGCGGTTAAACAAGCAGCAGATTTTAAATTGCTGAAAATAAAAGCCGGCTTTGATGGCGATGTTGAATTTATAAAGAAAATTGCAGCATTGAGCGGAAAGGCAATTTGTGTAGATGCTAATCAGGGCTGGATTAATGCAAGTGTTGCTTTGCAAAAAGCAGAACAACTGAAAAATCTGAATGTTGCTTTTATTGAGCAACCACTTCCGGCTGACGACTGGCAGGGTATGCTGCAATTAAAACAACAAATAGCATTTACTTTAATAGCGGATGAATCATTTCAGACCATTGGTGATTTGAAGCAGATTATGGATTGTTTTCATGGAGTTAATGTTAAGCTGATGAAATGTGGTGGAATATCAAAAGCTTTTGATATTGTTAAATCAGCACGACAGCTAAATGCTAAATTATTATTGGGTTGCATGAGTGAGAGTAGTTGTGGCATAGCAACAGCTGCCGCTATACAGCAATTGTTTGACTGGGTTGACCTTGACGGCCCATTATTAATCAACAATAATCCTTTTGCAGGAGTCAGATATAATGAAGGGAAAATTTTTATTGAAAACAATATTGGCACAGGAGCATTGCCTGTTGAATCTACTTTGCGGGTTCAGTAAATACAAGCTCCATTAAATGCACATCAACATAGTTTCCGAATTTAAAACCTACTTCTTTCATTATTCCAATGTAGCGAAAACCAAAAATGGTGTGCAAATGAATGCTGGCCTCATTACCTGATGCAATTCTTGAAAGCAGATAGTGTAAGCCTTTGCTTTTACCTTTAAGAATTAAAATGTCTAATAGTGCTTTACCAATTCCTTTACCACGATGATTCTTATGAACATAAACAGAAACCTCTGCGGTTCCATTATATGCACAACGGTCGCTCCATTGGGTAAGCGAAGCCCATCCACATAGCTTATCATCTTCTTCGGCAATTAATATGGGATGCTTTTCATCGTGATTTTTAAACCAAATTATTCTGTCTTCAATGCTTTTTACTTCTGTATCAAAGGTGGCAGTTGTATTTATAATAGCATCATTATAAACATCAGTAATAAATGGAATATCTTCTGTTGTTGCTAATCTGATTTCTATCATAAGTTGTGGAATAGCCATACAAAAATATAAACATTACGATATTTTTCAATAGAAGGTAATTATTAGATGATAAAAACTATGACAGAGCTAAAATTCTTACAAACGATTCTTAAAATGAAAATAGTCTTTGTTTTTGTTTTTTCAGAGATAAAATGATAAATTATTCTTTAAGAATCAGCAATTAATTTAGGAAATCTTACAATAGCAAGAATTGGATTTAGGAACAGAAAAAAATAAGTATAGCGGCAATTGATTTGCAATTACCCATACAAATTCAAAACAAATAAATTATGGACTTATTACTTGCAATCTTAATCTCAATGGGAATCAATGTAACCCCAAAAGACTTAACTAACAAAGAGTTTATGCTCAAAAATCAAAGTGCAATACAACATGCACAGGCTATTTTGAAAGAGCGTCAGACAGAGTCAACGCGCATTACATTTAAGGCTGCGCCACAGACAAACATTTTTAAGCAATCCAAAAATTAATTTCTGTAATATCTTTCACTGATATGAAAGCCGCCCCGATTGTTCGGGGCGGCTTTTTTATTTTAAAAATTTAGATTGGATTGAACTTTACTTCAACAGCACTTTGTTTTTGTAAACCAAGTTGCGTTCATTATCAAACATGCTGCATGAGGTCATTAATAATTTGTCCACTTTTTTCTTGGAATTCCACTATAACCTGTAGTATAAATATTACCAGCCTGGTCTATTGCGTTACTAAAAGCAATGTCAGCTTGTGTGCCCCCAAATTGCTTAGCCCATTGCAGGGTTTGTGAAGTAGAATCCGTAAACCTAACTATTAAGATAAGTGATATTACTATACTTTTTTTCATATTACCGAATTCTTTTCTTTTCAAAAGTATAATAATTTTTTTCATAAAAAATCACCATTGCGCTAATTGGTTTTGATAATCTTTTCATGATATTGATTTTTTGAGTTATCTGTAATTTGTATTATGTACATTCCGTTGGGAATATCTTTCATTGAAATAATAAAGTCATCAGAATTTATTTGCCTGTATTCTTTAAACACTGTTCCTGTTAAATCTGATAGCTGAATGTTATCAACATGATTTTTAATACTGATTCTTAAATTATCTGTTACAGGATTAGGGAATATTTTATATTGCTCTTTTGATATGGTATTAAGTCCTATTGTTGGGTCATAAAGCAAATTAATGTCTAATGGAAATTGACTTGCACTTCCCCAGCTAAAAGCTGGAGCAAAAGCACTATCATCCATTAGCATATCAAAATATTGGCAACCAAGACAATTGTTAATTGCAAAAAAATAATCGTTATCCATTCTCGCTATATTAAATACTCCTTGCTGAACAGGAAGATATGATGCATGAAAGAGCGATGTATCCCAACTTACAGTTATCGGATATTGATAGTTGAGAGCATAGATATATGCATTATGTCCAGGGAAATAAAAATAAGGAAGTGCAAAGGTTTTTGTGGTATCATTATCATAATTGAAGATGTATACATTGAATTTAGAATAATCAATAACTACTTTACCTTCACCTAAAAGGGTATCAGTAGGTAGTGTGCCATGTGCAGTCGTATCATAAACCAGCCAAATAGTATCCTTAGCACCTGTTGCATCTTCAAATGCAATGTGAAATTTCCATTGGGGTTGAGCCATTCCAATAGAAATATATATTGTAAGCACCAAAAAGAAAATAGTTTTAATAACTTGATTTTTCATATTTTTAAATTTTTCTTAAAACTAATAAACTATTGTGTTTCAAGAAAAATATTTTGTTTTTACTTTTTATCCTCTATTTTTACGCTTCAGAAATGAACATCTACTATGGAATATTCTATTCATATTCTGAATAAAATATTCAATTTTTGAATAAAATAGTCGTGAAAAGAATAATTAATTCATTTCATTCATAAAACTAAAATAAATCATGCATCAATTAGGGGAAAAAATCAGAAAAATCAGGCGTATTAAAAATTTAAGCCAGCTTGATGTAAGCGAAAAAATCGGACTTACGCAAAGCGAAATCAGTAAAATTGAAAACGAGGAAGTAGCTATTAGCGTTACCCTATTGCAGCGCTTTTCTAAATTTTTTGATATGCCTGTAGAAGACATTATTCATTATGATGAAAAGGTTTCGTATAACATTACTACGCATGAGCAAAAAGGTGGGGCAAACGGATTAGTGATTGGAAATAGCGATGCAGATGATTTGATAAAAATGATTGAAAAACAAAATGTAGAAATTGAAAAGCTGCGAGAGGAGTTAAAAAATATTAAAAATAAATAGCCTGCGGTCTTTTTAGAAGTATGTTAAATAAAAAGATGAATATGCTTTTTATTTAAAAAAAATTATTTCGTTTAAATCATTAAAATCTTTTTCATAAATTTTAGTGGTCAATGATTATTTTTTTAAATACAGTATTGAAATTAGCCGTTGTAAGCTTCAACATATAAAATCCATTGGGAATGTTTGATGTAATTAGTCTTTCTTTGTTTTTCATTGGTTTATTCAGCACACTTATTCCTTCTGATGTAAACAACTCGGCATTAAATAAAGAATATCCTGTTTCATCCATATCAATGATAAAATAACCATCAGCAGGAACAGGATAAATTTTTAATTTATTTTTCTCAACCTGCTGAACTCCCACAGGCTGCAATCCTGTCCAGGGGCGAAACTGGAAAGTCCTATCATTATATCAACTGGTCCCGAGAAAACATTATCCATAACCATGCTGTCTTTCATAAAACAGAATGTGCCTGATGCTGTATCTGTAACCAAAATAGCAAATCCCTGACCCGGGCAGGGCGTTATGTTGTGAGAATAGTACCAGTCTATGTGCAATTCGGCATTGGGCAGTGGCGACTGATCAGGAAACGGAAGCGAGTCTGACCTGAGCGTACTGACATCCCATTTGAATTTGGTTGGTGGATAGGTATTGGCCACAGTCAATTGAAATGAATAATAGCTAAGTGATGTATCTATTATCTCTACCTTATACATTAAGAAGCTTGTAACTGGTGATGCCGAAGCATTCAAATTAACAAAATCATAGGGTACAGGATATTCTCCAAAGATAGTATCTGCTAAAACCGGTCCTACGAAAGCTCCGGGAGAAAATCCATAATACAATGTATCTTTTTGCCCTATGGCATCTTCAATATAAATCGGGAAAACCCAACGCGGTTGTTGCGATGCACCCGGTATCTGATATACTGTTTGTGATGTTGAATAACCAACCTTCAGTATTAGCAAAAGAGATATTATAATACTCTTTTTCATTTCATTAAACTCTTCTTAATTCAAAAGTATAATATTTTTTCTGAAAAAAACGCCATTGCGCCAGAGAGGAATAATAAGTAAATTTTTTTTTCATTGTTCTAAAAATAAAATTTAAAACCCTGTAGTTGCCATAAGGCGAAATAGTAATGTTTTTGCTTTGCATTGGAACTGCTTTATTGCCATAAGCGATTTATCTTGTTTGACTATTGCTGATGACAACACTCTCAATCCCGAACTTTGCTGTCCGCAAATGTAATGCGGCTATCCATATATTCGTCAGCAGTTATAATTTCCGTCAATCAAATCCTGCTCAAGTTGTGTTATGCAGTTTTTATATCCAGATATTCAACTCATCAGAAATGGGAGTCCAGTTATACATATCATCCAATATGTGGAAATACAGTGTATCCGTTTTTACTGCAATAAGCAAAACTTCCGTTACATAATGGGGCTGAACTGGCGCCAACAGTACGCAAACTTGTTGAATCCTCATAATATTCACACTGTGCACTAGTGTTTAAATATGCGCTTATCATTAATAAAAGGCCTAAGTTTTTTTTGCTCATAGTTTCAAAATTTTAAAGTTTAATTTTTTTGAAGCATTGTATAAAGTAAGTGTATATAGCCCTCTGGTTATTTCACTTGAATCTATTTTTTTATTTATCAATTTTCCATTACAGATTATTACTCCACTCACATCTGTAATTGTATAATTAAAAATTTCATTACCTGTAAAATCAATGATGATTTCATTAAAAAAGGGAACTGGATATACTTTATAATCTTTGTTTTTAGCATTATATTCCTGAATACCAACTATTGTAAAATTGGGTTGAAAAACATAAACAGCAATATCGTTTAGGTCAATGGTATCTATCAACTGAGAATCAATTACCCGATCATAAGCCCTGGAGCTGCCATTTCCTGATGAATCCATCCATCCTCTATACCACCCGTTACCATATAATTCGTTTATGTTTGAAAAATAGATTGCATTATATTCACAAAAGCAACCAAAATCGGCAGTATCGGGTAAAAATGGGTTATTACGTTGTATATTTATTTTAGCTATGACAGGTGGTGTGTAATTGTAGAACCGGATTTTATAATCAAGAGGGTCATTGAAGAAATTGTAAAATGTAGCATAGACCGCTGTCAAGTCGCAATAGCGTATATCATATTTAGTGTACCAGTCATAAGCAAAGCCATCACTCATTTTGTTTTCAATGCGGGCGGTAAACACGCCCGGTTGTACAAAGGGACCTATATCCACTTCGTCAAAGGCGGTGTCAATATTTGGTGAAACTATTTTAGGGCAACTTGGAGGAGGGTTAATGTATAAATAACAAGAATCCATATAATGCCCAATGTAAACGGTATCTCTTGCGCCTGTGGCATCCTCAAAGGCAATGGTAAGCAGTTCGCTTGGCGTTACGCTGCCTTGCGATAATACTCTTTCTGAATAAACTGATAAGAGGATAATAATTAAATACTTTTTCATTATTCTATAATTTTAGAATAAAAAAAATTTAAAACCCTGTTGCCATAAGGCGAAATACTGAATCCGTTTTTACTACGGTAAGTAAAATTGCCCGAACACGTGGGTGCTGATACAGTCCCGTTTACACGCAGTGCAGTAGAATCTTTAATATACTCGCATTGGGCAAATAGTAATTTGCCTGTTAGCATTAGAACAATAATAATTTTAATTTTTCTCATAACGTTTGTTGATTTAAAGTTAAATAAAATTTAATTATATTTAATCGCTTTTAACGACCATAGCATTGCTGCTACTTTTATCGGTTAACACATTTAATAAATACGTACCACTTTTTTGACTTGCCATGTCGATTGTATTTATGCCCACTGGCAAAATGGTTCTTAAAATTACCTGGCCGGTAATGGAGCTAATTGTTACCGTTGCTTTTTCAATCACATTTATTTGTACAGTTTCAGTAAAAGGATTCGGAAATACTTTTATGAGTGTGTTTGTATAATTATCATATAAACCCGTAATAGGTTGGCTCCATTTAAAAATATAAGCATCACCCATCCCTGCTGAAGTCAAGTTATAGAGGTTATTTGAAGGATCAAAATCGCATGTCCCGCCAAACTCTCCAGCTACGTAGATTTTTTCATGTGCATCCAATTTTATTGACAATCCAATATTGTTTGAACCTTTTATTTGATTAGCCCAAATAAAATTACCTGCACTATCTAATTTACTTATAAATGTATTTACCCCACCGGTGCTAGTTAAATTGTAGATACTTGTTCCCGGATCAAAATCAACAGTATCGTTAAATGCACCAGTGGTATAAATGTTATTTACTGAGTCTATAACTATCCCCATACCCTCATCACTTCCTGTACTCCCCCAACTTTTTGCCCAAATCAAATTCCCTCCATTATCTAACTTAAATAAACAAACATCAGTCAAACCATTGCTTATTAAATTAAAAACATTTGCACTCGGATCAGCATCCAAGGTATCTATAAAATAACCTATACCATAAATATTATCTAAATTGTCTATGGTTAAATTACTTCCAATTGAATAGTTAGCCCCCCCAATTGTTTTGCCCAGGCAAAATTCCCTCCACTGTCTAATTCGCAGATGTAAATATCTGAGTAGCCATAGGATAATAAATCATAATTGATGACTGTATCCGGATTGAAATCGCATAAACCTTTAAACTCACCTACTAAAAGAATATCTCCGCTACTATTCAAATTAATAGAATTTACATAGTCTTCATCACCACCACCAAAAGTTTTTATCCAATTCAAATTACCACTACCATCCAGTTTAGCTATAAAAACATCACTAATTCCTTTTGAATGGCCCATAAGGCTATCATTTGTGATATCTATAAAGTGTAGGGTATCTGAAAAAATACCAGCCCAAAACACATTGCCATCGCTAACAACACAAGAAGTTCCTCTATCATATGAAAATTCACTGCCACTCACTACTTTTACCCAAATAAAATTACCCGCAGAATCTAATTTTAGCAAAAACGCACTTGAAGTACTTTGGGATTTTAATAAAGTAACTCCCGGGCCCGGATCAAAATCAACAGAGTCCCCAAAATAACCAGAAATGTAAATATTACTGTTATTATCGCATACGATCTCATAGCTACCATCTACACCTGGGCCTCCAATTAATTTATTCCAAAGAATAACGCCATTAGAATCTATTTTATAAATAAAACAATCCGGACTGGAAGCTTCAGTAAATCCAGTGACATAAATATTTCCTGCTTGGTCAATAGCATTACTAGTGGCTATGTCAACTTGAATGCCCCCAAACTGCTTAGCCCATTGCAGGGTTTGTGAAGTAGCAATAGAAAATGCAAAACCAAAACTATTAAAAAAAGAAAAAAGTCTCATGGTGTTACTGAGAATTTAAAGGTATAAAATTTTTTAACAGTCAAAGCTCCAAAACTTAATTCATAATATTTTCTTAAAAATACCCTGTGGAGGTACGGTTGCAAAATCAGCATCCATGAAAGAGGTTAAATTAGTAGGTGGATGGAGTTTATTGTATTCGATGTGCCGGGATCCCAATAATTACTGGAAGTGCCCGCAAGAGGATCAGCGGCTGGTGTTTGATCATAGATAATGTTGATCATTAAATTTAAAACCCTGTTGCCATAAGGTGAAATACTGTATCCATTTTTACTGCAATAGGTAAAATTGCTATGCATGAGGGTGCAGAGGCGCTTCCGATAACACGCAATGTAGTAGAATCTTCAATATACTCGCATTGGGCAAATAGTAATTTGCCTGTTAGCATTAGAACAATAATAATTTTAATTTTTCTCATAACGTTTGTTGATTTAAAGTTAAATAAAATTTAATTTTATTAATTGCTTTTAACAATAATAGCATTGCTGCTGCTTTTATCGGTTAACACATTTAATAAATACGTACCACTTTGTTGATTTGCTAGGGTGATAGTATTTATGCCCGCTGGTAAAATGGTTCTTAAAATTACCTGGCCGGTAATGGAGCTAATTGTTACCGTTGCTTTTTCAATCACATTTATTTGTACAGTTTCAGTAAAAGGATTTGGGAATACTTTAACGGATGAGTTTGTATAAGTATCATGTAAGCCGGTAAGAGGTTGGCTCCATTTAAAAAGATAAGCATCATAAGGGCCTAATGAATTAAGGGTATAAAAATTGCCTGACGGATCAAAATCGCAACTGTTGCTAAAATTACCTGCAACATATATATTCAGATTGTTATCTAAAGCAATGCTGTTACCCATGTTGTCGATGGTTCCAACTAATTGATTAGCCCAAATTAAATTACCGGCACTGTCTATTTTATTTACAAAAGTATCGCCAAAGGAGTTATTGCAAACTAAATTATAAACGCCCATTCCCGGATCAAAATCAACGGTATCAACAAACCGTCCGGTAGTATATATGTTGGCAGATGAATCAAGAGCTAAAGAGTTACACACATCAAGTCCTGTCCCTCCAAAGCTTAAAGCCCATTGCATATTACCACTGCTGTCTAACTTTAAAATAAAATTATCATAATTACCATTGCTTACCAGGTTATAAATACCTGAATTGGGGTCAGCATCCATTATACCTTCAAAAACCCCTGCTAAAAAAATATTGCCAGCTTTATCTATTACCAACTCGCAAGGCACTTCAAAATTTACACCACCAAATTGTTTAACCCAAATAAAGTTACCGCCAGAGTCTAATTTACAAACATACACATCCGTATTGCCTAAGGAAGTTAAATCAAAATTTACCGTTGAATCCGGGTTAAAATCGCAAATACCGGTAAAACCGCCTGTTGTAATAATATTATCGGCATCGTCTAAGGCAATTGATACAATGCCATCACTACCCAAGCCTCCCTGGGATTTTGTCCAAATAAAATTACCCGCAGTATCTAGTTTGGCTATAAAAATATCTATGAGTCCCTGAGATATTGCAACAGGAAAAGAGGTACTTTGTGCAGTATAAAAAAGAGTATCGTTAAAAACACCGCACCAGTAAATATAGGGTCCACTAACCTTACAAAATCTAGAACCATTCTCATAAAAAGCATGACACCCCATTTGTTTTACCCACACAAAATTGCCGCCAGAATCTAATTTTAATAAATATGCATCGCCCAAGCTCTGCGAAATAAGCGAACTAATACCTGTACCCGGATCAAAATCAACAGAATCATTAAAGACTCCACATACATATATGTTGCACAAACTATCAGTTGTTATGTGTATGCTTGCATCAACTCCCATGCCGCCAATTATTTTATTCCAAAGAATATTACCATTAGAATCTAATTTGCAAATAAAAATATTTATGCTGGAAGTATCAGTGTATCCTGTAATATAACTGTTTCCAGCTATATCAATTGTATTACTAAAAGCAATGTCAGATTTTGTCCCCCCAAATTGCTTAGCCCATTGCAGGGTTTGTGAAGTAGCAATAGAAAATTGCAAAACCAAAACTATTAAAAAAAGAAAAAAGTTTCTCATGGTGTTTACTTGAGAATTTAAAGGTATAAAATTTTTTTAACAGTCAAAGCTCCAAAACTCGATTCATAATACTTTCTTGTAAAAATACCCTGTGGTGGTACGGTTGCAAAATCAGCATCCATGAAAGTGGAATTCCAAGAAAAAAGTGGACAAAATATTAATGACCTCATGCAGCATGTTTGATTTTGTTGTTTAATAATTGTTGATGTTCTAAAATTTTGATATAAAAATAAAATTTAAAATCCCGTAGTTGCCATTAGGTGAAATTGGAGTTCCAGTATCCAACTGTTTTATTTCGGAAGAAATTATGCTAGAAGTTAAGACTCTTCCATCTCCTTGGATTCAGCATTTTTCTATTAACGTGAACAAACAACAGTATTAAGTTATAAAGCGTTCTTCATTATTATTTTTTTTCCAACATCTCTTATTTTTTCTTACAGGCGATTTTCAAGCTTGACAGTAGTTTATAACGTGGCTCTCCTCTGAAAGATGAAATAAGTCCTTACGGTTAGCTCAATTTTCTTACAAAAGAAAGAATGCCCATTTCGATGTCAGAAAATGTTGAGTAGCGGCAATTGATTTGCAATTACCCATACAAATTCAAATAAAAAACAATATGGACTTATTAATCTCAATTTTACTTTACTTAGGTGTTTATGCTACACCGGCTGATCTTCAAAATAAAGATTTTGTTGCTAAAAATTCTGAACAAATAAATAAAGCAGAAACGCTATCAAAAGATCCAAATTTTAAATGCGATGGAATTGTAATTGTCGGCAGTGGTAATTTGTAATTAACATCTCCAAAAGAATATCAAAGGCACTGACTTCAAAAGATCAGTGCCTTTTTAATTTTTCTAAAATGGCTAACCAAAGTTTTTCATAAGGAATAACTTCAAGCCCTTCTGTATTAAAAAATTTATTCCCGGCAACAGGCTTTAGTTTTTCCAGGGAGATGGCAGCTTGTTTCTGTGACTTAGTTTTTTGAAAGTTGTTCTTGAATAATGTGAGTAACATATTCAGAAAAATAGATGTACGCGGATAAATTCTCCTGTCAACATATTTTCTGATATAGGATTCCAGATAACTTGTTCTGTCATATAACTTGTCATAATCACCCATTTCAATCATCACTATTATCTGACCTATCATGATAATGATGTTGTTGTCTTCTTTATGAGTTGTGTAGTAGCTTATCTCATCTAAAAAACCCAACAGGTTTATACTTTCTTTTGGAAAATGTCCCGGTAAAATAAAATTCAGATAAGGTTCAAAATAATGCCAACGCTCTTTTACTTCCTGATTGGAGTTGATAAAATATTCACTTCGTGTTGCTTCGTAATAGATGTTGAGTGCTTGTTCAAAGTTTCCGGAGTGCATACAAAGTATAAAATAGTGCTCCAATGCATGCAGCCAGTCAGATGAGTTGGCACTTAGTTTACTTAAAAACACCCTTGCTTCTTCTTTACCTCTATCATACTGCCTGAGGTGGATGTAGGCCAACATTCTTGAAAGCGCAATAAAGCTTTTTTGAAAGTCGGAATAGTATTCGGGATGATTCAGATAAAACGTTTCGCGTTCGTTCAAAGCTTCTTCTACCAAGTCAAAATTACTGCTGAAATATCCATAAATAAACGCAATGTTGCCGTAATAGAAATTTGAATTGAATGTTTTAAGTTGCTGATGTATTTTTTTAGCTCTCAGATAATAGCGTTTTGCCTTGGCGGCATTTTTATATTGTGAAATATTGGAAGCTACCTGAAAAATATCCAATTCTCTTTGCATTAAAATCAATTCTGCTTCAAGTTCAAACTGTTTAATAGATTTTTTAAAGCTATTCCGGTAATGATAAAAATCGTCAGGTTTGTTTTTAATAGCCATTCTGTCGGCAAGCATCAGGTCGGTGAGGCAGCCAATCATACCATCGTTTGTAAAGGTTGCATAGTCTGCTGCTTTTTTAAAGAAATGGTCAGAAAAAAATGCAGAGGCATTTTGCTGACGTAAAATCATGGCAGCACCAAAATAGATGTATGCACGAAAAGAACTGCGTCCTAACATGGAGTTCATCAGTTTTTCGGGGTCTAAACCAAAAACAAGATTTACCAAACGATCTTCAAGTTCGGCTTTCAGTTGCTGATAGGCAGGATTTGTTGCAGTGCTTTGCAAAAGCTTTTCTGCAGCATCCTGATCGTTGTTGATGCTGCCTTTTGAAATCTCTTTATAAAACCAAAGCAGCTCAGGATAATTTTTATCTGCAAAATAAACATCAGGCACACCCAGAAAATCATGACGGTTTTTAGCAAAAAAATTAATTAATAATTTAATTTCCGAAAACTCCATCTTATGACTGATAAATCATTGCTTTATTTTCGTTCAAATATAGGTCATCAATAAATGATGTACCACAGCGTTGAAATTTAATTTTTCAGATGGCTTGTTAACAGTCTGAATTATATTTCAAGTTTTGTACAGGCTCTTTCTGCTGCAATCTGCTCAGCTTTTTTCTTTACAAAATCCATTCCTGTGGCAACTTCTTCTCCGTTAATCAGCAATCGCACACGGATTAATTTATCGGTGTTTTTTTCGTCTTCAATGGTTTCAAAGGCAACGGTGTTTTTAGTACGCTGCGACCAGTTAAGTATGCGGCTTTTAAAATTTATTTCTGTTGCTTCCAACGATTCCAAATCAACATGGTGGTTAATCATTCTCTCGAGAATAAACTGTCGGGCTTTGTCATAACCTCTGTCAATATAAATAGCACCAATGAGTGCTTCCAGTGCATCGCCATAAATGTTGCGAAACGAATCGGGGCCATGTGTTTTTTTTATGAAATGATTTATGCCAAGTTTGAAGGCAAGGTGTTTTAAGTTTTCGCGGCTGACAATCTTACTTCGCATCTCGGTCAAAAAACCTTCTTCTCTGAATGGAAATTTTTTAAAAAGCATTTCGGCTACAACGGCACCAAGCACAGCATCACCAAGATATTCTAATCGCTCGTTTGAGTGCTTTATACCATTAGTAACTTCTTTTGTTTGCGAACGGTGGCTGAACGCTAATTTGTACAACGATAATTTTATTGGATAGAAGCCAAGAATGTTATGCAGCGAAAAGTATGTTTTGCGATCGGCAGAAAATAAAATATTGATGGGAAAGAAGCTGTAAAATCTCACTGATTATCAGGGAGTGAATTTTTTAAAAATTACAGAGGCATTATGTCCGCCAAAGCCGAAAGTGTTGCTCAGCGCTGCTCTGATGTTGCGTTGTTGGGGTTTATGAAATGTAAAATTCAACCGTGGATCGAAAGCGGGATCGTCTGTAAAATGGTTGATGGTTGGTGGTACAATATTATTTTTTACTGCTAAAATAGATGCAATAGCTTCAATAGCACCGGCAGCACCTAAAAGGTGTCCTGTCATGGACTTGGTAGAGCTGATGTTTAGCTTAAATGCATCGTCACCAAAAAGTTTTAGTATGGCTTTAATTTCGCTTGGGTCGCCAACAGGTGTACTTGTACCGTGCACATTAATGTAGTCAATGTCGGCAGAAGTCATTCCTGCATCGTCAAGCGAAGATTTCATTACGTTATAAGCACCCAATCCTTCGGGATGTGTAGCTGTAAGATGATAGGCATCGGCACTCATGCCACCGCCAACCATTTCAGCATAAATTTTTGCTCCGCGAGCCTGCGCATGACTAAGCTCTTCGAGAACAATACAGCCGGCACCTTCACCAAGCACAAAACCATCGCGGTCTAAATCAAATGGACGTGATGCTGTTTGTGGTGAATCGTTTCTCTCGCTAAGTGCGTGCATGGCATTGAAACCGCCAATACCTGCTTCGTTAACAGAAGCTTCTGAGCCACCGGAAATAATAATATCGGCTTTGCCCAAACGCAGATAAGTAAATGCATCAATGAGTGCATTGGTTGATGATGCACATGCAGATACTGTAGTGTAGTTTGGACCACGATAGCCAAAACGCATAGAGATATGTCCAGATGCAATGTCGGCAATCATCTTAGGAATGAAAAAAGGATTGAAACGTGGTGTTCCGTCACCTTTGGCATAAGCAATAACCTCATCAAGAAAAGTACGAAGCCCGCCTATACCCGATCCCCAGATAACACCTACTCTGTCGTGATTAATGTTGGCATTTTCTAAGCCTGCATCTTTTACTCCCTGATCGGAAACAGCAATTGCATACTGCGAAAATGGGTCAAGCTTGCGTGCTTCTTTTTTCTCTAAATAAACCAACGGGTCAAAATTTTTAACCTCGCAGGCAAAGTGTGTTTTAAACTTTGAAGCATCAAATTTTGTAATCTGACAAGCACCACTTACACCGTTGAGTAATCCGTCCCAGTATTCTGAAACAGAGTTACCTAATGGTGTAAGGGCGCCTAATCCGGTTACTACGACTCTTTTGAGCTCCATGTAAGGGACGCTTATTTTACGTTAGCAGAAATATAATCTACAGCTTGTCCTACGGTTGAGATTTTCTCGGCCTGATCATCCGGAATAGCAATGTTAAACTCTTTTTCAAATTCCATAATCAGTTCAACAGTGTCGAGCGAATCAGCTCCTAAATCGTTTGTAAATGACGCTTCATTAGTTACTTCCCCTTCGTCAACACCTAATTTGTCAACAATAATGGCTTTTACTCTGGATGCAATGTCTGACATTTTATATAAAGTTTTGAATTAGAGCGCAAATTAAATGGTTTTGTAACTGATTTTCAAAAATATTTTCCCCAACATATTTAATTGTTGTTGCTTGAATCAGAGGCACATACAAACTTATAGGACTGACAACAATTTTTTAACTTTTCAAAATAGGGTACTAAAACCTTCGAATTCCGATGATTTGCCTTACCTCTTCTATGGTTTTTTGTGCACTTGCCTTAGCTTTTTCGCGCCCAAGGTGAACCACTTTTTTTACATAATCGTGGTTTTTTTCAATGTCAAGGATTTTTTGGGTAATGGGAGCCATAAAAGTCACCATGTCTTCGGCAAGTTGCTTTTTCAAATCACCGTAGCGGATGGTGCAATTATTAAACTCAGTTTCAAAATGGCTTATAGTGTCAGCGGATGATACCAATTTCATCAGACTAAAAAGATTTTCAATTGCTTCTGGTTTTGTGGAATTTGGTTCTTTGGGACCGCTGTCAGTTACAGCACGCATTATTTTTTTTCTGATAGTGGCTGCATCATCTTTCAAAAACAAGGCATTACCTTCACTTTCCGACTTACCCATTTTTCCTGCACCATCAAGTCCGGGTACTTTTACCAACGTCTTCCCAAAGTTAAATGCCATTGGCTCACTAAAATATTCTGTGTTATATAAACGGTTAAAACGATTTCCGAAGGTGCGGCTCATTTCAAGATGTTGCTCCTGGTCTTTGCCAACAGGAACTTTTGTTGCCTTGTGAATTAATATATCGGCAGCCATTAAAACAGGATAGGTTAATAGTCCGGCATTTATATTATCAGGGTGCTTTCTGATTTTTTCTTTAAATGAGGTTACTCTTTCCAACTCACCAACGTAAGCATTCATATTCAACAACAGATAAAGTTCTGCAGTTTCGGGCAAATCGCTTTGAATGTATATGGTACACACTTCCGGGTCTAAACCACATGCAAGATATTCTACTAAAGCCGCCTTTACATTTTGCTGAAGATTTGCTGGTGTAGGGTGTGTGGTGAGCGAATGATAATCGGCAATAAAGAAAAAGCAGCGATATTCATGCTGCATGGCTGTAAAATTTTTTATTGCACCAAAATAATTACCCAAGTGCAGGTTTCCTGTTGATCTTATTCCGCTTACTACTGTATCCATAGCCGCAAAAATAGATTAATTGTTTTAACAGGTTTTTATTTTAGCCTAACAACAAAGAATTATTGTTTAATTTGGGTTATAAAAATTGATTGCAATGATTCCATTAGCAGAGCGTATGCGGCCAAAAACGCTGAATGAATATATTGGTCAGGAACATCTGACACAGTCAGGAGCAGTTCTTGCAAAAGCCATTGAAAAAAACACCATCCCCAGCATGATATTATGGGGGCCACCGGGTGTAGGCAAAACGACTCTGGCTTTTATATTGGCTAACTCTTTAAACAGACAGTTCTATCATCTGAGTGCTATAAACAGTGGCGTTAAAGAAGTGCGTGCTGTAATTGAAACTGCACGGCAACATTTTGAAATAGCCCAACAGCCTTCCATATTATTTATTGATGAAATACATCGATTCAGCAAATCGCAACAGGACTCTTTACTTGGTGCCGTAGAGAAAGGAATTATTACACTCGTTGGAGCAACAACAGAAAATCCATCGTTTGAAGTAATTTCACCCTTGCTTTCACGCTGTCAGGTTTATATTTTAAAAGCACTCACTGCAGAACATCTTAGAGCAATATTATATGCTGCATTAGCAAATGACACAATTCTTAAAGAGCAGAAAGTTGTTATTAAAGAAGATGATGCATTGTTGCGTTTCAGTGGTGGCGATGCCAGAAAACTACTCAATCTTCTTGAATTGGTTATTCAGGTTAATCTTCAGGAAGAAATTTATATTGACAATAAAATGGTAGAACTAACCATTCATCAAAAGATGGCTCTTTATGATAAAACAGGCGAACAACATTATGATTTGATCTCTGCATTTATTAAAAGCATCAGAGGAAGCGACCCCAATGCAGCAGTTTATTGGCTTGCAAGGATGATTCATGGTGGCGAAGATCCGTTGTTTATTGCAAGGCGAATGCTCATTCTTGCTTCGGAAGATATTGGTAATGCAAATCCTAATGCCATGCTCATTGCCAATCAGTGTTTTGATGCAGCACATAAAATTGGCTTTCCAGAATGCAGAATCATTTTATCACAGGCTGCAATTTATCTTGCTTGTTCGCCAAAAAGCAATTCAAGTTATATGGCCATTGAAGAAGCTTTGGAATTAGTAGCCAAAACAGGCGACCTAGCTGTGCCACTGCATCTGCGAAATGCACCTACCAACCTGATGAAAGAAATTGGATACGGAAAAGATTATGCTTATGCGCATAATTATGATAATAATTTTGTAAAACTAAACTACCTTCCCGAGCAGTTAAAAGGTAAGAAAATTTATTCACCGGGAAAGAATAATCGCGAAGCAGAGTTTCAGCAATTTTTAAAAACACGATGGGAAAATGAGTATGATTATTGATTTAAAGTTAAATCCTGAATATACAAAGCCAATCAGTCAACAGAAACCGAAAAAAATAAATTGTTTAACAAAAGTTAAAATATCTGACCTATAAAATATCTTTGCTTAAATCCGTTTAAAAAAAACAACCAATCATCGTTTCATGGAAAATACTTCACACTCTTTTTTCGACCGGCTAAATCAATGGATAAAAAATTCTGTCATGGTGAAGCTTCTCAGCATGGGAATTTTAATTTTATTATTACTTATTCCATCAGAAATGGTGCAAAGTCTGATAAATGAGAGACAGCAAACACATGACAGCGCATTAGACGAAATTTCATCCAAGTGGGGTTTTGAACAACACCTCAGTGGTCCAGTAATTAATGTGCCATATCAAAGTTTTTTTGTTGATGCCGATGGAAAAAGGAAGTCACAAATTCAATATGCACATTTTTTACCGGAAGAATTAAAAATAGCAGGAACACTGGAGCCTGAAATGCGTCATCGCGGCATTTACGAAGCTGTAGTGTATAAGTCAGATGTGTCGCTAAAAGGATATTTTCATTTTCCTGATTTTTCAGAGTGGAATATTGCTCCGGCAGATATCATGTGGAAAGAGACTACACTGTCTTTGGGTATTTCTGATTTGCGAGGAATCAAACAACGTCTAACTATCAAACTGAATGGAAATGCTATTGAGTTTAATCCCGGAGTAGAAAATAATGATGTCCATGAATCGGGTGTGAGCATTCGCTTACCAATAGCAGATTCGCTCGATAAACCTGATTTTAAATTTGACATGTCTTTTAAACTCAATGGCAGCAAGGAAATGTATTTTATGCCATTAGGAAAGGAAACAACAGTTAACATAAAATCAGACTGGACAAATCCAAGTTTTGATGGGGCATTCCTTCCCGACACACATCACATCACCGATAAAGGCTTTGATGCAGAATGGAAAATATTTCACCTCAACAGAAACTACGGACAAAAATTCAGAGGTGTGCCAACAGGATTGAATGAATCAACATTTGGTGTTAAATTACTTATTCCTGTTGATAATTATCAGAAAACTTACCGCTCTGCCAAGTATGCTATTTTATTAATCACCTTATCGTTTACGCTTTTCTTCTTTATAGAAGTGCTTAACAGAAAACGCATACATCCGTTTCAGTACATTTTGGTTGGTGTTGCTTTATGTTTGTTTTATACCTTGTTATTATCTGTTTCGGAATATATCAGTTTCAATTTATCGTATCTGTTATCTGCCGCTGCTATTATTTTACTTATCAGCCTATATGCAAAAACAGTTTTTAACAACCTGCGATTAGCACTGTTGTTTAGTCTGGTATTGATAATTCTCTATGTATTTGTGTTTTCGATAATACAGTTGCAGGACTATGCATTGTTGTTAGGAAGTATAGGTTTGTTTATCGTGCTTGCATTGGTAATGTACTTGTCGCGCAAGATCAACTGGTATGGTACAGAAAAATAAAGGAGATCATAATCAACTTGGTCGCGAAGGTGAAGAGATGGCAGTTAGCTATCTGCTTTCTCAAGGGTATCAGATAGTAGAGCGTAACTGGCGTTTTGGCAAACTAGAAATTGATATAATTGCATCTAAAGCAAACCTGTTGTGCATTGTTGAAGTAAAGACAAGAACGGGAGATTATTTTGGCGAGCCGGAAGAAGGTGTTACCAAAGCTAAAGAACGGTTTTTAGCAACAGCTGCCGACCATTACATCATTTCAAAAAATTTAGATGTGGAAGTTCGCTATGATATTGTATCCATAGTTATATACAATGGCCGTCATGAATTGAAGTTTATTGAAGATGCTTTTTATCCTTATTCCTGAATTATTTCAGAAGTGTAATTTTATTTCGTCCCAGTTCCACACGACCATCAACTTCCAGTTGTTTCAACAGCCGCGAAACAACTACACGTGCAGTGCCTAATTCATTAGCCAATTGTTCATGAGTAATTGTGATTGTATTTAACTTTGAAAGTTCTGATTTTTTCTGCAACAGTAAAATCAATCGCTCATCAATTTTTTTGAAGGCAACAGCATTCACAACTTCAAGAAGCTCTTCAAAGCGTTTGTGATACAAGCGGAAAATAAAATCAAGCCATTCGTCATGCTCGCGAATGAGTGTTATTACTTTATCTATAGGAACGAATAAAATTTCTGTTTCATCTTCGGCAACAGCACTTACCTTACTTGTGTCCTGATGGATGCCGCCCAGAAAAGACATGATGCAGCTTTCGCCACTTTTTATATAGTAAAGTAAAATCTCTCTTCCTTCGTCATCATTGCGCATCACTCTGATGGAGCCGCTAAGCACAATAGGAATAGAGCGGATATATGCATTTTCATTTAATATTACATCACCGGCATTAAATTTTTTAGTTGTTCCGTAAGAAATCAACTTTTTGCGAAGCGCAGGCGATGATTTGAATTCAAGCGATTCGTTAATATTTTCCATATAGCAAAAGTAAACAATGTTGGTGCTTCAATTCAGCCTTCAATAAACAAGTATAATCCTATAAGCACTATAACAACGGCACCCGGTGTGAGTCCGTACATTGCAATGTCAAATAAAAACGGAATGGGATTTACAATAGATAGAAGACAACCAATAAAACCCATAACTGCACCTGCAGCCATCAGATAAATACCTTTGGTTTGTCGTTTTATGCAACACAGTTTTTTATACAATTCTGACGATTTTGTATCGGCATCAGCAATATTGTGCGATGAAAGCACCTGTTTTACCTCATCGGCAGAAGTGCAATGCGTAATAAGCCGGAGAAAATCATTATCAGTGTAAAGAGGCTGGCTGTTTGTCATATTTGTGTTAGTGTTTAATCAGGATAAATGCTAGGGGTAAGGGAAAATCAAAAATAATAAAAATAAATTAAAAAAATGCAGTAGGTTTCAAAAAAAGTCTTTACTTTGTTATCAATTACAAAAACCATTAGTATGAAAAGAACAATCACCCCACTTGTTGCATTATGCCTGATGGCATCAACATCCTTTGCACAAACAACCATAGTTTTACAACCCGGTCCTGCTGATGGTAAGGATGCAGAAATTTTCAGTTGTGTTAGTTGCGGATATGCCGGCAACAACTATGGTACAAAACGCGACCTCAATGCCATTGCCTGGACAAAAAATGGCAACAACTCCAATGTGCGCTCGCTCATTCAGTTTGATTTGAGTGGCATCCCTGCCAATGCATTTATCAATAGTGCAACACTATCTCTCTATTTTAATCCTACCTCAGAAGAAGGCAAACACTATTGCTTTCCACATAGCAATTCAAGTTATTTGGAACGCATCACTTCCAATTGGAATGAAACAACTGTGACATGGAACAATCAACCAACAACAACCTCACAGAACAGAGTTTCGTTAGGGGGCACTACATCTTCAACACAAAGTTTTACAAATATTAATGTAAAGCAGCTTATCATTGATTCAAGAAACAATCCTGCAACAAGTTTTGGATTTATGCTCAGACTGCAGCAAGAACATAAATTTAAAAAATTGATTTTTGCATCCAGTGATAATACTACGGAAGCCATCAGACCCAAACTTACTATTACCTACACTGTGCCTGCACCGATAAATGGCGGACATCCAATGGCACGATTGGATGGCGGACAAACTATTACATCACTAAATATATTTCCAAACCCTGTTTCAGAAATTGCTACCATTCAACTTCCTGACGAGGCCGGAAACGGTGTTGCTAAAGTTGAGGTTTTCAACATACTTGGTAAACTTTGTAACGGGATGGAAACTAATGTTAATGCAGACAGAATAGTAAAATTTGATGTATCAGACCTACAACAAGGAGTTTATGTTGTGAAAGTTTTTTGCAACGAAAAAGTTTATGCACAACGTATTGTAGTAGAGTAATTCTGTAATTTTTTCCGGCAGATTTATTGCTATTAGAATAAAACAATGTTTTTTTATTAATGAGCGTTGTGTGATTTGTTATTTGAACACAAAAGCATACGCCTCAATTAAATGCTCAGAATAAACAGTTTCTGATTTTTATTCATGTATATTCAAATAGGGGTTACATGGCTAGGTACTTGAAGTGGTAAACCACTCAAATAAATCATTTTTAACCACCCAAACTTAGCCTCTTTTTTTGTTTCTTTGACAAGAGAAAAAATCAGACATTTCTATCCATGTCATCAGAAAATTTTGAAGTTAAGCTACCTGCCTTTGAAGGGCCATTTGATTTGTTGTTGTTTTTTATTGAACGCGATGAGTTGGATATTCACAATATCCCCATTTCAAAAATTACAGAAGATTTTCTGAACTACATTCATAACCTAAATGCACTGAACATTGAGGTGGCAGCAGAGTTTATTTTAGTTGCAAGTACATTGATGCGTATAAAGGCAAAATTATTGCTACCACGTCCGCAGATTGATGAACAGGGAAATGAAATAGACCCACGTCATGATTTGGTGCAGCAATTACTTGAATACAAAAAGTATAAAGCGGCAGCAGAAGAATTCCGTTTTATGGAAGAAGAGCGTGCCATGAAATTTGTGCGTGGTAATCTGGCTAAGGAGGCGGCAAAGATTGCCGTAGTTGCCGACAGTGGTGGTTTTAGCAGTGAACTTCATCAGCTAACCATGTATAAACTTATTGCAGCCTATCAGCGTGTGTTACAAAGATTCGAATTGTCACAACTTGATTTACGCCACACCGTAGTACAATATCCTTTTACCTTAGAATCGGAAAAAGAAGGTATCATCAGGAAAATTAGTGCTAAAGCTAATGTAAGTTTTGAAGAACTGTTTGAGAGTTGTACCAGCAAGATACATGCAGTTTTTATTTTTCTTGCTCTGCTCGATTTGTTGCAGATTCATGAAGTAAGTATCAACGTTGGCGAAGGATTCAACAATTTTGTATTGCAAAAACCACAGGACTTGTTTACTCATGCAGATAGAGGGTAAAGATGTACTGCAAAGGCTGAATCCGAAGAAAATAATTTGGCCAATGCTCATTGGTCTGTCAGTGGCAGGTTGGCTGTTTTATGATAACTACGACAGCAAAGTTTTTACTCAAATAGACTGGACATGGCATAGTACCTTCTGGATGATTCTGGCAGGCTTTTCAGTTTTTGTACGCGATTTGGCCTACATGATTCGAATAAGAGTGCTCACAGATAATGAACTGACATGGTACAGAAGTTTTATTGTCATCATGCTATGGGAGTTTTCTTCTGCATTAGCACCCGGAATAATTGGGGGTGGATTTTTGTTTGCTATTTTCATTCTCAATCGTGAAGGAATAAACCTTGGCAAGAGTATTACCACCATAACCTTCACTTCTTTTCTTGATGGTGTTTTCTTAGCCGTGATGGCACCGGTTGTTTATTTGTTAGTAGGCAAGGAAGCTTTGTTTTCAGGAGTAAATGTCGGGCAATCATCATTAGGTACAAGTATTTTTTATTCTTTTTGGGTGGTATATTTTATCATTCTAGCGTATAAACTTTTTATTGCTTATGCACTTTTTATAAACCCATATCTGATAAAAAAAATACTTACAGGCATCTGCTCCTTTCCGGTTTTAAAACGTTTTAGAAAAGGCGCTATTGAAACTGGCGATCAACTTATCATCGCATCAAATGGATTAAAAGATAAAAACCTGAAATACTGGATGCTTTCATTGCTGGCAACATTTGCATCATGGACAGCAAGATATTCTATTGTCAATTGTTTGATTCATGCATTTCATGGGCAGACGGCATTGTCTGATTTGATAGTTTATGGAAAGCAGGTAATTATGGGAATAATAATTTTACTAAGCCCAACCCCTGGCGGTAGTGGCATTGCCGAACTGATGTTTACTGATTTTCTGGGTGAGTTTATTCACAAAGGATTGGCACCAACACTGGGTATTTTATGGCGGTTGATAAGTTATTATCCTTACCTTATTGTAGGTGCATTAATTTTGCCACGTTGGATTAGAGAGCGTATTGTAAAAAAAATATTTTAAGGTTATGAGTAATAAGCGAAGAATTTTTCTGATTGTCATTTCTGTTACTATTGGAATGGGTCTTTCAATAATCATTTTTTTAATGAAAAATAAAGGGAAAGCTTTAAGCAATATGGACTATCTATGGTTGGGAACAAACTTGTTTTTCTCATTACTTATTGTTGGAGGAATAGGTCTTTATTTCATGAAAAAGAAAGATAATGATCTGATGAAGTAAGAATTTAATTCAAATAAAAATCAAAACAATGAAAAAGCAAATTTTAGCAATAGCAGCAACAGTAATTTTCGGTTTAATGACATTTGCTGTGCAAGCACACAATGAAGGTAAACAGGTTACTTACCAAGCAGGAAACACTACTTGTAAAGGATATGTTGCCTACAATGCACACATTCCTAAAATGCCTGTTGTATTAGTCATACCTGAGTGGTGGGGCTGCAATGAATACGCTAAGATGCGTGCTGACATGCTTGCAGGTTTAGGTTACTTTGCTTTTGCTGTTGACATGTATGGTGATGGCTATATTGCACCAACCCCAAAAGAAGCAGGTGAACAGGCCACAAAATTTTATACTGACAATACTCTTGCAATGGAGCGCATTAACGCAGCTATTCAAAAACTAAAGGACTTTCCTATGGCTGATGTTGAGAACATGGCCATCATTGGATATTGTTTTGGTGGCAGTATGGCACTTAATGCAGCCCGCGTAAATTTACCGGTAAAGGCTGTTGTAAGTTTTCATGGCGGATTAAAAGGCGTTGCCAGTCCTGAAGTGATAAAACCAAAAATATTAATTTGTCATGGTGGTAGCGACAATTTTGTGCCTGCCGAAGAAGTGACAGCATTTAAGGCAGAGATGGATAAAGTAAAAGCAAGTTTTAGATTTATTGACTATCCCGGTGCAACACATGCATTCACCAATCCTGAAGCTACGGCCTTAGGAAAAAAATTTGAAATGCCAATTAGTTACAATGCTGAAGCAGATAAAAAATCATGGATTGATATGAAATCTTTTCTTGCAGAATATCTGAAAAAATAATTTATTGCTTTAAAGCACGTAATGCATATACAAGAGGTAATTTGTTTTCCATACCTCTTATCATAAAATGATTTTCACTGACTTCAACCATATTGTTCAGACAATTGTAGGGCGAGTAATCAAACTCACTAAAAGAATCAATTCTTAAACCGCTGTTTAATAGACTACTCATTACTTCACTAAGACTATGATTCCAGGTAACTGATGTGGTATTGATTTTTGCATCCTTATCGGCATAGGTTCCTTCTTCAGTTTCAATAATAGGCTCACTTTTAAAATAACTGTACTGTACATATTTAAAGTCATTGTCGAACATCCAAACAGCAGGATGAAATTCTGCTATTACAAAAACACCTCCCGGTTTAAGAAATGAGGCAATCAGATTAGCCCATTTTTGCATATCGGGCAGCCAGCCGATTACGCCATAAGAAGTAAAAATAATGTCAAATTTTTGATCTAAAACAGTGGCCAGGCTATACACATCACTACATATAAATTTACAATCTGTACCCGATTTTTTATTTAACGCTATTGCTGTTTCAATCGCTTTCTCCGAAAAATCAACAGCAGTGACCTTTGCGCCCAAACGTGCTAAGGAAATACTATCCTGTCCGAAGTGACACTGAAGGTGCAATATAGATTTGCCTCTAACATTGCCAAGCAAATTGAGTTCAATTTCATTCAAAGAATTTTTACCTTTAAGAAAGGTCTCATTGTTATAAAACTCTGAATTTACATGTACAATTGTACGGTCATTCCAGAGTTTTTTGTTTAAATTTAAATAATCCATAATGTAAAAATAGTAGTTATGTATAAATACCCATAAATTGTCCAATACATCTTATCTTTGCTCTGTAAATTAATCGAAAGGGATTATGTCGCACATTCTACTCATAGAGGATAATAGAGAAGTAAGAGAAAACACTGCTGAGATTCTTGAACTTGCAGGCTACACAGTTACTACTGCCAGCGATGGTAAAAAAGGTATTGAATCAGTACAGAAAAGCAGGCCTGCATTAATAATTTGTGACATTATGATGCCAGTGTTAGATGGATACGGTGTGCTGCATCTGTTGGGTAAAAATCCTGAAACTTCAACAATCCCATTTATTTTTCTGACAGCAAAAACAGAGCGTGGCGATTTTAGAAAAGGTATGGAAATGGGTGCAGACGACTACATCACAAAGCCATTCGATAAACTCGAACTGCTTAATGCCATTGAAAGCCGTTTAAAAAAGGTAGAAGCATTAAAGAAAGAATATTCAAAAGACCTTGAAGGGCTGACTAATTTTATAGGAGAAGTTGGTGGTAAAGACCACATGCAGGCATTTATTGAAAACAGAAAAATCAGAACCTACAAGAAGAAAGAAAACATCTACAAAGAGGGTGATTATCCACGAGGCATGTATTACATCAACCATGGGAAGGTAAAGCTTTATAAAAGCCATGCTTATGGAAAAGAGTTAATCACGAACCTGCTGAAAGAAGGCGATTTTTTTGGCTACACTTCTCTCATCGAAGAAGGTGATTATGTAGAAAGCGCACAAACACTTGAAGACACAGAAGTGGTATTCATCCCAAAGGAAGATTTTCTGAATCTCCTTTTTTCGAATCGTGAAATTGCAAAACGATTCCTGCTGATTTTAAATAAAAAGTTTAACGAACAACAAGATTATTTAATTGAGTTGGCATACAGCTCTGTGAGAAAGCGTGTGGCAGAAGCATTAATTTTACTCTCTGACAAATACAAAGCCAATCGTGATGAACGTTTCAGTATGTCAATTTCCAGAGAAGATTTAGCCAATATTGTAGGAACAGCTACAGAGTCACTCATCAGAACATTAAGCGACTTTAAAGAAGAAAAACTCATTGAGGTGAAAGACGGTAAGATTGTCTTAATTAATGAAAATAAATTAAAGGAATTGAAGAATTAAATGTTGACCATTAAGAAATACTTGATGTAATTTTTTATTTCTTAGCTGCCGTTTCCTTTAATATTTTTCCGTTTTTGTATAAAATAGTTTTAAGAGGTTTACCATCTTCGTAAACCCGCCATTCGCCTTCTTCATTGTTGTTTACGTAGTTGCCCTCACTTTGAATTTCGCCATTGGCATAAAAAATAGCAGGCCCGTTTAAATCACCATTCTTGTAAGTATATTGAATAGAAGGTTTGTCGTCTTGTTTAAACCAGATGGTAATGCCATCACGAATTCCATTTTTGTAAGATGCTTTTTCTTTCAGCTTACCGTTTTCGTAATAATCAAATCGCATTCCATCTAATTTTCCGTTATTATAATTTTCAGAGGTGATTAATGTAACACCATATTTGTAAACATTGCGCAGACCATGTAATATACCTTTACGATATGATTCCTCATCTTCAATGTAACCGTTTTCGTTGAAATGCAGATGTAATCCATTGCGTACATCAGCCTCAAATTCTTCAAGCAGTTCTATTTTTCCTTTTGTATCGTAAAAACGCCAAAGTCCTTCTTTCTTGCCATTTTGCATTTTACCAACGGCACGTGCCCTTCCATCCGGAAAGTTTATACGGCAATCAAATAATCCGGCCTTGTCGGGGTCGGGAGTCATTACACTATCTTGCTTAGAGTTTTGCGCTTCGGCAAATGATAATGACAATCCAAGAGTAATGGTTAAAAGTGTTTTAAACATAATGCTTAATGTTTTGGCTTGCAAATCTCGAAAAAAATGATGAAAAGCAGATTATAGCGGCATCAACGGCTAATGCTTATTTTTGCAGACATAATGACAACACAGGAAATATTAGAAAAATTAGAAGCATTAAAGCATCGTTTTGAAGAGATAGGTCAGCAGTTAAGCGACCCTTCGTCCACTAACGATATGAAACGCTTTCAGCAGTTAAGCCGGCAATATAAAGAGTTGCAAGAGGTGGTTGAAAACTATCAACGATATAAAAAGGTAATTGATAATTACAATCAGGCCTATCAGGTATTGAATACAGAAAAGGATGCAGACCTGAAGCAGATGGCAAAGGATGAAATGGAAATGTTGGATGCTGAAAAAAACACACTTGAAGATCAGATAAGACTTTTACTGATACCTAAAGACCCAATTGACGAGCGTAATGCTGTGGTCGAAATCCGTGCAGGTACAGGTGGTGATGAAGCCAGTATTTTTGCAGGAGACCTATATAGAATGTACAGTCGTTATTTTGAAAAGAAAGGATGGAAGGTTGATGTGATTGATGAGAACGAAGGCACAGCAGGTGGCTTCAAAGAAGTTATTATGGAAGTTAGTGGTGCAGATGTTTATGGCATCATGAAATATGAAAGCGGTGTTCATCGTGTACAGCGCGTACCTGATACTGAAACTATGGGTAGAGTACATACTTCTGCTGCTACAGTGGTAGTGTTGCCTGAAGCAGATGATGTAGATGTAGTAATTAATCCTGCAGACTTGGAATATCAGACAGCACGTTCCAGTGGAGCCGGTGGACAGAATGTAAATAAGGTAGAAACAAAAGTTCAGCTTACACATAAACCTTCGGGTATAATGGTTACCTGTCAGATTGAACGTTCGCAACATGGAAACCGTGAGAGGGCATTGCACATGCTTAAAACCAAATTGTATGAAATAGAGTTACAGAAACATGAGTCGGAAATTTCGGCCAGACGTAAAACAATGGTGTCAACAGGCGATCGCTCAGCAAAAATCAGAACATACAATTATCCGCAAAGCAGGGTAACAGACCATCGCATTGGTTTGTCATCTTATAATTTGTCGTCTTTTATGAATGGCGATATCCAGGATTTTATTGATGCATTGCAGTTAGCTGAGAATGCAGAGAAAATGAAAGAAGCTTCATTAAGTTAAATTATGAACTATCAGCAATTAGTAGGTGAAATAAAAAGAAAGCAATCTTTTCTCTGTGTGGGTTTGGATACAGACTTAAAGAAAATCCCTTCACATTTCAGAGAGAAAGCAGACGATCCTGTATTTGAGTTTAACAAAGCAATTATTGATGCCACATTAGATTATGCAATAGCATACAAACCAAACCTTGCATTTTACGAAGCATTGGGTGTTGAAGGATTGAAGAGCCTTGAAAAAACAATACAGTACATCAATGGCAGAGCATTTACAATTGCCGATGCAAAGCGAGGTGATATTGGCAACACCGCTGAAATGTATGCTCATGCTTTTTATAATCATTATGGTTTTGACTCCATCACACTTTCTCCATATATGGGTGCAGACACAGTTGAGCCATTCTTAAAACATAAAGATAAATGGAGCATCATTCTGGCACTGACATCAAATCCCGGTGCAGATGATTTTGAAATGCTAAAAGTGGATGATGATTATTTGTTTGAACGAATTTTAAAAAAATTCAACACGGCTACATCACAGCAAATAATGTTTGTTGTTGGTGCCACACGTCCGCAATATTTTGAAATTGTAAGAAAACATGCTCCGGATAATTTTCTGCTGGTACCCGGCATAGGTACACAAGGTGGTAGTCTTGAAGAAGTTTGTCGCTACGGGCTGAATTCCAATGTAGGACTAATAGTAAATTCTTCAAGACAGATAATTTATGCAGGTAGCGGACGTGATTTTGATAACAAAGCAGCTGAACAAGCAAAACAAATTCAACAACAGATGAAACAGATGCTTGTTGAATTTAAAATTACAGGCTGATGCCATTTACCTTAGCGCATCCTGCAATAATAATTCCTTTTTACAGACTCTTTAAAGAGCGGCTGTCGCTCACAGGCTTAGTCATTGGAAGTATGGTGCCCGATGTTGAATATTGCATCAACACGGTTACGCGTAGTGTCATCAGCCACACAGAAAAGGGTATCTGGATGTTTGATTTGCCCATTGCATTTTTTTGACGTTCTGTTATCATGGATTTGTTAAACAAATGCTCACCAATAATTTGCCCGCATGGATTCGTTACAGACTTTCTCCTTATGCCAATCAAAACTGGTTTCATTATTTCAGAAAGAATTTTTTGAATTATTTTTTCTGCCTTCTTGCCGGAATTGTTTTGCACCTGCTTTGGGATTCTGTTTCGCATAATACAGGTTATTTTGTAAGAAGTTCAGCATTTTTACAGGAGAATTTCATAGGTACATTAACCGTTTCGCGATTAATATGGCACATAAGTACCGCTGCCGGTCTTTACATAGTCATCAGATTTTTTCTCAGTTTTCCTGTCAGTAAGGTTGATACGGAAAGCAACAAACCGGATAAAAATTTCTGGCCATTGGTTTTCCTGGTTGCATCAGTTCTCACCATTATACACTGGCTGCCCTTTGTCAGACCGCAAGAACCACGTTTTATTCTTGTTGCATTTTCAGGAGCTATGATGGTTGGAGTTATTGTAGTAAGTTTTATCTTTAGGTTTTATAAAAAACAACTGTCATGAATGAAGCATTGCTTTATCATTTGTGGAAGTACAGACTTTTTAAGTCTATGCCGCTTACAACTATTGATGGTAAAACAATTGAAGTAATAAAACCCGGTGAACTCAATCCCGACTCAGGCCCCGATTTTTTTAATGCACGCTTAATTATTGACGGAACAGAGTGGGCAGGTAATGTTGAAATTGATCCTTCAAGTGCCGATTGGTACAATCACAAGCATCATATCAATAAAGCTTATTCTAAATTAATTCTGCACATTGTTTATGAGATGAATAAGCCATTGGATCATGGCTTTCCTGTTTTGGAGTTCAAAAAGTTTATTGATGTGAATGCTGTAAAAACGTATAATCAGTTACAAGAGTCATCGGCACCAGTTCCTTGCCACAAACAGATAAATTTGGTAAGCAACATAACCATCAACACCTGGTTAGAGAGGATGATTGTAGAGAGGCTTGAGCAAAAAACGTCTGCTATCTATGATATGCTACAAGCAAATAAATTTGATTGGGAAGAAACATTTTATTTTTTTCTTGCTCGTAATTTCGGATTTAAAATTAATGCCCTGCCATTTGAAATGCTTGCACGTTCAATTCCGATGACGGCTCTTGCACGTCACAAAAATAACTTGTTGCAGATTGAAGCTTTGCTGTTTGGTCAAGCCGGTTTTCTCAACAACAAACATCCTGATAAATATGTTGAATCTTTAAGCCGTGAACATCGCTTTCTTGCAGGCAAGTTTCAGTTGCAGGCAATGAACAATAGCTTATGGAAGTTTGCAAGAATGCATCCCCGAAATTTTCCTTCTGTAAGAATTGCACAGTTTGCTGCACTCATTCATAATAGCACACATCTTTTTTCAAAAATATTGGATGAAAAAGATGTTAAATCACTCATCCAACTTTTCAACATCACACCTTCTTCCTATTGGGACAGTCATTTCCATTTTGGTAAGGAATCTGCAGAAAGTAAAAAAACTTTTGGACGTGATTCTGCTGATAATATTATCATCAATACCATTGCACCATTTTTATTTCTTTATGGTAAAGTTAAGGATAACGAAAAATTAACCGAACGTGCATTATCTTTGCTCGAACATATCAAACCGGAGAATAATGTAATTATAAGACAATGGAAGAATGCAGGTATTACAGCAAAACATGCCTACCATACACAGGCATTGATTCAGTTAAAAAACTTGTACTGCAGCAAGAAAAAATGTTTGAATTGTGCAATAGGAGTTAAAATACTTAATAATAAGAACAATGATTATTGACAGCATTAAAAACTTTTTTGAAAAACAGGCATTCGGTATTTGTGAGTATTGGGGCGAACGCCTAAAAATCAGATCATCAGTCATCAGGTTATTTTTCATTTATCTTTCTTTTCTGACCATCGGTTCACCGGTAGTTGTGTATATGGTGCTTGGCTTCTGGATGAATCTCCGAAAACTCATTCACCGTCAACGTGGAGGTGTTTGGGATTTGTAGGGCAATTTTGAAGTAATAAATTTTGTTTTTAAAGTATGATAAGAATGTATATTAAGCCTACTTGCAGCACATGCCGTACTGCAATGCAAATGGTTAAAGAGTGTGCGGCAGAGGTAGAAATGGTAGAATATCTTATTGATACTCCTTCAGAAAAAGAATTGCTGGAGTTGACACAGCAGCTGGGGGTAAAACCATTTGACTTGGTCAGAACTAAAGAACCACTCTATAAAGAGAAGTATGAAGGGAAGAAAATTTCAGATAAACAATGGCTGAAAATTTTACATAAGAACCCAATTTTAATTGAACGACCCATAATTACTAACGGCACGCAAGCAGTAATTGGAAGACCACCATCATTGATTGTGGATTTCTTGAATAAGAAACAAAAGACCAAGAAGAAATCAAAATAGACTGTTAGAAAAAAATAATTTGTAAGAGAAGAATGCAATCCGTTATCCAGAGATTAATAATTGTCGTGTTGATGTTAAAGGCAGTCCAGGTGAATGCACAGCAGGACGAATTATTTATTCCCCGAAATATTCAAAAAGCTTATCAAAATAAAACCAGAAACTTGCAGGGAGAACCAGGAAGTAAGTTTTGGAAGAATTATGCTGAATATTATATAAGAGTAAGTTTTGACCCTAAAACATTAAAAATAAAAGGAGAGCAGGTAATTACTTATTACAACAACTCACCTGACACTTTAAAAAAATTAGTATTTCGAATTGCTCCTGACTTTTATAAAAAGGGAAATGAGCGCAATCGCATTATTGAAGCGGACGATGTTACCGATGGCGTAAAACTTACTAATTGTATCATTGATGCAAACAAAGTTGATGTTAACAATCCTTTGCAGGTAAAACACGATGGAACCATAATGGAAATTAAGGTTAAAGGTATTGAACCTCGTGGTGGAAGGACAACTGTTGAGATGGACTGGAATTATAAACTCAACCTGAACTCGCATGAACGAACAGGAGTAATTGATATAGGAAGTTATTTCATTGCTTATTTCTTTCCACGCATTACTGTTTATGATGATGTTGATGGATGGGATGAATTCCCTTACCTCGGACAACAAGAAACCTATTTCGACAATGCCAGCTTTAATGTTCACATAACCGTTCCAAGAAATTTTATGGTGTGGGCAACCGGTGATTTACAAAACCCGGCAGAAGTGCTGCATGAATCCGTACTTAACAAATGGACTATGGCACAACAGAGCAGCAAACCGGTATTTTTAATTGACAGTACAGATATTCGAAACAATACTATTACACAGCATAAAAAATTCAACACTTTTCAGTTTAAATGTACAACACCTGATTTTGTTTTTGCATTGAGCAATCATTATTTATGGCAAGCCAGAAACATGGTTGTTGACAGCCTGACGATGCGCAAGGCATTAATTTCAACAGCATTTAATCCCATTCATAAAGATTTTTTTGAGGTGAATGATTTCACTGCAAAGACTATTGAAGTGATGTGTTTTGATTTTCCCGGAGTGGCATATCCTTACAGTCATTTAACCGTAGTTGATGGCAGAGATCAGATGGAATATCCAATGATGATTAATGACAATCCAACATCAACACGATTTGATGGAATTACATTGACAACACATGAAGTTTTTCATCAGATTTTTCCTTTTCTGATGGCTACCAATCAAACCAAGTATGCATTTATGGATGAGGGTTGGGCCACACTGGGCGAATGGTACATCAGTCCGCTTATTGACAGTACGATTGTTGACGATTATGGTATGGATAGAATTAATTCTGATTTAGGTAAAGACTGGGATACACCCATGATTACCAATTCCACAGAGCTTTCAAAATCGTTATTCATCAACAGCTATCCAAAGCCTGCACTAACTTTTTTATATTTATGGGAGATGATGGGCGATTCATTATTCAAAAAATCATTGCAGCATTACATCATTACCTGGATGGATAAAAGCCCGACACCATGGGATTTCTTTTTCTGTATGAACCAAAGCTGTGGCATGAATTTAAACTGGTTTTGGAAGGCATGGTATTTTGAACAAGGCTACCCCGATCTGGCTATTTTAGATGCAAAACGACTTAATTACAGCTATACAGTTACAGTAAAATCTATTGGCAACAAACCTGTGCCTGTGCATCTCACAGCAACGTTTGCTGATGGAACCAAAAAGAAGTTTACACGAACAATAGATATTTGGAAGCGTAGAAAAATCACAGAAGTGATTATTGACACACAACAGGCAATTACAAAATTGGAATTGGGCGATGTTTATGATGCAGACATAGATAAAAGCAATAATGTATTTGTGCCGATAGAGTGAGGGGTTAAATTATTTTTGTGATTCGAAAAAATGGTCCCGTAGTTCAACGGATACCCGCCCGTACCGAACGGTACGTTCGGGCGGGGAACAGAAGTTTCCTGGCAATAAAATAAAACAGCAAAAGAATTTAAGCTAAAGTAAAGTGAGGAAATACTTTATTTTTGTGATTCGAAAAAATGGTCCCGTAGTTCAACGGAAAGAACGAGAGTTTCCTAAACTTTAAATGTAGGTTCGATTCCTGCCGGGACTACGAGATGTAAAAAAGAAGGCAGTTCCCTGCCCGACTGAAGTCATTCAGGCGGGGATTCTGCTCGGGACTACTAAATAAAATCATTCATGCCATACTATGTATATGTGCTAAAGAACAGCGTGACAAAGAAGCTATACAAGGGTCAGACACAAAATTTGGAGAGACGTCTTCAAGAACATTCGCAGTCAAAAACAAAAACTACAAGTCATCATGCAAAGGCATGGGAGTTGGTATATCATGAGATTTTTGAAACCAGAGAACTTGCAGTATCAAGAGAAAAATACTTTAAGTCAGCGGCAGGAAGAAGGTTTTTAGATAAGAAAGTTTGAATTGAAGGTTCAACGGATACCCGCCCGTACCGAACGGTACGTTCGGGCGGGGAACAGAAGTTTCCTAAACTTTTGATGGCAGTTCCCTGCCCGACTGAAGTCGTTCAGGCGGGGATTCCTGCCGGGACTACTAAATAAAATCATTCATGCCATACTATGTTTATGTTCTAAGAAACAATGTGACAAAAAAAATATACAAAGGTCAAACACAAAATCTGGAGAGACGTCTTCAAGAACATTCACAGTCAAAGATCAAAACTACAAGCCATGCAAGTGAAGGAGGCGAATATGCAGAAGAACGGAAATGAATATTACTTAAAGACGAATAATTTCTAAACGAGAATTATTATCTTTGCGGAATTGTTATAAGTCGTAAGTATGCAGATGCAACTTTTCAGAGAGCAGCTAAAATCCAAGGGGTTGAAAGTTACACCACAGCGTGTGGCTATTTATGAAGCCGTTGCAGAATTGCACAACCATCCCACTGCAGAAAATATTATTGAGTACATTAAATCAAATCATCCGAATATCTCTGTAGGTACAGTGTATAAAGTACTTGACTCATTAGTTGAGAATAACCTGTTGCGAAAAGTGAAAAACGAAAAAGACATTATGCGTTATGATGCAGTGCTGGCACATCATCATCATTTGTACTGCTCAGAAACAGAGCGTATAGAAGATTTTGAAGACCCGCAGTTGGATCAGTTCATCAGTGAATATTTTAAGAAAAAGAAGATAAAAAACTTCAAAGTGCAGGATATTAAATTACAGATTACAGGAACATTTAAATAAAAGAAAAACACACATAAATTATGGACAACACAAAAAGTGGCAAATGCCCGTTTCATCATGGAGCCAACACCGAGGCAAGTACTGATGTTATGAATTGGTGGCCCAAAGCATTGAACCTAGATATCCTGCACCAGCATGATACAAAGACAAACCCCAATGGAGAAAAATTTAACTACGCAGAAGAATTTAAAAAATTAGATTTAGAAGCGTTGAAAGCTGACCTGAAAAAGTTGATGACAGAAAGCCAGGAGTGGTGGCCTGCAGATCATGGAAGCTATTCGGGTATGTTTGCGCGTACAGCGTGGCACTTAGCAGGGACTTACAGAAAAGCTGATGGACGTGGTGGTGCTAACACCGGTAATCAAAGATTTGCTCCACTCAATTCATGGCCTGATAATGTAAACACCGATAAAGGAAGAAGATTACTTTGGCCTATCAAGAAAAAATATGGTAACAAAATTTCGTGGGGCGATCTGATTGTTTTAGCCGGTAATATGGCTTATGAAGTTGCCGGATTAAAAACATTTGGTTTCGGTGGTGGTCGAGAAGATATATGGCATCCTGAAAAAGATATTTACTGGGGATCGGAAAAACAATGGCTTGCACCAACAGGTAGTGAAGGCACACGTTATTCCGGTGAAAGAGATTTAGAAAATCCATTAGCAGCAGTAATGATGGGATTGATTTATGTTAACCCTGAAGGTGTTGATGGAAAACCCGACCCGCTAAAAACAGCGCAAGACATTCGTGTTACTTTCTCAAGAATGGCAATGAGTGATGAAGAGACCGTAGCACTTACTGCCGGTGGACATACTGTGGGCAAAGCACATGGTAATGGCAAAGCAGAAGTGTTGGGTGGTGTTCCTGAAGCTGCAGAGATTCAACATCAGGGATTAGGCTGGTTTAATCCTGATGGCTCAGGCAATAAAGATAAAACCATGGCCAGTGGTATTGAAGGTGCATGGACAACCGATCCAACGAAATGGGATAATGGATTTTTCGATTTGTTATTGAATTACGATTGGGCATTGACAAAAAGTCCTGCAGGTGCATGGCAGTATGAGCCAACCAATATGCCGGAAGAAAAGAAACCTGTTGATGCATTCAATCCTAATGTGCGCAGAAATCCTATGATGACAGATGCTGATATGGCATTGAAAATGGATCCTGAATTCAGAAAAATATCAGAGAGATTTTATAACGACTTCAATTACTTTTCTGAAACTTTTGCACGAGCATGGTTTAAACTTACCCATAGAGATTTGGGCCCTAAGTCACGTTACCTCGGTGCCGATGTGCCTAAAGAAGATTTGATTTGGCAAGACCCTATTCCTGCAGTTAATTACACATTGTCAGATGCGGAAGCAGATGATATAAAATCTAAAATTTTAAACTCAGGTTTAAGCAGGACAGAGTTGATTAATACTGCATGGGATTCTGCAAGAACATACCGTGGATCAGATTTCAGAGGTGGCGCCAATGGTGCAAGAATTCGTCTTGAGCCAATGAAAAACTGGGAAGGCAATGAGCCTAAACGCTTGCAAAAAGTTTTGGATAAACTCATTGAAATTCAAAAAGGATTAAGCAAGAAAGTGAGTATTGCAGATTTAATAGTGTTGGGTGGCAGCGCTGCCATTGAACAAGCTGCAAAAGATGGAGGAGTATCTGTAAAAGTTCCTTTTGCTTCGGGTCGTGGTGATGCAACATTAGAGCAGACCGATGTAGATTCTTTTTCTGATCTGGAACCTTTACATGATGGATACAGAAATTATCAGCAAAAAAATTATGCAGTTTCTTCAGAGGAATTATTATTAGACAGAACACAGTTGATGGGACTCACCGCTCCTGAAATGGTTGTTCTTGTTGGTGGCATGAGAGTTTTGGGAACCAACTTTGGTGGAAGCAAACATGGGGTGTTTACAGACAGAGAAGGTGCTTTAACTAATGACTTTTTTGTAAACCTTACTGATATGAAATACGAGTGGAAGCCGGTTTCTGAAAATCTGTTCAACATTGTTGATAGAAAAACAGGCACTACAAAATATACTGCAACAAGAGTAGATTTGGTTTTCGGCTCAAACTCAATTTTAAGATCATACTCAGAAGTGTATGCACAGGATGATAATAAAGAGAAATTTGTGAAAGATTTTGTGAAAGCCTGGGTAAAAGTGATGAATGCAGACAGATATGATTTGAAAAAATAAAATTGTTTAGTACTTCAAAAATGCGAACAGCCTCTTTTCAGAGGCTGTTCGCATTTTATTTTCGCTGCTAAGCTTCAACCACTAAAGTTTTGAGGCAACCACAAATGCTTTTTTATACTTTTTAGTCTTTCCTTCAGGGTTAAATGCTTCGGCATAAACGATATAAATTCCAACGGATGCTTTATCGTTTTTATCGGTAATTCCATCCCACATAAAACTATCTTCCGGTGCCAATAGTTTTGATTTAACTAAGTTGCGAACCAATTGCCCTGCTTCATTATAAATTTTTGCATTCAGTATATAGCCAGGTTCATTCATGCTGATGTTAAAAGTTATCACATCATTATATCCATCGTTGTCAGGAGAAAAAACTTCCGGTGTTATCACAAAATCTTTAACCGGTAATTGTTCGTTTAAGCTCTGTGAATTTTTATAGCCCGGTGTTGCATAACCAACTGCTTCTGCAGCCGAATGCCAGTTGGTTGAATCCTGTGTGCCTTTATTAAACCATATCCTTTCTAATGAAACACCATTCTGATCGTCAATGAGTGGAAAATGCCAGCGTTTATTGTAGTTGAGCTGATCAATTCTATTCAAAGCAAAATCTGTAATAACACAAACGCCCTTGTCATCATTAAAACCAGGCAGTGATGCTTTTAATAAATTATTTCCTATTGCATTGGCATAAATACTTTGCAATGAAGCAACATCAGAAGTGAGTGCTATGAATGCCTGAGGAAACAAAAGATATCCGTTATCACTAACGGTGTAATTTGTTGTTATCAGATTGTTATCATCTGTTGTTGCAACCTTAATGTTTTTAAGGTCAATTATTTTTGATGAGTTGTTATATAATTCCACAAAGTCATTACCTCCTGTTTTGGGATTAAATAAAATTTCGTTTATCAGAACATCACCTGCAGCAGCAGTTTCTGCAATACCAATTTTTAAACTAAGATTTCCTGTTATTTTATTTCCGGGGCAGTCAGCAATAGATGAGTTTAAATTAACATAATAAACTATTCCTGTTTGTAATGCATTGCTTAAAGTTAAAAAAGCATGGTTGTCTGAAAGAATAACTGATGCAGGCTGTCCTATGCCATTGTCAATAGTATAACTCGATGTCTGAGAGGCTATGACTGTGTCGGGGTTCTCGTTAAATGTTATTCTTATCAATGTTGTAGTCAGGGGATAAGCATCAAGTGCCTGTGGTGGTGTGGTGTCACTGCTAGTGCCTTTAACACTGTTTACTTTTGCGGGTGTTCCGCCTTGCGAATCTTCAGAAGCATGCCAGTTAAACCTTGAGTTACAAGTAAAATCAGCATCAATTCTTTCAATGGTGAAGCCTCCTGTTTTTTTGCTGTCATCATTGTAGTTGTCATCACTAAAAATCACTCTGTCTATCAATGTGCCATTGTTATCAGTCAGCCTCAGGTCATCACCTACATCATTATTTAACGATGGAAATGAACTTGTTCCTGTTGTATTACCATAAGGAATAAAAGATGTTGTGTCAGAATTTTTACAGATAATGATGTAGGTGCCCGGTTGTAATGTTACTGCGCCAATGCTTGCCACGGAGGTTGACCCGTCAGACAATGTCCAGCCATTGAGAGAAAGAATTTTATTGCTTCTGTTGTATAATTCCACAAACTCTGCATTGGGCAAAGGTGCCGATACAATGGGTTCAAAATATATTTCGTTAATTACAACATCAAAAGCCTGTGCTGTTACAGGTGCATTCCATGTAAAACCTATGGTGCTTCCTGCAGCAATTACATTACTATTAAGATCAGATACATTACTTACAGCAAGTGTGTATGCTGTTCCGCTGTTAAATGGAGTACTGAAAGTCAGATGTACTAAAGAAAAATCGCTTATATCACGTGCTGCAGTGGACGGTACACCCAATCCTTGTACTGAATAATTCGCTGTAGTTTGTGCTGTATTTAGGTCAATGGGTTCAGAAAATTTTACATCTAATGCAGTATTCGATAACGGTATTGCAGAAGTTAATGTTGGCGGTGTGACATCTGCAATATATGGAATCGAGAAATCGTCAAAGTAAAAACCTGTAGCATTCGATGAAGTATAAGTACAACTCACACCAAAATAATTTCCTGAGTTAATGGTTGCATCTGTGCCCGAAGACTGTAATGTGAAATTTGTTCCTGCAGAGGCATCGGCATAAATACTCCAAAGGCCTGCATTGTCTCTTGTAATTTTTACACTGATAGTTGAGGCAGCTGCAATAAATCCATTGGTGCCATGCGCTACCGATACAGATGTTGTGCCTGTTTGTTTAAAAATTTCGATAGCATCGTTGCTGCCTGTTTCCCCAAACTGAACATAATAGCCATTGAGTGCACCTTTTAAGTTTTGCTGATCGCTTACCAAATAAACTCTTGAATAGTTACTTGACGATGGTGCAAAGTTGAACTTAATATAAAATTGCCATGCTGTATTGTCAAGAGTGGGCATGCTTGTTGTTAATGCAAGATAGGAGGTTGCTGCACCGGTACTGTTAAGTTGCAATTGTTGCGATGCATTGACAATAAACTGACTGTTGTCGCCATTCCATGCAGGATTAGCAGTAAAATCACCATCAGAAAAATTGTCTGTTATTTGTGCAAGACCTAAAAAGGGAATCATTGCGAAAAAAAGTAGTAATCGTTTCATGCCAATAAAAAAGATTAGGCAGTGAAGATAAGCAAACCACATTATTTAAAATAATTAAATTGAAACAACACTAAGTAATGTGTTTTTTATTCATTTTTGAGGTAGGAATAAAATATTATGAAAGTAGCTGTAGTTGGTGCCACAGGTCTTGTAGGTAAAACCATGTTGCGTATTCTCGAAGAAAGGAAATTTCCTGTGACGGAGTTAATTCCTGTTGCAACGGCAAATTCTGCCGGTAAGAAAGTAATGTTTTCAGGAAGGGAATATACGGTAGTGACTTGTGAGGAGGCTGTTGCCATGAAAGCAGATATAGCCTTATTCTCTGCCGGAGGGACAACATCTTTAGAGTGGGCACCACGATTTGCGCAGGTTGGAACCACAGTTATTGACAACTCATCGGCATGGCGAATGAATGAAAAATGCCCGTTAGTAGTTCCTGAAATTAATGCTGATGTTTTAACCAAAGAAGATAAAATTATTGCCAACCCAAATTGTTCTACCATTCAGATGGTGATGGTGCTTAATCCGCTGCATAAAAAATATAAACTCCGGAGAATAGTTGTTTCTACCTATCAGTCAGTTTCCGGAACCGGAAAAAATGCTGTTGACCAGCTGATGAATGAGCGCAAAGGCATTTCAGGTGCTATGGCCTACCCATATAATATTGACATGAACGTGTTGCCGCATGTTGATTCCTTTTTAGAAAATGGATATACCAAGGAAGAAATGAAGATGGTAAATGAAACGCGAAAAATTTTACGTTCAGACGAAATAAAAGTAACAGCAACAACTGTTCGTGTACCTGTGGTTGGAGGTCATAGCGAAGCGGTAAATGCAGAGTTTGAAAAACAGTTTGAAATGAGTGAAGTAAAACAACTGTTAGCGCATGCAGCAGGTGTGACAGTTATTGACGACCCTGCACAACTTCAATACCCGATGCCCACATTTGCAGAAGGTAAAGATGATGTTTTTGTTGGGAGAATCAGGCGTGATGAGTCGCAACCACATACATTAAACCTTTGGGTGGTATCTGATAATCTCAGAAAAGGTGCTGCAACCAATGCGGTTCAGATTGCAGAATATATACTAAAGCAGAGTTTAATATAAATAAAAAGCCACCCCACAAAGGATGGCTTCTTTTTGAAAATTATTTTTTTAATTGCGTCTTCCGCCTAAATAAATCAAAATATAATACATCAGTGTAGCCAAGGCACCTAATGCAGCAACAACATAGGTCATGGCAGCCCACCACAAAGCATCTTTTGCTTTTGCATGCTCACTGCTTGTAACCATACGGCTGTCATTTAACCAAACCAATGCCCTGCGGCTTGCATCAAACTCAACAGGAAGTGTAATGAAACTAAACAACACTGTCATGGCAAACAATACAATACCTGCAAGTAAAAGCGATGGAAAAACATTGATGAGTAAAACACCACCAAGCAATACCCACTGCACATATTTAGAGGCAAAACTTACCACCGGCACCAATGCCGAGCGTACTTGTAGCATGGTGTAAGCTCTTGCATGTTGCACAGCATGACCACACTCGTGTGCAGCAACAGCAGCAGCAGCAGCATTACGTCCATAATATACAGGCTGACTCAGATTAACAGTTTTGTTAAGTGGATTGTAATGATCTGTTAACTGACCTTCAACAGAAATAACTTTTACATCATTTATACCGTTGTCGCGAAGCATTTTTTCTGCAATCTCCTGACCACTAAGTCCTGTCCCTAATGTTTCATGCGAGTATTTTTCGAACTTTCGTTTTAGCTGGGCGCTTACCAACCACCCCACAAGCATAAAAACTATTACTATAAGATATATTCCCATTAATTGATTTTTTTTATTTTATTAAAACTACTATTTCAGTTAAATGTTTTTAACAACAATCAAACAGTGTGCAAATATACACAACCTGCATTTTTGTCAGCATTTTTAATGATTATTATTGAATGAATTACTCCCAACGAAACGTTTTGGCAGCTACAATATAAATAATAACACCCCAGAGTAGTAATACCAAAAGCTTTGATAAGACGTCTATTAGCCCTGCACCTTCAAATGCAACTTCGCGAAGTGCATCATTAAGGTAGGTTAATGGCAGTGCTTTACAAAATGGTTGCAGCCATTTTGGAAAAACATCAATTGGAAAAAACGTGCCCGACAACAAAAACTGTGGCATGGTTATGATGTTGGCAATGGGTGGGATGGTGCTTTCGCTTTTAGCAATTCCTGAAACTACAAAACCAAAACCCATAAAAACTATGAGTCCGAAGGCACAAATAAGCATCATGGTAAGAAAAGTGCTTATGCCGTTAATGAGTGTAAAACCAAACGCAAACCTGCCTACACCTATGATAAAACAAGCACCGAGCAATGAAAATACCATACGGCTTAATGTTTCGCCCAGAACAATGTAAATGCGTTTTACAGGCGTAGCAAAAAACCGTTTAATGACTAAGGTTTGCCTGAGACTGAAAAAAACAAATGCAGTTCCAAAAACTCCTGTTGACAATAAGGCAAAGCCTAACTGACCGGGAAGTATAAAATCTATTTTCTTGTATTCGCGTCCTGCAATTTCTTCGCTTTTTAGTTGCGCCAATGGATGCGCCACATGGGCATCGTACAAATTTATTTTGCTTATAAGATTGTCTAAAATATTTTTAGAAAGTGCTCCGCCTTCAGGTGCAGCTGTGGAGCTAATAAGTTTTACTGTAAAATCTGTTTTGCCTTCCGAAATATTTTTTGTGATAACCAACATGCCATCAATTTTTCCCTGTTGAAGTTTTTTGCTTGCAGCAGTAGAATCGCCTTCAACCCAATTGATAACATCAATGTTTTTTGTAGCTTCATAAATTGGATTATGCTGATCGCTTGAAGGGGTCAGAAATAATTTGACTTTAAGCCCGGTACCCGATAAAAATCCAAAAACCAGAATAAAGGTTAGCGGAAAAACCAGCGTAAAAACCACAGCACTGGGGCTGCGTGTAATTGACCTGAAACTGGCTTTTGCAATTGCCAGCATAGCCTTTGTTTGTGAATATCTCATCTTGTTTATGTCAGAAATGCTGCAAATGTAGTTAAGTTGTTTTTTATGAATTAAAATAAAAAATGTACGTTTGCCGTAATAACAAAGGTTCGTCAATTCAATGAATCACACATTCTCACTGTTTCAGAGCATGGAACAAGATAAGATTATCCTTTCTTTTAAAGGAGATATTACTCAGGATTTGCTTGCATCTGTATATCAGATTATGGAGTCGAGAATGGATCAGGACAAGACTGATTCGAAGAGAAAGAAAAGATTTTATCACATTTTAGTCGAGTGTCTTCAGAATGTTTATCACCACATGGAAGATTTTAGAAATGTGAGTGAAGTAACTGAAATTTCTGACGGCTCTGCAATTTTTATCATTGCAAAAGCAAAAGGCGAAGGTTATAGAATTATTACAGGAAACTATATCAAGAAAGAAGAATCGGAAGATCTAAAATCAAAGCTTGAGAAAATTAATTCTATGAACACCGATGAATTGAGAACCTATTATCTTGAAACACTGAGTACCACAGAGCTTTCACAAAAAGGCGGTGCCGGTTTGGGAATGATTGATATTGCCCGCAAGTCGGGACATAAAATAGTTTACAGTTTTGACGGAGTAACCGATACTGTTAGTTTTTTTACCCTTGAAGTAACAATTAATTAAATCAAAGAAAATGGATAAGCTGATTATTGAACCTGGCATAAAAACACCTCACATTACATTTGATGCTGCCAATGGAAGTCTTGAAATTAAAGGTAAATCCATTCCGGAAAATTCTATAGAATTTTATAAGCCTGTTTACGATTGGCTCGATGCCTATACTGCACAGCCCAAAGATCAAACCTTGCTGACAGTACAGCTGGAATATTTTAACACCAGCTCGTCAAAGTGCCTGCTCGACTTGTTCAGGAAACTTGAAAACATTCATACTTCAGGTAAAGGCAAGGTAAATGTAAAGTGGCTTTATGAGGAAGATGACGAAGACATTATGGAAGCCGGTGATGACTATCAGACCATTGTAAAACTTCCTTTTAGTATCGAGAAAATTTCAGGATAATTATTTTCCTTCAAAAATTTCATCAATAGTTTTTACAGCAACTGCATGATAGCCCGGACGTGCAGAATGATAAATTTCTTCTATCCACGGTTTTAATGTTGAATCTGCTGCTGCTTTTCGATAAAGAGGTGCAATAAATTTTCTGCGTCCTACTGTGTTAAGAAAATTTTCCAATGCTTTATACGCTGGCTTGTAATGACAGGCAATGGAAATCATAAACCAGTCAAATGCAATTTCCGAATTTTGAATTTGAGTGAAGTGAAAATGATTATCTAAGGCAACAGCTTTTTCGTAGGTCATTTCAGGAGCAATAGTTCGCAGAAAATGAAGGTAGTGATGTGTTGTCCAACCTGCAGTGTCAGGCATGACTGTTGGCTGCTTGATAAATGCTTCGGCTGCTTTTTCAACCTGATCAAAATATTTGCTCTTGATGATAGGTAGACTTTTCGGTAATCCTGTACCATATACCCACTCGTCAACATTTACTTTTTGTTTTATCAGAGGATTTTCCTGTAGGAGATTCACATCCAGATAATATAGAAATTTTTTTGTTGTCATGGTTTGAAAGCGATGCTCTTCAAAATATTTTTTTAAAAAAGCATCCCAAACATCACGGCCGGCTGCCTGCTCGAGTGCAAGCAGAAAAAAACGCCCTTTTTCATAGGCAATATCACCAACGCCATCATCAGGATCACGGCCATTAAGGTTTATATAAAGTTTGGTGTCTGGATTGTTGCTACCCATTTCGGCAACAGTGTGCTTCAGTTCATTTTGTGAGAGTAAAGTCAACATGTCAGCATAATCTTTACCATAAATTTTTTCCATGATGCGCGATTCAAAGTAAACGGTAAAGCCTTCATTTAGCCAGAAGTCGTTCCATGTGGCATTGGTTACTAAATTACCACTCCATGAGTGTGCCAATTCATGCGCAATGAGGCTAACCAATGAGCGGTCACCGGTGATAATAGTAGGTGTTGCAAATGTGACACATGGATTTTCCATCCCACCGAACGGGAAAGAAGGTGGCAGAACTAAAACATCATATTGTTTCCAGGGATATTTTCCATAAAGCTGCTCTGCAGATGCAATCATTGCAGGCAAATCTGTAAACTCATGAAAAGCTTTGTCCAGCATAACAGGTTCTGCGTAAATGCCACAACGGTTGTCATAGGCTTTGTAAGAAAGGTCGCCAATACTCAATGCCATCAGATAGGAAGGTACAGCAAAAGGCATTTTAAAATTGTAAGTTCCTTTTTCTGTATTTTTTGGATTCATTGGGCAACTCATAACAGCCATCAATTTTTCGGGACAATGAATATTTGCAGTCCAAGTAAATTTTATTCCCGGTGTATCTTGTAATGGAATCCAGCTGCGCGCCAGTATGGCTTGCGATTGGGTATATAAAAAAGGGTGTTTTTTGCCGGCAGTTTGTTCAGGGTTTAACCATTGTAATGCACGTGCATCAGGTGATGTTTCATAATAAATGGTAACCTCTTTTGTGCTTGCTGCAACAGGAATGGCAAGTTCGCTGCCTAAAATCTCATCAGCAGGTTTCAAAATAAATTTAACAGGGGCATCATTGATTTTAACACTTTCTACTTTCAGATTATAGGTGTCTAAACGCAAGGTGTCTGCATTTGTAATATTTTTAATTTGTAAGGTTACGAAGCCTACTAGTTTTTTAGCAGAAAAATCAGCTTTAAGATTTAAGTCAAGATGTTGCACAACAATTTCTGCAGGGTTGGAATAAGAATGTTCATCTTTAACATATTCTCCACCTTCCTCTTTTGGCTTATCTGCAAACATGGTAATCGGTACTAGAATTAAAAATAAAATATTTTTCATTGTTCATTTATTTTGTTTTAATCATATAAATATGTGGAATATTATCTTCCAAAAATTCTTCACTAATGACTGTAAATCCAAATGATTCGTAAAATTTACAAAGGTAACTTTGTGCCATAATTTTTATTGGGCTGTCAGGGAATATGCTCTGACATTCTCCTAACGATTTTTCAACCACTAATTTTCCCAACCCTGTTCGCCTAATCTGTTGATGTGTTACAATGCGTCCTATAGAAGCTTCATCATATAAAACACCTGGAGGAATAATTCTGGCATAGCCAACAGATTGCTGATTGATTAAAGCCATAAGATGAAATGAAAGTAGATCTGTTTTGTCAATATCACTATAAGGACAATTTTGCTCCACAATAAAAACCTGCTGCCTGAGGTGTAAAAAATCATGCAGTTCATGTGCAGTAAGATCATTAAAAGGTTTAAACTTCCAGGAAATATTCATTCTGTGATGGCATGATACGGCAGCGAATATAAAGCACATTTTATGAATAGAAAAAGAAGTATTGCGATGGAATAAATTGTTAACAGCATTTTGATGATTAACACGCTTTGCATCAAAGTAATTAAATAACTTTGGCGCCATGTCATTGCCGCAACTTATTGTTACTGACAGCAGCCGAACTGGAAAGATTCCTTTTTCTCCTTTCAAAAGGACGCAGGAAGATTCTGTTCAGCAAACGAAGAAAGAGAAAATAGGCAACCAGGTTGTGAAACAGGGTCTCTCTCTAAAAACCGATAGCTTAAAAGTTAATGTCACCGGTATAGATACAGTAAGACCTTTAGCAAACGATAGTATTCAACAAGTGGGTGACACATCTGTTGCCGGCATGTTGAGATTATTTCGTTTTACTGATGAGGAAAATGATGAATTAAACAATACGGATCAGCCATTTATTTCGTCTTCTACCTATTTCAAACAGCATCAACTGGAGGTAAAATCTTCATCACCACAATTGTTTAATAAGATAGCTCCCGATTGGTTTACTGTAGTTCTATTTTTTCTGATTGCAGGTATTACAACCGTAAAAGTTTTTTATCAGAATATTTTCCGACAGTTAGTAGAAGCTGTATATAGTTTTGCTGTTACCAATCAGGTTGTGCGCGATGAAAATTTATTAGTTCAGCGTGCTTCTGTTTTACTGAATGTAATTTTCTATTGCAGTTCAGGTTTATTTTTTTATTGGATTAGTGTTCGCTACAACTGGAATCATCCAATTTTGAATGAAGGACTGTTGCGTTTTTTGTTTTTTGCATTCGTGACAGCAGTTTTTTTTACAGTTAAAATGTTGCTACTAAAACTTATAGGCACTGTTTTTAATCTCGATAAACCGGTGGCGGTTTTTATTTTTTCCATTTTTTTAACCAACAACTTATTAGGCGTTTTGCTAGTGCTGATTACTTCATTTATGGCATATTTATCGGGTGTGAGTTTGATAAATTACATATATCTGGTGATAGGAATCCTTGCTCTGGCATTTATTTTTTTATTGTACAGGGCTTTTTTGATTTCCCGTACTGTGCAAGGTTATTCTTTGTATTATTTAATTTTATACTTTTGCACCCTTGAAATTGTACCGATTGTATTGATAATAAAGCTTGCATCGGAGTAATTAAATAAGGTGATTAAAAACGCATGGCCGGAAATTCGAAAGTAAAGACAATACTCGTAACGCAACCCAAGCCGGAAACGGAAAAGAATCCGTACTTTGATCTTGCAAAAAAGTTCAATGTAAAAATTGACTTTCAGCCATTTATTCAGATTGAGGGTATTCCTGCAAAAGATTTTCGCAAAGACCGTGTTAATGTAGCAGAATTTCAGGCAGTGATTTTAACCAGTCGTCAGGCTGCTGATCATTATTTTAGAATGGCTTCAGAAATGCGTATGACTAATTTTGATGAAGTAAAATTTTTCTGTGTATCTGAGTCAACAGCTTTTTATCTTCAGAAATATATTACTTACCGCAAGCGCAAAGTTTTTTATGGCAACAACAGCATCAACGATTTGACTGATGTGTTGAAGAAACATAAGAAAGAAAAGTTTTTGCTTCCTTGCAGCGAAGTGATGAATCCCGACATCATAAATACTTTGAAGGAAGGCAACCTTAATTTTATAACTGCTGCCATTTACAGAACGGTAAGCAGCGATCTTTCTGATGTGAATATTGAATCATTTGATATGATTGTGTTCTTTAGTCCTTCCGGTGTACAGTCGCTGTTGAAGAATTTTCCTAAGTACAAACAAGGCAATACCAGAATTGCAACATTTGGTGTCTCCACATCTCAAACTGCTAAAGATGCTAAGTTAAAAGTAGAAATAGAAGCTCCTATTCCTCAGGCACCAAGTATGACAATGGCTATTGAGCAGTATCTGAAGAAAGCTAATAAATAAAATTTATTATTTAGTCTCATTCAGTTTTTGCTGCGCTTGTGTGGCATAAAATCCTTTTGAAGAAATTATTTTCTGTAATAACTCTTTTGCTTTATCCTGTTCACCTTTTTGCAGCAGCAGTAATGCCCTGTGCCAAGCCGATTCCTGATTAAATGTATTATTTGATTGTGCATCTAATCGGTCAAGGAAGTGTAGTGCTTTATCATACTGTTGATTTTCGCTGTAGGACATTGCCGTATAGAACAGTGCATTTACATCGCTATGATTGTCTGAAAGTAGTAGTTGTAACTTGTTAATTGCAGATGGGTATTTTTTGTTTTTGTAATCCACCAATGCTTCAGTCAAAAAGTCCTGATATTTAACTTCGCGAGGCTGCATATTATTAAGCCTTTTGGATTTTTCCATTTCTTTTTTCGATTCATAACTTGCAGGAATGCCATTGTCATCTCTGGCGATGTTTTTTTCTCGTTTGTATTGATTGGAGTAGTCATACACTTTTAGGCCTTCAATATTTTTTGTTGTCGGTATCACAGCAGCAACAACATCACCATCTACAGCCACAGATTCCGAAACTATTGGAGCAGCAACACCTGCTGATGTATGTTCATTAACTGCATCTTTTTCCTGAACAGATTCTGTCGCAGCAAAGGCTTTATCTTCTGCACTTGATTTTGCCACCATTGCATTATGTTCTTTAACTATATTTTTTGATGCCTGTTGGATTCTTTCTTCTGCAGGCGGTGGTGGTGGAGGTTGAATGGAAGACTCCTCTATTGCGGCATCACTATTGGTTGAAGGTGTTTGTGTGTTTATTTTCTGTTGTACAGCAGGTTTGTTAATTTGTTCAGCTGTATTTTCATGTTTATAAGAATAGTTAGAAATAATCCAGCCTGTTGCAATTAAAATTGCAACAGATGCTGCGGCATAGTACCATCGGTTTATAGATGATGTCTGTTTTGAAGTAGCGTAATATTTATCGGACACCTGCTTGCTGGTTTCGTCAAGTGGTTGCATTGTGGTTAACATGGCAAGGCCTTCGGCTGCATCGGAACATAGCTCGCAGTCTGTCAGGTGTTTTTCAACTATATGCTTTTCGGCATTTGTCATTTTTCCCTGCACATACTTTGTCAGGCGTTCTTTATCAACGCAGTCAGAGGTTTTAAATATTTCAATTTTACGACTTGACATGATTATTTTTCTCCATATAAATTCTGAGATTTCTTTTTCCATTCTGAATAAAACTCTTCACCTGTTTGAAATCAAAACCGGTAAGGTCTGTTATTTCATTATAACATTTTTCTTTCAGGAAAAATAATTCAATACATATTCTTTGTTCTTCATTCAATGTTTTTATTGCTTCTTCAAGCATCAGTAGTTCCGTTTCTTTTTCATGTGCATGATCAGTATTTTCAGGTTCAAATTCTGTTGATGAAGCAATTTCATCCAGGCTGTAATTGTCTGCTCTGTTTTTTGCAGCCTGTCTGCTGCGCAACTGCATCAGACAAAAGTTTTGGGCAACACGGTGTATCCAGTACGAAAATTTCTGCACGTCATGTTTTAACAAATCGGCATACAGTTTTTCAAATATCTGTAATACGGCATCTTTACTGTCGTCTGAATCTTTAAGGTATTTCATACAAACCCCAAACACCAGGTGCGAATAGCGGTTAAACAATACACCTACTGCCTGTTTGTCGCTATGTTTACGATAGTGTTGAATGAGCTCTTCATCACTAAGTGCATTTTTATCCTTACTCCGGATGAGCCACATAAATAGTTTTTACTTTCTGATATATGAAAGATGCGGTGAAGTAAAACATTCCACAAGCCATTTTAAAAAATAATTGAAAAAGTTTAAAGTACTACTTCCAGAATGGCATAAATAGGAATGTCTTTTCCTGCTTTTAGCTCCACATGATCGTTTGTTACTGCCCAAACGGTTGTTTCTACAGCACAGGTGCCTTCAGTGGTTTCAAACACAATTCGCACTTTTTGCTTGTAATCGTTTCCTAATGCCATTGCACCATCGAGTAAAATTTTTCGTCTTACACGATCAATTTCATTTGATAGCACTTCGTGCTGAACAAAATGGTAGTCAGATAAATCTTCTTTAGCAATGATGGTGAGTTCCATATTGAGTGATTTTTGATGTATCAGCGTTTTAGCGGCATATAAAAGTAGGCATTTATTCTAATATGTTCAATAAATTTTCAAAACGGCCATTTTTCCTGATTTTCCGGCCAACCAGACCTGTTTTTGTGAAGGTGTTGCACTGATGGTATAAAATGGTAAAATTTGATTTTCAATGTTTTTAATGTCTTTAATGTGATGCCGACTGTCAATTAAATACGTGCCGTTATGCCCGGTTACAATGATGTAGTTGTCTTTTTTTGTTTTTATTGTTTTAGCGCATGATACAAAAGCACCTTCCGGAAGTTTTATAGGTTGCCATGTTTTGCCACCATTGTTTGTCTGATACAAGGTTGGAGTAGTGTCTGATTGCAGATAGTTGCCTCCGCCAATTAAACCATTTGTCTTGTTTTCAAAATACATGGTGAAAATTCCTGTCATGGTACTGCCACTAAGCATAGGGGTGTTTTGTGGAAGGAATGATGCACCATCATTATCAGAGGTAAAAAGTCTTGAGGTGCTGCCACCGGTTGCAAAAATCAGTGTGTTTTGTTGCCAAAACAAGTTGGTATTGCTTGCGGCAAAACATCCTTCACCATTTTCTGCCGGCACAGTTACTTTAACCTCTTGCCATTTGTTGCCGCCATCGGTTGTTTTAATAATCATAAAATGCCCGTCAATGGGGTCGCTTATGGCAATGCCATGCAAAGAATCTTTAAAGGTCATGCTGTCAAAAAAAATTCCCTTGCTGAAATTGCTGTAAACACGTTGCCACTTGTTGCCATAGTTGTTGGTTCGGAAAAGATATGCCGGTGAGTCAATGCTCAATAACAATACCGTTGAATCATTTAATGCAGCCATTGACCGGAACTCAGGATATTTTCCATCAACGGCTATGGAGTCTATATACCAGTTGTTGCCACCATCTTTTGTGAAACCCCAAACACCTCTGTTTGCTGCAAACCACACTACACTGTCATTTATTGCCTGCATTGTGCGAATGCTTACCTGAACGGGTAATTGAATCGTTTTTAATTCTACCTGTTGTGCCTGCATTGATAGTGTAAAACATAAGCACCACAGTATGTGAAATATTTTTTGCATATTGTTTCAAATATAGTTGTTTTTGAATAGCCTGAATATTTTTACCACTCTTTAACTTTTTTGACTCACAGCTAATAACTTAAAAAAATAAAAATGCTGTTGCCAAACAAAGCAATTGCAAGACCGGCTATATTGCAGGCATCAGATTGTTTGTAATATAATCATGGCTGAGAACTTTAACCGTACCATAGCACACATGGACCTCGACTGTTTTTTTGTGTCGGTTTCGCGGCTGCTGCATCCGGAGTTGAACAACAAACCCGTTATTGTGGGTGGTGGTGAGCGTGGCGTAGTGGCAGCATGCAGTTACGAAACACGAAAATTTGGTGTGCACTCTGCCATGCCCATTAAGCAGGCAAAGCGCCTGTGTCCGGAAGCTATTATTGTTCGGGGCGACTATGATGCCTACAGCAAGCATTCTGATATGGTGAATGAAATTATTTGCGAAAGTGTGCCCTTGTATGAGCGCAGCAGTATTGACGAGTTTTATATGGACCTTACCGGCATGGATCGGTTCTTTGGCTGCTACAAACATGCTACAGAGCTTAGGCAACGCATCATGCGCGAAACAGGGCTGCCTATTTCTTTTGGTATGAGTGCCAACAAAACCGTAAGTAAAATTGCTACCGATGAAGCAAAGCCCAACAATCAGATGCAGGTGAACTGTGGCGAAGAGAAATTTTTTTTAGCTCCGCTGTCGGTACGAAAAATTCCTATGGTGGGCGAAAAGACCTACACACTGCTGCGCAGCATGGGTGTAGAGAAAGTAAAAACCGTACAGGAAATGCCTGTAGAACTGATGGAGCGTGTGCTGGGCGAAAACGGAACTACCATCTGGAAAAAGGCCAACGGCATTGACACCACACCCGTTGAGCCATATCATGAGCAGAAGAGCATGAGCACAGAAGAAACTTTTGAGCAGGACACTATTGACGTGCAGCGTCTGCAACACATCCTCATTGCCATGACGGAGAAACTATGCTTCCGCCTGCGCAGCGAGCATAAGGTCACCTCCTGCGTTGCTGTGAAAATACGCTACAGCAATTTCGACACACATACCATGCAATGCCGTATTCCCTACACCGGCTGCGACCACATCATCATCAAACATGTTAAAGATTTGTTCGGCAAACTGTTTAACCGCAGACTGCTCATTCGTCTGGTGGGCGTAAAGTTCAGCCACCTGGTGGGGGGCGGACATCAAATCAATCTGTTTGAAGACAGCGAAGAAATCATCAACCTCTATCAGGCTATGGACAACCTGCGCCTGCGCTTTGGCGAAGACAAAATTCAACGTGCCGCTGCTATGAATTTTTCGCTGCGCGGATTTAATCCGTTTAATGGATTGAGTAAAACACCGGAAAGCAAATAAAATCCGGAAGCGTGTTAAATAGTAAGAAGGGTGAATTAATTAGCTCAAATGTAAACATTCTGTTTACACGCATTTATCTTTTTTAAAAATAGCTTACCGAATAAAAAGATTATATTACAACCGTACAAATGATTGTAATGTAAGCATTGTTTTTGCTGTAATCAAACCCATCGTCTGTTTTTAAATAAATGTTGTTATCTCACCATGCACCTTTGTTGCCACACCTGCTTTTCTTTTAAGTACGGCATTTTCGACCCGGAAGTGCTGCTGCAAACAGCTGCACAAAAAGGCTTAGGCTCCTTGGCTATTACTGACATCAACAATACATCAGGCGTTGCTGATTTTTTTCGTATGGCTTCGCACTATAACATTCATCCTGTTGCCGGCATTGATTTCAGAAATGGCATGAATCAAGTATTTACCGGTATTGCCCGAAACAACGAAGGCTTTCATGAGTTGAACCGCTTTTTAACGCATCATTTAAACTCCGGTGAGCCTTTTCCGCAGCGTGCTCCTGCTTTTGAAAATGTGTTTGTAGTTTACTCCTGCTCACAATGGTCAACTGCTGACGAAAGCAATCAGCTCCTCAGTCATGAATTTATTGGAATACGACCGGAAGATTTGCTGCGGTTTGATTTTTCGTCAAAACAAAAAAACCTACATCAGTCAGTGGCTTTTGCTCCTGCTACATTTCGCCACAAAACAGACTTTAACACACACCGGCTGCTGCGGGCTATTGCCAACAATACCTTGCTGAGTAAGTTGCCTCAGACAGAACAGGCACCACAGCAGGAGGTAATGTATTCGGCTGACGAGATGCAACATATTTACAGGCACTACCCTCAGTTGCTTGCCAGGGCATCACAGCTTTTGGAACAATGTTATATTGATTTTGAATTTGGAAAAAACAAAAACAAAAAATATTTTTTGGGCAGTGCCAAACGTGATCATCACAAACTGATGAGCCTTTGTTATGAGGGCTTAAGTTATCGCTACCCAAATACTGACGACACCATTATTGACCGTTTTGAAAAAGAGATTCAGATGATTGGCGAGCTGGGTTATTCGTCCTACTTTCTCATCAATCACGACATTGTGCGCTATGCACAAAGCAAAAACTATTTTTATGTAGGTCGTGGCAGTGGTGCCAACAGCATGGTAGCCTACCTGCTGCGCATTACCGATGTTGACCCCATAGACCTCGACTTGTACTTCGAGCGGTTTATCAATCCGCAGCGCACCAGCCCTCCCGACTTCGACATTGATTTCAGCTGGAACGAACGCGATGATGTGATTGACTACATCTTTAACCGCAGCACTTTTGGCAGAGAGCATGTTGCCTTGCTGGCTACCTACAGCACCTTTCAGCGCGATGCAGCCATACGCGAGCTGGGAAAAGTTTTTGGGTTGCCCAAGGCAGAGATAGATTCTTTTTTTGAGCATGGCAATGAAAAAAAAGACCCTATCAGCCGTTTGGTTTTGCAGTATGCACAGCGCATCATAGACCTGCCTGCACACCTGAGCATTCATGCAGGAGGTATTCTCATCTCAGAAAAACCAATGACATATTACACTGCTTTAGACAATCCGCCCAAAGGATTTCCGCTTACACAGTTCAGCATGCTCGAAGCTGAAGATCTAGGCCTTTATAAATTTGATATCCTGTCGCAGCGTGGACTGGGAAAAGTAAAAGATGCTGTAATCATCATAGAGCAAAACCAAAAAATCAAAGTGGATATACACAACATCAAACGGTTTAAGGAAGATGAGGCTGTGAGACATAATCTTGAACAGGCAAACCTGATGGGATGTTTTTATGTGGAAAGCCCTGCCATGCGTATGTTGCTAAAGAAGCTAAAAGCAAAAACATATCTCGACTTAGTGGCCGCCAGTTCGATCATTCGTCCCGGGGTGGCACAAAGCGGCATGATGCGCGAATACATTATGCGGTTTCATGACATAAGCCGCAGAACCTACATACATCCGATGATGGAGGAGTTGATGCGCGAAACTTTTGGTGTGATGGTTTATCAGGAAGATGTGATTAAGGTAGCACATTATTTTGCAGGACTTACACTTACTGAGGCCGACATGCTGCGCAGAGGTATGAGTGGCAAATACCGTGGCCGTGCAGAGTTTGAGAAAGTGAAAGATGCTTTTTTTAAAGGCTGCGCACAAAAGGGACATGCGCCCGGCACTACTGCTGAGGTGTGGCGGCAGATTGAATCGTTTGCCGGATATGCCTTCAGCAAGGGGCACTCTGCCTCTTATGCCGTAGAGAGCTATCAGTGTATGTTTTTAAAGACGTATTTTCCACTTGAGTATATGGTGGCATGTATCAACAACGGTGGAGGGTTTTACGCAGCTGAGTTTTATGTGCATGAGGCCCGCCTGAACGGAGGCATTATTCTTGGCACCCGATGTAAACCACAGTGCTTATGAAACCACCATCAGCGGAAAAAATATTTATCTCGGATTTCATTTGGTGGGTGAGCTGGAAACAAAAACCGTTGAAAATATTTTGAAGGCAAGAACACAGGAAGGCTCTTTTACTTCGCTGGCAGGTTTTATGCAACGGGTAGAAATTTCATTGGAGCAGTTGCGGCTGCTCATACGCATAAATGCTTTACGTTTTACGGGCAGAACCAAGCAGCAATTGCTATGGGACATTCACGAAATTATTGGTCATGAGAAAAAAACCTGTACGGCAAGGCAATTATTTGAAGCCGAACAACAGCACTTTACACTACCCGAACTTCATAGCAGCCAAACAGACGACACCTGGGATGAAATAGAAATGCTGGGCTTTCCGTTATGCTCGCCATTTGAGTTGCTCACGGCAGAGCCGCTCCTATGCAATGAAATAAATTTTGTTGCACTGGCTTCGGAGTTGCCGCAGCATTGTGGCAGAACCGTTGCTATTGCAGGTTATTTTGTGACACGCAAACCCACACGCACCAAGCATGGACAGCCCATGGCGTTTGGTACTTTTTTAGACCACAACGGACAGTGGATTGACACCACACACTTTCCTAACGTAGTGAAGCAATATCCTTTTCGCGGAAAGGGTTGCTACCGCATCACCGGAAAGGTGGTGCAGGAGTTTGGTTTTTACAGCATAGATGTCACCTCCCTGAGTTTGTTGCCCTACAAAATAAGGTTTGCCGATGCTGTCGGCAATTGACCCCTAGAGTTCCCATCTTTGTGTGGACAAAAAAGATAAGCCCCTGTAGATTAATTTTAACGCATGAAAAGAGAAAGAACAACTTACAGCCGGGAGCTTAGAATCAAAGCTGTAGAACTAAGTGGAATTCCAAACCTCTTCTGAATTGATATGTAGGCTTAGATTTACAGTGATAAAATAAAACCTTTGTTACCGAACCAAATTTATTTTGTTACTGACAGGCAATAGTTTAACAGCGTGTTTTTGCACATTACGATGGTTTTGAAAATGTGCAGTATGCTGAAAAACAGAGATATATACCATGCCTTAGGTTTGTTAAAAACCTTTATATTTGCCGCTCTTAAAAAAATACCGAAAAAATCAATTATTCATGCAAAGTAAAGGCGCAATTAAATTTTTAGCCATTCTGGTATCCATCATCTGTCTGTTTCAGTTGTCGTTTACCATAGTAACAAACCGTATTGAAAGCAAGGCACATGAGGCAACTAATGGCAACCCCGAAGCATACAAAGCCTATATTGACTCTATCAGTCAGTTAACAGCTTATAATCTTGGCTTTAAAAAATACACCTATCAGGAATGTAAGGAACGTGAAATCAACCTGGGTCTTGACCTAAAGGGAGGTATGAACGTAACGATGGAAGTGAGCGTTACTGACCTGATTCGCAACATGGCCAACAACCCTAACGATCCAATGCTGGTAAAAGCTTTAGATGATGCACATCAGGCTCAGCGAACCAGTCAGAAAGGTTTGGTGCAACTGTTTGGTGAAGCTTTTGAGCGTAACAATCCGGGAGCCAAACTTGCTGCACTATACAGCACTATGGATTTGCAGAACAGAGTAAACTTCAACTCTACAAATGCCGAAGTAGTTAAAGTTATACAATCAGAAGCTGATGCTGCCATCAGTCGCACCTACAATATTCTTCGCACACGTATTGATAAATTCGGTGTAACACAACCCAACATTCAGCAATTGGGTGGCGGTCGTATATTGATTGAACTACCAGGAGTAAAAGAGCCTGATCGTGTGCGTAAACTGCTACAAGGAACTGCACAGCTTGAGTTTTGGGAAACCTATGATAATGCAGAAATATTTCCACAGTTAGAAGCAGTAAATAAGAAACTTGCTGCACTTGAAACACCTGTACCAACAGATTCTACTGCAAAATCAGATACAACTGTTGCTGCTACCGGTGATTCTTTAACTGCCGCTGCAGATACCGGTGCAATGAAAAAACCTGCACTACTCAGCAAATTAGAGAGCGATACAGCTGCTGCAAAAGACACTTCTTCCAGTGCACAGTTTGCAAAATTCTCTAAAGAGAACCCATTGTTTGCACTGCTTACTCCGGCAATTTTTACCAATGCACAAAACCAAAGCGAATACCGCAAAGGTCCGGTAGTAGGTTATGCTGCTATTAAAGACACCGGTAAGCTGCGTGAAATTCTGGAACGCCCCGAAATAAAAAATATTCTTCCACGCGATTTGCGTTTGTTATGGACAGCCAAGCCACCTACAAAAGAATCTAAGTTTTTAGAGTTAGTTGCCATTAAAGTAAAAAGCCGCGATGGCAAAGCACCAATGGACGGCTCTGTAATTACAGATGCCCGACAGGATTTTGGACAGTTTAACAGCTCACCGGAAATTTCTATGTCAATGAATCCTGAAGGTGCTAAGACCTGGAAAAGACTTACAGGCGAAAACGTTGGAAAGAGTATTGCTATTGTTCTTGATAATTATGTTTATTCTTTCCCGAATGTACAGGGAGAAATTGCAGGTGGTCGTTCTTCCATCACCGGAAACTTCGAAATCTCAGAAGCACAGGATTTGGCTAACATTCTAAAGGCAGGTAAACTTCCTGCTCCGGCACGAATTGTTGAAGAAGCCATTGTGGGTCCATCACTTGGTGAAGAGGCTATCCAAAACAGTTGGATGTCTTTTGCCGGTGCATTTGTAGTGATTCTGTTGTTTATGGGATTCTATTATATGCGTGCAGGTTGGGTAGCCAACATTGCATTGTTTGCCAACATTTTCTTTATCATGGGAGTGCTTGCATCGTTAGGTGCTGTTCTTACACTTCCGGGTATTGCGGGTATCGTCCTCACCATAGGTCTTTCTGTGGATGCCAACATTCTTATTTTTGAGCGTGTACGCGAAGAGTTAAAAGCAGGTAAAGGAATAAGGCTTGCTGTTTCTGATGGTTTTAAACATGCCATGCCTTCCATCCTTGACTCAAACATCACATTGCTCATTTTGGGTATAGTACTTTATATATTCGGTTCTGGACCGGTGCAAGGATTTGCTACTACATTGGTAATAGGTGTACTCACATCATTATTTTCTGCGGTGTTGCTTTCAAGACTCATTTTTGAAGGGATGCTTGATAAAAACAAGCCTATTTCTTTCGGTAATGAGTTCTCTAATAATATTTACAAAAACATTCACTTCAACTTTGTTGACAACAGAAAGAAATATTATATCCTATCCTCAATTGTCATCATTGCAGGTATCGTTTCTTTCGCAATAAAAGGATTGAATTACGGTGTTGATTTTGAAGGTGGACGCACCTACACCATTCAGATGGATAAAAGTCTTTCTACAGAAGACATCAGAATGGCATTGGAGCCTCAGTTGGTTGAAGCACCTGAAGTAAAATCAGTAGGTACTACAGATCGTTTTAAAATTACAACAGCCTATCTTATTCACGATACAGCATCCAATGTGGAGAATGTTATCGTTGACAAACTTTATAAAGGGTTGACACCACTTTATGGAACAGCACCTGATTTTGAAACTTTCAAAACAAAAAATATTATTTCATCTCAAAAAGTAGGACCAACTATTGCAGATGATATAAAGCAAAGCGCAGTTTGGGCTGTTTTGATTTCATGTGCCCTGATGTTCGTTTACATCTTTATCCGATTCAAAAAATGGCAATATGGACTTGGTGCTGTGGTTGCATTGTTCCATGATGTGTTAATTGTATTGTCATTCTTTACATTGCTCTCAGGTATTATTCCTGTAGCACTTGAAATAGATCAGCACTTTATTGCAGCTATCCTGACGGTAATGGGTTACACAATGACAGAGTCTGTAGTTGTATTTGACCGTATCCGCGAATATCTCGGACATCATCATACTGCCGATGATAAGCAAATTATTAACGAAGCATTGAATGCCACCTTAAGCCGAACCATCAACACTACATTAACTGTTTTCTTTGTATTGATTGTAATCTTTATTTTCGGTGGAGAAGTAATACGCAGCTTCATTTTTGCACTTCTCATCGGACGTATCATCGGAACTTATTCTTCACTCTGTATTTCAACACCAATTGTAATTGACCTTGGTGGAAATGCACATGAAGGGGTAGCGAAAAAATAATTTCTTAGAATAATTTAACTGGAAATGGCTGTCTAGAAAGGACAGCCATTTTTATTTCTTTTTAGGAATAATGATCGTTTCAATTAGAATGTATCTTGTTATTAAAATACGCGATTGTTTTTCTTGTGGGAATAAAAATACCGGTAGTTTAACAGTGTCATTTTTTTTAGTTAACCATTCTACACCTTTCCGGTTTCGGAATATTGCTTTTTTACCAAGTGTGTCGCAATAAAATAGGAAGCAAGTGCACCTATGCAAAATACTACTAAAAAGACGCTGATAAAATCGGTAACTTGCATTTGAACCGGATAGGCTTCCACAACAAACGAATCGGCATTACCTAATTTGATGAGATGAAAATGTTGTTGCATAAAACAAATGATGCCACCGGCAAACAAACCGCCAACCACACCCACAAGGGTAATTAAAATGCCCTCCATGAAAAATATTTTTTTAACCATTGTGAAACCGGCACCCAAATTTTTAAGAATAATAATATCTTTCTTTTTCTCTATCACAAGCATGGTTAGTGTTCCCAGAATATTAAAAATTCCGATGACCATAATAAAAGAGAGAATAAGAAAAACAGCCCATTTCTCTGAACTCAGAATTTTGTATAGAAACTCATGTTGTTGAACACGGTTCTTAACAGAAAAGTCATTTCCGGTAATTTCCTTTATTTTCTGAATTATGGCAGCTTCATCAACACCGGGTTTGAGCATAATCTCCATTGCTGATGCTTTCCCTTCTGCATCAATAAACTCCTGAACAAAAGACCTTGGTGCTAAAATATATTTAGAATCAAAATCCTGTTGAATGGCAAAAATTCCACCAACGGTAATGTTCATCTGTCTTAATGAATTTTCAACGTCACTTGGTGAAGTAAAATTTTTGTCAGGGAGATAAAGCATCAGAGGCTCATTGGTCGTGTTCATGTTTACAGAGAGTGCATAGGCAACACCACTTCCAATAATGGCAAAGTTGCGTTCACCGCTTTTCAGAATCGGCAAACCGGTAATCACGGCTTTGCTAAGTCCGTTTTTTTTCATCAGCTCGCTGTCCATGCCTTTTAATGTAACAATGTCTTGTTTTTCTCCATATCGGGCAAGGCAGTTTTCCTCTATGGTAAAAGCGGCATACTGAATTCCGTTTATTGCATTAATCGTTTCAAGATTAATGGCGTCTGTATTAAAAGTTTTTCCTTTTACAGCTGTAATTTTAATGTCAGGGTCGAAGGTGTCGTAAAGTGAAATTACCAGATTACCAAATCCGTTGAATACACTTAATACCACAATCAATGCCATAGTGCCTGTAAACACACCGGCAATAGAAACCAGACTAACCAAATTGACAATGTTATGCGATTTCTTGCCTATGAGGTAACGCGATGCTATTTTGATAATCAGATTCATGCTTGTGGGCTAAAGTCAGCAAGTTTAATCACTTTTACAACAACGATTTAAATTTGTCTGTACTTTTTAAAACCTTAGCATTGTGTTAATAGGCTATAACAAGGCTAAATAGTATCTTCGCTGCCTCAAATTTGTAATGTGATGAAAAAACTCCACATGGTTGACCTGATTAGTCAATATCAAAAAATAAAACCTGAAGTTGATAAAGCTATTTCTGACACAGTTACTTCATCGGCCTACATAAACGGACCTGAGGTTAAAGCTTTTCAGGCAGAGCTGGAAAAATATTTGAGTGTAGGTCATGTAATAAATTGTGCAAATGGAACAGATGCTTTGCAGATAGCCATGATGGCACTCAATCTTCAACCCGGTGATGAAGTGATAACAGCAAGTTTTACTTATGTGGCTACGGCAGAAGTAATAGCATTACTAAAATTAAAACCTGTTTTAGTGGAAGTTATTCCCGGTACATTCTCAATAGATCCGGCAGCTATCGAAAAAGCCATCACACCAAAAACAAAAGCAATTGTTCCGGTGCATTTATTTGGTCAATGTGCCGATATGGAACCCATTATGAAAATTGCTGCTAAGCACAAGCTTTACGTAATTGAAGATGTGGCACAAGCCATTGGTGCAGATTACACTTTCTCTGATGGCAGAAAACAAAAAGCCGGTACAATAGGAACCATTGGCTGCACTTCATTTTTTCCGAGTAAAAATTTAGGTTGTATGGGCGATGGCGGAGCACTTTTTACCAATGATGATACTCTGGCAAAGAAAATAAGAATGATTGCTAACCATGGTCAGTCTGTTCAGTATGTACATGATGAAATTGGTGTAAATTCAAGACTTGACAGTATTCAGGCAGCAATTTTAAGAGTAAAATTAAAACATCTTGACAGTTATGCTGCCGCACGACAAAAAGCAGCAGCATATTATGATAAGGCATTTAATGGCAATTCAAAAATAACAACACCCGAAAGAAGTAAAAACTCTACTCACGTTTTTCATCAATATACCTTGGTGCTTAATGGCGTTAACCGTGATGAGTTAAGGCAATATCTGGCAGAGAAGGAAATTCCGGCCATGATTTATTATCCTATTCCATTGCATATGCAAAAGGCTTATAAAGATGAACGTTATAAAGAAGGACAGTTTCCGGTAACAGAAAAACTTTGTGCTAATGTATTGTCATTACCAATGCATACGGAATTAGATGAAGAGCAATTGGAATATATTACGCGAGCAGTACTTGAATTTTGTAAATAGAAAATAGTTTTATCCGAATAGAATTTTAATATGAACATTGGAGTTGTAGGTACAGGTTATGTAGGTTTAGTTACCGGAACTTGTTTTGCCGAAATGGGCAATCATGTAGTTTGTGTAGATATAGATCAGGCAAAGGTTGATAGTATGAAACAAGGAAAAATTCCAATCTATGAACCACATCTTGATGTATTGTTCGAAAGAAATATCAGACAAAATCGTTTGTCGTTTACCACGCAGCTTGCAGATGCAGTTAAACATTCATCAATTATATTTCTTGCATTGCCCACGCCTCCCGGTGAAGATGGCTCTGCCGATTTATCCTATGTGCTTGGTGTTGCCGACCAATTAGGAAAAATGCTTGAAGGCTATAAAATAATCATTAACAAAAGCACCGTGCCTGTTGGTACTGCCGAAGCAGTAAGAGATGCAATAGCAAAAAATTATAAAGGAGAATTTGATGTCATCTCAAATCCTGAATTTTTGCGCGAAGGATTTGCAGTGGATGATTTTATGAAACCCGATCGTGTAGTTATCGGAACACGTTCAGAGAAAGCAAAGAAAGTTATGGGAGAGCTTTATGCTCCGTTTCTGCGTCAGGGAAATCCAATATATTTTATGGACGAGCGCAGTGCAGAATTAACAAAGTATGCAGCCAACTCATTTCTGGCAACAAAAATTACTTTTATGAATGAGGTTGCCAATCTTTGCGAAAAAGTAGGAGCCAATGTAGATGCAGTGCGTATAGGCATAGGCTCTGACGACAGAATAGGAAAACGGTTTTTGTTTGCCGGTATTGGATATGGTGGAAGTTGTTTCCCAAAAGATGTGCAGGCATTGGAACATACCTCAGGAAAGTATGGATATGACTTTAGTATTTTGCAATCGGTGATGACTGTAAACAACAAACAAAAAATGTTGCTTGCAGAAAAAGTATTGGAATATTATGGGGGCAATGTAAAAGGTAAACGTTTTGCGTTATGGGGTCTTGCATTTAAGCCCGACACCGATGATATTCGCGAAGCACCATCACTATATATTATTGACTTGCTTACAAAAGCAGGTGCCACAATAAGAGCATTCGACCCGGAGGCAATGGACAATGTAAAAAAACAGATTGGAGATAAAATTGAGTTTGCTAATGATGAGTACCATGCATTAGAAGGTGCCGATGCTTTGTTGATAGCTACAGAATGGAGTGCCTTCAGAACACCTGATTTTGATAAAATGCAATCAACGCTAAAAGGTAAAGTAATTTTTGACGGACGCAATTTGTACGAGCCGCAAAAGATGCAGGAAGCAGGTTATTATTACAATAGCATTGGCCGTCAAACGGTAAAACCATGACAAAAAGAATATTAATTACCGGTGCAGCCGGATTTTTAGGATCACACCTATGCGACCGTTTCATTCGCGAAGGTTATCATGTTGTTGGAATGGACAACTTAATCACCGGTGATTTAAACAATATTGCACATCTCTTTAAACTGCGTGAGTTCGATTTTTACCATCACGATGTTTCCAAGTTTGTGCATGTACCCGGTAAGATAGATTATATTCTGCATTTTGCATCACCTGCATCACCGATAGACTATCTTAAAATTCCTATTCAGACATTAAAAGTAGGCTCTTTAGGAACGCATAATTTACTTGGATTTGCATTAGCAAAAAAAGCACGCATATTAGTGGCCAGTACTTCTGAAGTTTATGGTGACCCATTGGTGCATCCACAAAGTGAAGACTATTGGGGAAATGTAAACCCTATTGGGCCGCGTGGTGTGTATGACGAAGCCAAAAGATTTCAGGAAGCCATAACCATGGCCTATCATACCTATCATAAATTAGAAACACGTATTGTAAGAATTTTTAACACCTATGGACCTCGTATGCGTCTGAATGATGGCCGTGCATTACCTGCATTTGTTGGTCAGGCATTGCGTGGTGAAGATCTTACCGTTTTTGGTGATGGCAGTCAGTCGCGCTCGTTTTGTTATGTTGACGATTTGATAGAAGGTATCTTCCGTTTGCTGCACAGCGATTATTCACAACCCGTTAATATTGGTAACCCTGTGGAGATAACTATAAAGCAATTTGCCGAAGAGATTATCAAACTTACAGGCACCACACAAAAAATAGTCTATAAACCATTGCCACAGGATGATCCTAAACAAAGACAGCCTGATATTACACGTGCTAAAGAAATATTGGGATGGACACCTAAGGTCTCGCGTGAAGAAGGTTTAAAGATTACTTACGAATATTTTAAGTCGCTGCCATCGGAAGAACTAAACAAATCAGCACACCGCTTTAGTTGATTTTTTTTAACATTCAATAGTGACAAAGGGCTAATTTCAATGATGCCTTTCAAATACAAAACTCGGCATAAAGTCATTTTGAAATAGAAATTATTTCTTCTTTTCTTTTTGTTTGAAATATTTTCGAAACAAGAAATTCTTCTGAATGGCTTTTAAATCTTCTTCAAGTAGAAAGGAGCTTTTCTTTAACTGATTTAAAGTTTCATTAAAATCATTTTTCATGATAGTGTCAGTAAGTAAGGCCTGTGCAGTGCCTTGCCCATTAACAAGAAGGCTGGAAAACTGATTGATGTTGTTGGTAGCTGCATTTAACGAATCGGAAAGTTGTTGTAGGTTAGTTAACAGTATGGTTAATTTATTTTCAGAAATACTGTCAGCTATAAGTTTACCTAAAACGCCTTTGCCATTTTGAACACCGTTTGTTATATCATTAATATCTTTTGTAAAATTATCAATGTTATTTGTGGCTGAATTGATTGACTGAATAGATTGTCTTAAATTTTTAATTACAGCTGAATCTGAGATAAGTGTAATAAGATTATTATTCTTATTAAACCGCTGTACCAATCCTTTAAGGTCGGAGGTAATGACGGCCAGATTATCGTTAGTTTCATTCAGTGTACGGATCATCTCATCAGATTCGACAGGACGTAATGACAATAAAACATCACCTTCTTCAATTGAAGGAGATGGCGCAGGTAGCGAGTTTATGTTGACAAGTTTATTACCCATCAATCCATCGGTTCCAATACTGGCAATGGCATTTTTTTTAATATAAGGAGCCATCTTCTTTTCAATAATCATTTTTACTGTTATGGCTGAATCACTTTCAAAAATGATCTTCTGAACTGTGCCGATGTCAATGCCACCATAACGCACATTGTGCCCGGGCATAAGTCCATTTACATTCTGAAACACTGCCCCTATCTCAATTGTTTTGCTGAAAACACTGCGTTTGCTTCCAATCATATAGAGTGTAATTACCAACACCAGCAGTCCCGACAGAACGAAGAGTCCTAATTTAATATTGTTTGTTTTCGTATCGCTCATGATGCAAATTCAAAAAATTGATTAATATTTTTATCAGATGATTTTTTTAATTCATCATACGTTCCTTCCGCATAGTTCTTGCCATCAAGAAGAACAATAATTTTGTTAGCTGTAAGTTTTGCTACTGACATGTCATGCGAAATTATTACTGAAGAAGTATGATATTTATTTTGTAGATCGAGCATGAGTTGTACAATTTCCCTACTTGTTATCGGGTCGAGACCTGTTGTAGGTTCGTCATAAAGAATAAGCTGCGGCTTCATAATCAGTGTGCGTGCAATTCCAATTCGTTTACGCATACCGCCTGATAATTCAGAAGGCATCATATTGATGGCATGAAGGAGACCTACGTTATCTAAAGATTCTTCAACAAGATACTTAACTTCAGAGGGTGTTAAGGAAATCCAGTGTCTTCGCATAGGGAATTCAAGGTTCTCTCGTACAGTCATTGAGTCGTACAATGCACTGTTCTGAAATAGAAAACCAATTTTAGTACGAATCTTATCTAACGATTCCTGATCTAATTCTAGTATGTTGGTGCCAAAGACATAGATATTTCCTTTATTAGGTTTCAATAGTCCAACAATACATTTTATCAATACAGATTTTCCTGAGCCTGATTTTCCCAATACAACAATATTTTCACCCTTGACTAACTCCAAATTAAAATTGTTTAACACTACATTACTGCCAAAAGCTATGCTAAGCCCCTTTATTTTAAGAATGATATTAGCGTTATCCGTCATCAGTTCAAGCCCAATAAATCAGTTATCTGAACAGCTATTAAATCAAGAATAAAAATAATTAATGAAGATACTACTACTGCAGAATTTGCAGCGTGTCCAACACCTTCTGTTCCTTTTTGAGAGTTATATCCTTTAAAACAGCCTACAAGTCCGATAGTTAAACCAAAAAAGAATGATTTAACTAAAGCAGGAATAAAATCACTGTACTCAAGTGAATTGAAAACCTTGTTATAAAATAATTTCCAACTTACCACATCTTTAAAATTAACACCAATATAGCAAGCATAAATAGCAATTAAATCTGCCAGAATAACCAATATGGGTAACATAAATGCAATACTTAGAACACGTGTAACAACTAGAAATTTAAAAGGATTTGTACCTGAAACTTCCATGGCATCAATCTGTTCAGTAACTTTCATGGAACCAAGTTCAGCTCCTATACTTGAGCCAATTTTGCCTGCACAGATCAATGCAGTTATTACAGGACCTATTTCCCGTACAATTGAAATAGCAATCATTGCAGGGAGCCATGATGTTGCACCAAATTCTGCTAATGTGGGTCGTGATTGTACGGTAAGAACAAGACCCATAATGAATGCCGTAATGCCTACTAGTGGTAATGACTTATAGCCGTTTATAAAGGCTTGTTTAAAAAGCTCTTCCCACTCATAGCGTGGCTTAAATCCATCTTTAAAAAAGCGAATTACAAAAGATGACAGCTGCCCTGTTTCATGTAAAATATCAGATATGCCTTTAGGTAACTTCATAACATAAATTCAAAGTATTAAAAATACTTTCATAAAGTAGCTAAGATAAAAAATAAATAGTAGCAATAGTGCTATAAAGAATAAAAATCTGTTAAGCAACCACATTTTGTAGCTTTTCAAATAATGGAGTTTTCTTAGCATCTTTGCATGATGGCACATAAAGAAATTCCACAACCTATACAAACCGATTCCGGTATTGAGATTAAACAGGTTTACACAAAGTGTAATCCTATGGACGAACTTCCGGCAAAGTTTCCTTTTACACGAGGCGTACAAGCCGATATGTATAGAAGCAAATTATGGACTATGCGGCAGTACGCTGGTTTTTCTACTGCCGAAGAATCCAACAAGCGCTATCACTATTTGCTGAAACAAGGAACCACAGGTTTGTCAGTTGCTTTTGATTTGCCTACACAAATTGGCTACGACTCCGATCATGAACTTTCAGAAGGCGAAGTTGGAAAATCGGGTGTGGCAATTGACTCTTTGCGCGATATGGAATTGCTGTTTGATGACATACAATTACAGAATATCACCACTTCTATGACCATCAATTCAACAGCTGCCGTTTTGTTGAGTATGTACATTGCTTTGGCAAAAAAACAAGGGGCAGACCTCTCTAAAATATCAGGAACAATACAAAATGATATTCTGAAAGAGTATGCAGCACGAGGCACCTACATTTATCCACCTAAACCAAGTATGCGCATCATTACTGACATTTTTGATTTCTGCAGTAAAGAAGTTCCAAAGTGGAATACAATTTCTGTTTCCGGTTACCATATTCGCGAAGCAGGAAGTACCGCTGTGCAGGAATTGGCATTTACTTTAGCTGATGGTAAAGCCTATTTAAAAGCAGCTATTGATGCAGGATTAGATATCAACGTTTTTGCAAAACGAATTTCTTTCTTCTTCAATGCACACAATAATTTCTTTGAAGAGATAGCCAAGTTTCGTGCAGCACGAAGAATGTGGGCAACTATAACTAAAGAGCTTGGTGCCACTGACCCAAAAGCTATGATGCTCCGTTTTCATACACAAACCGGAGGTAGTACCTTAACAGCACAGCAACCACAGAATAACATTATGCGTGTCACCATGCAGGCACTAAGTGCAGTGCTTGGTGGAACACAGTCCTTGCATACCAATGGTTTTGATGAAGCACTGTCGTTGCCAACAGAAAATGCAGCACGCATTGCACTGCGAACACAACAGGTTATTGCTTATGAGAGTGGAGTCACACAAACTGTAGATCCTCTTGGCGGGTCTTTTTATATTGAATCGCTAACGGATGACGTAGAAGCAAAAGCCTGGGATTACATCAGAAAAATTGATGACATGGGAGGTGCTGTTGCAGCTATTGAAGCAGGCTATATCCAAAATGAAATTGCAGAGTCATCTTATAATTATCAAAATGCAATTCAAACAGGCGAAAAAGTTATTGTTGGCGTAAATAAGTTTCAGGTTGAAGAACCGGTTTTTGATGATATCTTTTCTGTTGATGACACCATCAGAAAAGTGCAAATACAGAAGCTTGTACAATTGCGCTCAGAAAGAAATAATGAAAAAGTTAATCAGGCATTAGGCAATTTAGAATCAGCTGCAAAAGATAATACCAACTTGATGCCATTTATTATTCAATGTGTTGAACAATATGCTTCCCTTGGTGAAATTTCTGATACTTTGAGGAATGTGTTTGGCGAGTATAGATAATGTTGTTGCATTAACAGAAGTTGCTGGTTGATGTGACAATTTGATTCATAGAAAAGTGATTTTTCTCATAAATCTTATTTACCAATTTACTAATTTTGCAATTGTGAAAAGAACCATTTTATTTATTCTTACATCTGCTTTTCTTTGTAGTATATTCTGTCAAAGCATAATTTTTGCGCACTATATCTTAAATAAGACTTACTATGCTACCGTACTGTGTGAAAATAAGTCCAAGAAGGAAATGCATTGTAATGGTCATTGTCGATTGGCAAAAGAACTAAAACAGCAAGAAAAATCGGCAGAAATTCCTTTTACTTCATTTAAGGAGAAAAATGAAATTGTGCAGTATATTGAATTAGAAGAACCTTTTAGCTTCTCTGAATTTTTTGTCGATCAAAATTTCGTGGTTTTTAAATCATTCCTCGAACCCGAAGGATATTTTCAGACAATATTCCATCCACCAGCTGTATAATTTATTCTTCAATTTTTTATTTCGAAACCTCAGCATTTAGATTGATGGTTTCTTACGTTGAATACATAAATTATTAATTATGAGAAAAATAATATTTATATTATTGGCTCTAATACCATATTATGCACAGTCATGTGACTTTTGCAATGGTTATCTAGGGTTAAATCCGCATTTCAAAAAGAACAGTGTTTCATTAAGAAACCAAAGTAGGTTCTTCCAGGGAACTGAAATGTCGGCAGCAGAACTTGAAGGCATGGGTTTATCCAAAAAAGATTTTTTTGAAACCAGGATAAATTATGAGCTATTTGCACAATATTACCCCACCCAAAAACTACAACTTATTTTATCTGTACCATATGTAGTTAATCGTGATGGTATGAGTGATAAAGCTGCAGATGCTATGGGTATGGTGCATCATAATCTAAATCATGAATCAAAAGAAACTACAAATACCTATCAGGGTATTGGTGATGTAGTGTTGGTTTCACACTATCAAGTATTCAATATAAATGCTGCAGAAGAAAATAAAGTCGGTCAACGATTGATGGTGGGTCCGGGTATAAAATTACCTACCGGAATTTGTGATGTGCCCGAAGGTAGTGAATCACATACTTTTGTACACCAACCCGGTACAGGTAGCTGGGATCCTATGATAAGTATGATTTATCTTGCGAAGTACAAGCGTTCGGGTTTAATGGCAAACCTATCATATATGGTTACAACAAAAAACAAACAAAACTTTCGCTCTGGAAATAAACTAAATACTAATGTTACAGGTTTTTATCAGATTACTTCTAAAAGGTTTAACATCTATCCTAACATCGGATTTTACTGGGAACATGCAGCCAAAGATATTTACTTGAGTGAAAAACAAGGAAACAGTGGTGGTAACATTTCTTACCTGCATAACGGAATCGACATCTATTATAAACGATTTGCTCTGAATGCTGCGTTTCAGCTACCAATACTCAAAGCACTCAATGGAAATCAGGCAGAAATTTGTTTTAAAGTACTGACAGGTTTTTCTTTTACATTTAACTAAAAAAACAACAAATATTAAATTAAAAAAAATGAAAAAAAATACAACGATAATTGCTTCAATTGCAATTGCAATAATAGGGTTTTGCATTTCCGGATGTAAAAAAGATAAAGACAACAAGCCAACAGAGCGAGAGCTGTCCTTTCATTTACACACCTTGGTTGGAAACACGATTGCTAACTATAATGATGTTTTTTCTGACAACACAGGAAGAAAATTTAAAATAGATGATTGCCGATATTATATTAGTAACATTGTACTCATTAAAGATGACGGAACAGATTATCCACTGACAAATGTGGTGCTGCTGGCCAACCCCAGCGTTCAGGAGTACAACCTCGGAAAAGTGCCGGTAGGAAAGTATAAGGGCTTTCGTTTTTTAATGGGATTAGATTCTGTAACCAATCATGCTGATCCGGCTTCTTATCCGTCAACAAATCCTTTGAGCTATCAGAACCCTACAATTCACTGGGGGTGGAACAATGGGTATATATTCATGGAGTTTCAAGGAAAATTCGACTCTACTATTGCTGCCATTGGCACACCGGATGCCGATTTCTTTTACCATGTAGGCATGGATAACCTAAAACGTACTATTGATTTTAGTGCATCAGCCTTTGAAGTTTCTTCAAATAGCGATTACGAAATAGGCATTCTTTTCGACCTGAAGAAAGTACTCAATAATGTGGATATGCGCACCGAGTTTGGAACACATACTATGGATAATATGGCACTGGCAATGAAAATAGCCAATAACTGGCAAGGTGCTTACAGCATGGAATAATTTTCTATTTTCGGGGTATAAAAATTTTTATCATGAATATTTTCAAGTCTGTTTTGTTTGTTGCTGTGATATTTTGTTTTAGCTCTTGCAAAAAAGATGATACAGATGAGAATAACATACCCAACACCGACACTATTGGTGAGCTGAGTTTTACTTTCAGGCAATATATAGGAAACGACAGAATTGTTTACAATCAGGTTTACAGTGATACTTCCGGGCGCCAGTTTAAAATTACCAACCTGCGTTATTATATTTCAAACATTGTCTTGATAAAAGCCAACGGTCAGGAGTTGCCCCTTAGTGGAAAAGTATTGTTGGTTGACAATGAAAAAGAGCAGTATTCTCTTGGTGAAGTACCTGTTGGAGATTATTCCGGATTTCGTTTTTTAGTTGGCATTGATTCAGCAATCAATCATGGCGACCCTGCACTTTATGATGCATCAAATCCATTAAGTTACCAGCCTGTAAGTATGCATTGGGGTTGGAGTTTTGGATATATTTTTATGAAAGTAGAAGGCAATGTTGACACAGACACTGTTCCTACTGGAAATTTAAATGGAATAATGTCATACGATATTGGCAGCGATCCATTAGTGAGAGTAATAAATTTCAATCACATATTTTCAGTGAAAGGTGATGTCAATACAATTTCGGTTAAATATAATTTTTTAAAAACGCTCTCAGGTGTTGATCTTGCAACAGAAAGTATAACACATACCAACCCGGGAAGAGCATTGGCCGAAAGGATAGCAGATAACTGGCTTATTTCGTACACGGTTGAACCATGACAAATACTAAGTATTTTAGAATATTATCTTTTGCAGCAATATCATTTTGGATAATTGGTTTTGCATCATGCCGCAAAGATGATGCTATTGACACCGGGAATGATGTGTTAGAATTGGAAGTGCCATTAGGATTTCCTTATCCACCAATTCCTGAAGATAATCTGCCTACAAAAAACAGAATTGCATTAGGCAAAATGTTGTTTTTTGATCCGATACTCTCTCGCGACAGCACAATATCTTGTTCAAGTTGTCATCATTCCGATAAAAAATTTACGGATGGACTTCAAGTAGCAGAAGGAATTGAGGGAAGAACAACCTTGCGCAACTCCATGACAATTCTCAATACTGCCTATCAGCCAAATATGTTTTGGGATGGTGGCTCACCAACATTAGAAACACAGGTGTCTGCGCCCATAGAAGCGCATGAGGAAATGGATTTTAATGTAATGAAAGTTGTTGAAAGGTTGAATAGTCATCCTGTTTATCCGGCCTTGTTTAGAAAAGCATATAACAGCGGACCATCGGCTTTTACACTAACACGGGCCATAGCAAATTTTGAACGAACACTCTTTACAGGCAAATCAAAGTATGATGAGTTTCAGTATGAGAAAAAAAGTGATGCTTTGTCAGTTTCAGAAAAAAGAGGCATGGATTTATTTTTTGGTGAACGGGCAGAGTGTTTTCATTGTCATGGAGGATTTAATTTTACAGACTTTAGTTTTAAAAACAATGGCCTACATGAAGTATATGCTGACTCAGGCAGGGCACGTATAACCACGCTGCATGATGATGTAGGGAAATTTAAAGTGCCTTCACTGCGCAATGTTGCACTCACTGCTCCATATATGCACGATGGCAGTGTTGCTACTCTTGAAGATGTTGTTGAACATTATAATTCAGGAGGTAAACCAAATTTTAATAAAAGCTTTCTCATCAGACCTCTGAATCTTTCTGCACAGGAAAAAGAAGACCTCGTAAATTTTATGAAAGCATTAAATGATGAATAAATTATTCGAAATGAAAAATATCTCAAAGCTCATCGCACTAAGTTTTCTTGTATTCTCAATAACATCTTGCGAAAAAGATGATGGCTGTGATGGAGGAACAGGAGGAAAAAATTCTTTAAAAGTTTATTTAAAGCATCACTCAAAAATTATTCCACCACATGCAAATTACCCTGATACACTTTTTATTAAGTACGGCAGCAGCGAACTTCCGGGTACCTCTCCATCTGATTTTGATAACTATGTAGTGAACAGCGATACTACCATTGACTTTTTTTCTGTTCCAAATTTAAAATGTGGAGATTATTACCTGTATGGTGTAGGCTGGGATGCAGCTATTTCGCAGCGAGTAAAAGGCGGAGTGCCGGTAACCATTCCTGATAATGATGCTGAGGTGTCTGTTAATGTGCCGGTAACTGAAGACTAATACACTTCTATCAAGAAAGATATTTGCCTACAATGGGCATGCGCCTTCCCAATCCAAATGCTTTGGATGAAATTCGCAATATAGGTGCAAACTGTTTGCGTTTGTATTCATTTCTGTTAACCATGCTGAGTATTCGGTTGACCAATGTTTCGTCATGCCCTTCGGAAATTAATTCTCTTGGGCCTTTACGCAGTTCTATATATTCAAATAATATTTTATCCAGCACATCGTATGCAGGCAAGGAGTCGCTGTCTTTTTGACCAGGACGTAATTCTGCACTAGGTGGCTTTGTTAAAATATTTTCAGGAATAATTTCTTTATCCCGATTGATATACCTGCACAATTCATAAACTTCTGTTTTATACAAATCGCCAATCACACTTAAGCCTCCGCACATA